>CANQGE010000032.1 GCA_947601495.1 uncultured Clostridia bacterium | reverse complement strand
TGGTTATAACAATATAGAGTACTTGAAATATATATTTTTCAAAAAAGTGTGACATATGTTTGACTAACCTTCAAAATTTAAATATAAACTTTAATACAACTGATTGACATAAATTTAAAACAGTAGTAAAATATTACCATAGTACATATAAGCTATGAAAAGGAAAAGTAAAATAAAGGTTGCTAACAGAGAGAGTTGGTTATTAGCTGAAAGCTAACTTAAGTAAACATGTTTGAAAAACTACCTTGGAGCTTCCATTTGAAAAAATGGCGCGTAAGATGGCGTTAATATCGAAATTAAGTTAAACAGTAGGGTGGAACCGTAAGAATAAACTTACCCCTATAAGTACTTTTAGTACTTGTAGGGGATTTTTGATTTTTTATAATCTTTATAAAATCTTGTAAAATCAAAAATCCTTGAAAGTAAAAAAGAGTGCTTAAAATAAATTTTTTAAAGCCAAAAATGGCAAAGGAGGAATTTATTATGTTTAAAGTAAAATTACACGGAGGAAAAACAATGGATGTAGAAGAAAGTATGTATTGGCATACAACTTCTCACATTATGGCTCAAGCTGTTAAAAGATTATTTCCATCAGCAAAACTTACAATAGGTCCATCTATTGAAAATGGATTTTATTATGATTTTGATGTAGAAAAACCTTTTTCAGAAGAAGACTTAGCTTCAATTGAAGAAGAAATGAAAAAAATAATTAAAGAAGATTTAGAAATTGAAAGATTTGAACTTCCAAGAGAAGAAGCTATTAAATTAATGGAAGAGAAAGATGAACCATATAAAGTAGAGCTTATTAAAGATTTACCAGAAGGAGAAGTAATTTCTTTTTACAAACAAGGAGAATTTACAGATTTATGTAAAGGTCCACATCTACCAACAACAGGAGCAGTAAAAGCAGTTAAATTATTATCTTCATCAGGAGCTTATTGGAGAGGTGATGAACACAATAAAATGCTTCAAAGAATTTATGGAATTTCTTATCCAAAAGCAAGTGAACTAGAAGAATATTTAAATATGATTGAAGAAGCAAAAAAACGTGATCATAGAAAATTAGGAAAAGAATTAGAACTATTTTTCTTTGATGAAACAGCTCCAGGAATGGCATATTGGATGCCAAAGGGATTTAAAATGATGAATATTTTAATAGACCTTTGGAGAAAAGAACATGAAAAAAGAGGATATTTAGAATTTTCTGGGCCACAATTAAATAGTAGCGAACTTTGGAAAATATCTGGACACTGGGATCACTATAAAGAAGACATGTTTGTTTTAACAGATTCAGACGGAAAAGAACAAGCATTAAAACCTATGAACTGTCCTAATGCAATTAAAATTTATGCTTCAAAATTAAGAAGCTATAAAGACTTACCATTAAGATTTAATGATATAGATGTTATTCATAGAAATGAAAAATCTGGACAATTAAATGGATTATTTAGAGTAAGAATGTTTAGACAAGATGATGCACATAACTTCATAACAGAAGAACAACTAGGTTCAGAAATAAAAGACATTATAGAAATTGCAAAATATTTATATGGAATTTTTGGACTAGACTTTGAACTTACTCTTTCAACAAGACCAGATGACTACATGGGAGATATTGAGCTTTGGAATAAAGCAGAAGCAAATTTAAGAGATGTATTAGATGATTTATGTGGAAAAGATCAATATAGAATAAATGAAGGAGATGGAGCTTTTTACGGACCTAAAATTGATATCAAAATGAAAGACTGTTTAGGAAGAGAATGGCAAATGGGTACTGTTCAAGTAGATTTTCAATTACCACTTAGATTTAATCTATCTTACATAGATAGTAATGGAGAAAAGAAAGTTCCAATTCTTGTTCACAGAGCTTTATTTGGATCTTTTGAAAGATTTATTGGAATTATTACAGAACATTTTGCAGGAGCTTTTCCAGTATGGCTTTCACCTGTTCAAGTAAAAGTTTTACCAATTTCAGATAATCAAAAAGAATATGCAAAATCTGTTGTAGAAAAATTAGAAAATGACGGACTAAGAGTGGAATTAGATGATAGACAAGAAAAAATTGGCTATAAAATTCGTGAGGCACAATTACAAAAAGTTCCATATATGCTAATACTAGGAGATAAGGAAAAAGAAGCAAATGCTGTTGGAGTAAGAGCTAGAAAAGAAGGCGACATTGGCCAAATGAAGTATGAAGAATTTTTAAATAAAATTCAAGAAGAAATAAAAAGTAAAAAAATATAATATTATTGTAATTGAATAAAAATTTTTTGTATGATATACTTTTTCTTATAGTATTGAAAGGGGAAAAACATGGATAATAATATTGCAAGAAACGATTTAGATAAAAAATTAAATTATTTAAATTTAGATTTTGAAAACATTCCTGATGAAGTAATTGATTATTCACCACTTAACTTTAATGTTTCTAGATTAAGTAATGATAAAGACCATAGAGTTTTTAAATTTATACCAATAGACAAAATAGATATATTAATTACTCCATGTTTAAGAACAGATCCATTAAGAGATAAATATTCAAAGGCAATGCCATTATATAAATATATTTTACCTGCACAAAGTGATGATGACTTAGAAAGATATACTCTATTTTTGAAAATGTTAAACACTGTTACTATACCAGAAATAGAAACAGTAGCCACAGTTCAAAAAGAATTAGAAAAAAAAGAACCATTTAAAGTAAAATATAATAAAGATAATATGTGGCAAATTTATTATTCTGAAGCAACTGGAAGATATTTTATGTTAGTTTGCTCTAGGGAAAGTACTTTTGGAGAATTCTTTTATTTATTAAAATCTAAAATAGAATTTGCAAATAGTAGTAAAAGAGTAGCTCCCAAAATTTATGTTCCAATAAATGCTCTAAATTATTCTGAGGAATATTTAAACAGAAATGAAATTGCAGATTTAGAAAATTATTTATGGCTTTTCACAAAAGAATGGGCATTGTCTTTTGAAGTATATGATAGAACTAATAAGATGTCTCTACAAATCGTTGGAGAAACTTTTGTATATGAAAAGGTAAAGAGTTTATATAAAGTAAAATTGCAAAGCAGAGATGAGGCTATCAAATTTTATAAACTTTTAAAAGCTTTATTTATAATGCAAACAGAAATAAAAAATCATTTCAATTTTGAAACTAAAATAGATAGCAACAACGGATTAGAACTATATATGAACAATAAACGAATTACTTACGATATACTTACAGAATTTATTAAAACAGAAATTGAAGAAGCAATAGATAAAATAAAAGCAGAAAATAAGTCAATAGTAGAATTAGAAGCAGAGCTTAAAAATATTAATTCTAAAATAAAGAAAAAAGAAGATGAATATTTAATTAAGCAAAAAGAAATTTCTACATACTTAGAATGTAAGAAAACTTTTATTGGAAAAGTAAAATATTTCTTTAAGTCTTCAAAATCTAATAAAAAAGTGCTTACAGATAAAGAAAAATTAGAAGAAATTAAAGACGAATTATTTGATACTGAAGAAAAATCACAAGTAGTTAAAACAGATAGTATAGAAGCTGTTCTACAAGAAAAGAAATTTTATACTATTGAAGATTTAGTTACAATATATTCTTTATTAGAAAGAGCAGAAAAAAATAACAGAAATCTAAATCAAGATTTAAAAGCTTCAACATTAAAACTTGAAAACATAGAATCAAAAGTAAAAAATGCAAGTTTGTATATAGAAGAAATAGATAAACATAGAAAAAGCATTTTTGATTTCTGGAAGTTCTCTAATAAAGATGAGAAGTTAAGTCTAGAAATGGGCAATGAAGATGAAAAAGAGGAAAACAAAAAAGTTCTACAAAAAGTCTTCGATTTCCAAACAGAAATAGATGAATTAGGCGAAGAATTAGATAAATTGCAGAGAAAGAAATTGTCAAAAGAAGAAATGGACAGTTTATTTATAGCAAAAACGGAAATGTTAGACTTAATTAATATGCTTAGAGAAAATGATTTAAATCAAAACTTATTAGAAGAAACATTAAATAATCTTAAAGAAGAATTTAATAGTAACAGACTATACATAGACACAGAAACTTTCGATATTTTTGGTAATGTTGAAGATGATAACAGAAAGTTAAAATATATTGGAAGTAAAGGTCATAGAGAAAATGAAAAGAGTAAGTTTAAGATATTAAATATAAACAAGAAAATAGATGTATTTGATTTTACTGAAAAATTGCAAACAATTATAACATACTTAGAGGGTGCAGTTCCTAAAATGTCTGCAGAATATGATTTTTCTTTATATAAAGTATCTCAAATAACTGAAAAAGTAAAAGAACAATCTTTTGACGTTTACAATATAAGTGCTGAAAATGCATTAACAGAATATAAAGATGATGGAGAAGGTGCACTTAATTTAATAAAATTGAACTATAAAGCAGGATTACCACTTCTTTACTATACAAACATAATTTTTTACGATAACAATAATCAAACATTACCAGCTGGAATGAATGTATCTACAAGTGTATTTTTAGATTGCAAAAAACTTAATTTTAAACTAGTACAAAAAAATAAATTTAGAACTAATAAGTACTTTACAGAAAGCAATAATTTAGTATTACCAAAATCAAAAGATGTGTTTGTTTATGAATATGATGTTGAATTAAAATAAGAGGTTTAAAAAATGATAAATAGAGCTATTATTATTGTTTTAGATAGTTTTGGAGTGGGAGAGACTCCAGATGCAAATGAATATGGAGATGTTGGAAGCAATACTTTAGAAGGAATATATTATAATTCTAATTTAAATATTCCGAATATGAAAAAATTAGGATTATATAATATCCAAGGTCTTACTATACCAGAAAAAGAAGAGCTTCCAATAGGAATATTTGGAAAAGCTAAAGAACAAGCAAAAGGAAAAAATAGTCCTGTTGGACATTGGGAAATAGCTGGATTTATTAAAGACAAACCTTTTAAAACATATTATGAAGGTTTTCCACAAGAACTTTTAGATGAAATATCAAAAAGAGCTAATATAAAAGGATTTATATGTAATAAAAAAGGTTCTGGAACAGACTTTTTAAAACAATATGGAGAAGAAAGTATAAATTTAAATATGCCAATAGTTTATACTTCAGCAGACAGCGTTTTTCAAATAGCAGCGCATGAGGAAATGATGCCTGTTCCAGAATTATATAAATTATGCAAAATTGCAAGAGAAACAATAGATGAAAAAGGTTATGGAATTGGAACTGTAATTGCAAGACCTTTTGTTGGAACAAATAATGAAAATTTTACTAGAACATATAATAGAAAAGATTTTGAAGCACAAGACTTTGGAAAAACAATGTTAGATGTTTTTGTAGAAAACAATAAAAAAGTTTTAGCAATTGGAAAAATAGAAGATTTATTTACAGGAAGAGGAATAACAAGAGCAATTCATACATCTGGAAATACAGACGGAATTAATAAAACAATTGAAGAAATTAAAAATGCAAGTGAAGACTTAATTTTTGTAAATTTAGTAGACTTCGATATGCTTTATGGACATAGAAATAATATAGAAGGTTATAAAAATGCATTAGAAGAATTTGATGCTAAATTACCAGAAATAATGGATTCTATTAAAGAAAATGACATATTAATTTTAACAGCAGATCATGGAAATGATCCAAGTACACCAAGCACAGACCATAGCAGAGAATATATTCCAATTCTTGTATATGGAAAAAATTTAAAACAAAATGTAGATTTAGGAATTAGAGAAACTTATGCAGATATATCTGCTACAGTTTTAGATTTATTTGGATTACCAAAATTAGAAGGAAAAAGCTTTAAAGAAAATATAATATAAATAAAAATATAGACATGAAAGAAAATATGTGTTAATATAATTATGCGTTTTTAAAACGCATATATGCTGATGTGGCGAAATTGGTATACGCACAGCACTCAAAATCTAAATGGATTTAAAAAATCCTATGTCTTAAAAATACTGATAAATATACAGGTTTAGGTTTTGGTAGA
>CANQGE010000031.1 GCA_947601495.1 uncultured Clostridia bacterium | reverse complement strand
TATTTATAATTTATAAATGGAAATATTTATAATTTATAAATGGAAATATTTATAATTTATAAATGGAAATATTTATATTTATAAATAGAAATAATAAGTATATTTATTACTTTAATGGAAAAAATAAGAAAAAATGAAAGGAGAATATATGAAAAACAAGAGAAATTTGTTACTTGCATGCATAACTGTTTTAGTTGTATTAACATTTGCAACAGGATATTATGCATTTAAATTAAGAGAAGAATATAATAATTTAAACGAAAATAACTATACAGAGGCATTTAGCAATTTAGTAAACTATGTAAATAGTGTGGAAAATTATTTGGCAAAAGCAATGATTTCAAAAAGCCCAGAGCATTCTGCTCAAACTTTAACTCAAATTTGGAGAGATTCTAATTTAGGAATGGTATATCTTTCAAGAATTTTTTCTGAAAATGAAGGCTTATCTCAAACTGCCAAATTTTTGAACCAAGTAAGTGATTATTCATATTCATTGTCAAGAAAAAATATTAATGGAGAAGGTTTAACAGAGGAAGATTTTAATAATTTAGAAACTATGTATAAATATAGTGTTGACTTAGAAAATACATTAAATCAGCTTTCAGAAGAAATATATAGTGGTGAAATTAATTGGAAAGATTTAAACTTGAATTCAGAAACTAAATTTGCACAAACAGTTGATAGTATTAATGTTTTTTCAAATATTGATGATAATTTAAATGATTATGAAGGATTAATATATGATGGAGCTTATTCAGACCACATAAATAAAAAAGAAAAATTAGGTTTAACTGGGAACGATATTAGTGAAGAAGAGGCAAAAGAAAAAGTAAAAGAATTTTTCGGGGAAGATTTTGAAAGTGCTCAAACAAATATAGTTCTTGAAACTGCAGATATTCCGGGATATGATTTTTCTGTAAAATTGAAAAATAAAGAAGAAAAATATAGCATAATGATTTCTAAAAAAGGAGGACATGTTGTGGAAACTTCTTTAGATAGAGAAGTTACTGAAGAAAAAATTTCGCAAGAAGAGGCAAATGAAATTGGAAAAAGCTATTTAGCAGATAAAGGATTTGAAAATATGAAAGAAACATATTTCATAAAGCAAAGTAATGTTGTTACAATAAATTATGCTTATAATGATAATGGAATAATTATATATCCAGACTTAATAAAAGTAAGAATTGCATTAGATAATGGTGAAGTTTTAGGAATAGAAACAAGTGGATATTTGAATTCACACACAGAAAGAAAATATGTAGAACCTAAAATTTCTTTAGATGAAGCAAGAAATAAACTAAATCCTAAATTAGAGATTTTATCTGAAAATATGGCTATAATTCCTACTGAATGGAAAACAGAGATTAATTGTTATGAATTCAAGGGAAGAGTTGAGGATAAAGAATTTTTAGTTTATATAAATGTAGAAACTGGAAAAGAAGAAGATATTTTAGTAATTTTAGATACGCCAGGCGGAACTTTAACAGTATAAAAATAAAAAATTAAATTTTATCATTTTATATTGATAAAACTTGAAATTGTAACAATATTGTTATAATATAGTACCAGTAACAAAAAACTGTTAATTTGAATAAATTATAGTAAGAAAAATTCCACAAAATGTCACAGTTTTGTGGATTACATATAGGAGGGAATTTTGCAAGTTAAGGTAAAAGACTGTAACATTTATTATGAAGCTATTGGCAATGGAAATCCTGTAATTTTATTACACGGATGGCTTACAAACATGGAAACAATGAGACCAATAGCAAATGAGCTTTGCAAAAATTTTAAAGTTTACTTAGTAGATGTTATTGGATTTGGGAAAAGCGACCTACCAGAGCATCCTTTAAAATCAGATGATTTTGGTGATTTCTTAAAAGAATTTATAGAGAAGCTTGAAATTAAAAATCCAATTCTAATAGGACATTCAAATGGTGGAAGAATCATAATAAATGCAGTCGGAAGAGGAATAGTTTCAGCAAAAAAAGTAGTTTTAATAGACAGTGCAGGAATAAAACCAAAAAGAAGTTTAAAATACTACTTAAAAGTTGGTTTCTATAAAACAGGAAAATTTTTCTTGAATTTATTACCAAATACTAAAGGAATTAAGAAATTCAAAGAAAAATTAAGAAATAACGTAGGATCACAAGATTACAAAATGTCTGCAAATGTTTTAAAAGAAACTCTAAAAATAATTGTAAATGAAGACTTGAGCCACTTATTACCAAGAATTAGTGTTCCAACATTGCTTTTTTGGGGTAGTTTAGATAAAGACACACCAATTAGTGATGCTAAAAAAATGGAAAAATTAATTCCAGATTGTGGCTTAATTGAATACGCTGGTTCAACTCATTTTTCTTATTTAGAAAACATAAATAATGTAAATAGCGTATTAAACGAATTTTTTAAAAATGATAAATAAAGGGGAGTGCTAATGGAAAAAGTTTTATTAAATTTTAATTTAATTTTAATATTAACTTATTTTTACAGAGTTGCAAGGCACGGATTACATATTTTACAATTAGAAAATTATTATTTAGATAGATATGCTCTTTGGATGAAAAGATATTTAAAAAAAGTATTAAATATTAAAACAATAATTCTTTTAATTATTCCAACAATATTAATTTTTATTAATGATGATATTGTAAATAGAGTAGGATTAATTTTAGAAGCATTTATTTTACTTTATTTAATATTTTCTTTCCAAAAAAGAAAAGAAAAAAAGCCTTTTGTTGTAACAGCGAGAATAAAAAGAGTTTATGCTACATATTTAGTTTTATTTGTTATATTAGTAGTTTGTGCAAATATTTTAAATTATAAATATGTAATGCTTGTTGCAAATATTTCTACAATGCTAGCATATTTATTTGTTTATATTGTTAGCTTCATAAATAAACCAATAGAAAAAAGTATAAGAAATGGTTTCTGCCAAAAGGCAAAACATAAATTGCAAGAAATTCCGAATTTAAAAGTAATTGGAATTACAGGAAGCTATGGAAAAACAAGTACAAAATATATAGTAAATACAATTCTTTCACAAAAATACAATACATTAATGACACCAGAAAGCTATAATACAACAATGGGAGTTGTAAGAACAATAAATGAAAAATTAACACCAATGCATCAACTATTCATATGTGAAATGGGTGCAAAATATGTAGGAGATATCAAAGAAATAACAGATATTGTAAATCCTACTTATGGAATTCTTACAGCAATTGGTCCACAACATTTAGATACTTTCAAAAACATAGAAAATGTTAGAAAAACCAAATTAGAATTAATAGATAGTCTTCCAGAAAATGAAGGATTAGCTTTTATAAATTGGGAAGATGAAAACATTAGAAATTCAAAAATTTCTAAAAAACAAGTTAAATTTGGTTTAAGCAAAGAAGCCGATTATTATGCAAAAAATATTAATATAACAGAAAGAGGCTCATCTTTTGATGTTGTTATTCCAGGAAAAGACAGTATTAATGTAAAAACGAAATTACTTGGAAAATTAAATATTTTAAATATTGTTGGCGCAGTTGCTATTGCAGATAAATTAGGATTATCAGAAGAAGAAATAAAAATAGGTGTAAAATATATAAGACCAGTGCCACATAGGTTAGAATTAAAACAAAATCCAAATGGAAGTATAATTATAGATGATGCTTATAATTCAAATATAAAAGGTGCAAAAATGGCATTAGATGTTTTAAAATCTTTTGAACAAAAACAAAGAATTTTAATAACACCAGGAATTGTAGAACTAGGAGATGATTCTGCAAAAATCAATCAAGAATTAGGAAGAAATGCAGCAGACAGCTCAGATTTTATTATATTAGTTGGAGCAAATCAAGCAATACCTATTTATAATGGAATAAAAGAAAAGCATTATCCAGAATCAAAAGTTTATATAGCAGAAAATTTACAAGATGCTTTAGGTAAAATGAATTCTATAATAACAAAAGAAAGTGTTGTATTATTAGAAAACGATTTACCAGATAATTATTTATAATTTGAAAATTTAAAATATACTTAAAATTTAAGTATAGAAAGGAAATAAAAATGAAAATAAAAGTAGGTGTATTTTTCGGTGGAGCTTCAGTAGAACATGAAATTTCAGTTATTACAATGAATCAAGCAATTTCAAGCTTAGACCCAGAAAAATATGAAATAGTTCCTATATACATTGCTAAAAATGGTGTAATGTATACAGGAGATGATTTATTAGATTTATATTCTTTTAGAGATATGGATGTTTTATTAAAAAGATGTTATAAAGTTGCTGTAATTAATGATGGAAAAGGAGTAAAAGTTGTAAGAACACCGGCACCATTAATAGGAAAAAGAGTTTTAAATACTATTGATGTTGCATTTCCAATAGTTCATGGAACAAACTGTGAAGATGGAACAATAGCAGGCTTTGTTACTTTGCTTGGAATTCCTTTTGTAGGACCAGATATTATGGCATCTAGTATAGGAATGGATAAAATTTTACAGAAAAAAGTTTTAAGAGAATCAGGAATATCTGTTGTAGATTTTGTTTCTTTTTATTCAGTTGAATACATAAAAGATGAAGAGAAAATATTAAAGGAAATAGAAGAAAAATTAGATTATCCGCTTATAGTAAAACCAGGAAATTTAGGTTCAAGTGTTGGAATTAAAAAAGCAAAAAATAAAGCAGAATTAGAAGAAGCCATTGAATTTGCAATGGAATTCACAGATAGAATAATTGTTGAAAAAGCAGTTGAAAATTTAAAAGAAATAAATTGTTCTGTAATTGGAAATTTAACGGAAAGCGAAGCATCTGTATGTGAAGAGCCATTCTTTTCTGATGAAATTTTAAGTTATGCAGATAAATATATTGGAAATGAAAAATCAAAGGGTGGAACTATCGCAGGAAAAGGAGCTTCTATTAAATACGGTTCAACAAAAACAAGTGGTGCTAAAGTACAAGGAAATGAATTTGGAAATAAAAAAATTCCAGCAGATATAAGCAAAGAAAAAACAGAAGAAATACAAAATTTAGCAAAAGAAGTATTTAAAGTTTTAGGTTGTAGCGGAGTAGCAAGAGTAGATTTCTTAATAGATACTAAAACAGATAAAGTCTATGTAAATGAAATTAATACAATTCCTGGAGCACTTTCTTTCTATCTTTGGGAAGCAACAGGAAAACCTTTTGAAAAAGAACTAGATGAAATAATAGATATTGCAATAAAAAGACATAGAGACAAAGAAAAATTAACTTTTTCTTATGATCAAAACATTCTTGCAATGCAAGGTGGAAGTAAAGGTACAAAAAGATAATTTTAGTGAAATAATTACGCACTTTTAGAAAAGCTAAAGTTTAAAATATTAATAAAAATTATAAAAAAATGAATTTATAAAATATTTAAATTCTTCTATTGCTCCCAGTGGTTTATCTATATCTCTTACTCACTTTATCCCACTGGGGCTGTAACAAGCTATTCGCTTTAACAGCCCTCAGCGGTCCCCACGGAAAAGTTCGTTAGAGCTATAGATAGAACCACTTCGCGCAATTTAAGTTTTTTTAATTTTATAAATTCATTTTTTTAAGGATTTTATTATTAGTATGTTTCAACATATAATGCTTTTGCTATATAAGGTGTAATTTCACTAAAATTATACCAGCCTGAGCTATTAATTTCATTTTCCAACCCATTTGGATTAGAAATATAAACCATACCATTTCCATCTGTAGCTAAAAGAACCATATAGTGAGATTTGTTCGTCCATCTGTTTTTGCCATTTTCATTCCAAACACAAATAATAATAGGTCTATTTGTAAGTAAGTGTTCAGTAAGATATTTTTTAGAGCGATGTGGTTCGTCATAATAAAAATCAGAATTTTCTATGTTAAAAGTTTTAGATAGTTCTTTTGAAAAATTCCCATAATTTAAAACGGGATAATATTTTTTTCGTAAATCTTCTGGAGAAAAATCCTTTCCATATCCACTTAAAATAATTGACATTGCAGTAATTCCACATCCATTTTCTTCCATACTGCCACCCCAATATATGTTATCTTTCCAACTGCTATTACCATTTTGCTTATATTCAATATAAACTTTTTTGTTTTTTTCTCCTGTTGTAAAAGTTGTGAAATATCCATCTTTGTTTTTTACAGTTTCTTGCCCTTTTCCTTCATAATTTTCATTATAGTCTTGTTTAATTATTTTATAATTTGAACTAGTAGTAATATTATTTACAAATCTGCTAATTGAATTATGATATTTTTTGTAAACATTTATTATAGTAAATAAAATTATAAAAATTAAAATTATTCTTAGAAGTTTTAATTTTTTTCTTTTATTCTTTTTCACTATTCTATCCATTTATTAAATTATAATATTCCTTTCAATAATTTAAAGAAATTATATAAAAAACTTATTAAGGAAAAATTAACGAAATCTTAAATTTTTATTAATGTTAAAATATAACATAAAAAAGCAAAAAAATTATTTTTTATTCGATAAAAAACTTCACAAAATTATGTGAAGATGATATAATGGGTTTGAATTTTTTATGAGTTCGGGGGATGTTGAAATGATTTTTAAAGATTATTACAAAATACTAGATTTACCAAACAATAAAGTTACTATGACACAAATAAAAACGGCTTATAGAGAACAGGCCAAAAAATATCATCCTGATGTAAATATTGCAAATTCACAAAATGAAGAGAGATTTAAAGATATAAATGAAGCATATAGAGTGCTTTCTGATAATATAAGCAAAAGAAAATATGACAGAATGTGGAACAGAACTATAGGAAGGAAAAATTCTTCCTATGAAGAAAGTAAAAGAAAAAAAGGCTCTTTATCTAGCGATTTCTTTAATATGTTTTTTGGAACCCCAGATATAGAAAATCATTCTAAAAGTAAAAAAGTAAAAAAAGAGCCAGCTAGAGGAGAAAATGTTGAAACAGAAATAGATTTGTCAATAGAAGATGCTTTTAGAGGAAAAGAGCAAACTATTGGGGTAAGAACAATAGATGGAAACCTTAAAAAATTAAAAATACAAGTTCCTGCAGGAATTCAAAACAATGAAAAAATTAGAATAGTAGGTCAAGGAAAGCAAGGTTCAAATGGAGGAAGAAATGGGGACCTATTTATAAGAGTAAAAATAAAAAATGATGAAAAGTTTAGTTTAGACGGATATAACTTAAAATCTAATTTATACTTAACACCTTGGGAAGCTGCTCTTAGCACAAAAGTAGTTTTCCACGGAATAAACGAAGATGTATCTGTTTATGTACCTGCCGGAATTCAAAGTGGAGAAAAAATAGAAATAGACGATAGAGGATATAAAGACGGAAGAGGTGGAAGAGGAAAACTTGTTTTAGATACAAAAATAATGATTCCTAAAGAACCAAGCAAAAAAGAATTAGAATTTTTTAAGGAAATGAAAAAAATATCAAAATTTAATCCAAGAGAAAGTTAATTGGTTGAAAGAGTAAGCATAGTATAGGTTTAAAATAGATATGTCACAAGTAAATTGAAAATAAAATATTGAAAGAGAGTACCAGAAATGATATTGTTT
>CANQGE010000030.1 GCA_947601495.1 uncultured Clostridia bacterium | reverse complement strand
TTTTATATTATGAAGGGAGTTTTGTCTATTGCAAAGCTAAAGCCTTTGTTACTACCGGCATAGCCGGAAGTATATAAGCAATAAAAAAACTCTCTTTATCTAAAGAGAGTTTTTTGTATATTTAAACTAATATTTTCCATTTTTTCTGTATAATATAAAAAATTTTATTCATACTATAATTTATGAAAACAAAATTTATTTGGAAAATTTTAATTTATTTTATAGTTTATAGTATTATAGGATTTTTAATAGAAACAGTTTATGCCATTTTTACAAAGGGAATGTTAGAAAGCAGACAAAGTTTTTTATACGGCCCATTTTGTATCGTTTATGGAATTGCAGCTATTTGTTTAATTTTAAGTTTATCAAAATACAAAAATAGGAATATACCATTATTTTTATATGGAATGGTGGTTGGAGGAATAATAGAATATTTTTCTAGTTATATAACAGAAGTTATCTTGCATGTTAAATGGTGGGATTATTCAAATGAATTCTTGAATATTAATGGAAGAACTTGTCTTTATTATATTTTAATGTGGGGATTTTTAAGCATACTACTAATAAATCATGTTAATCCATTTTTAAATAACGTAATTGATAAAATATTTGAAAAACTTCCAATAAAAGCATTAAAAGCTTGTATAATAAGCTTAATTATTTTTATGTTTTTTGATGGTTTAATTAGCTGTTTTGCATTAGATAGTTTTTTAATTAGAGTTGCAGACGAATACAATATAACTATTAAAGGAATAGATTATAAAGAAAACACTTTAGGAAAGCTATTCTCAAATGAAAAAATGATGATGACATATCCAAATATAATTGTAGTTAATGAAAAAGATGAGCCAGTATATTTAGAAACTGTTTTAAAAGATGTTAAAAATTATTATTATAAATTCGGTAAAGAGTAATATATTTATATTGCTCTTTACTTTTTTAAAATGAAATTATTGTAAAAAAGGGCAGATAGTGATAATATATTAAAAGCAAATTGCATTTTGTAAAAGGAGATAATATGGCTAAAAAAAGTATAGCAAAAAATTACATATATAACATGGTATATCAAGTTTTAATACTTATATTGCCTTTAATAACAACTCCATATCTATCAAGAGTTTTGGGAGCAGAAGGAATAGGTATATATAGTTATACTTATGCTATTGTTACATATTTCATTCTTTTTGGATCTCTAGGAGTTGCTTTATATGGACAAAGAGAAATAGCCTATGCGCAGGATAATCCAGAAAAAAGAACAAAAGTTTTTATAGAAATTGTTATTTTTAGACTTATAACAATTTTGCTTGCAACAGTATTTTACTTTTTCCTTTTTGTAAAAGGAAAAGAATATCAACTATATTATCAAATATTAATACTTGAACTCGTAGCTGCAATTTTTGATATTAGCTGGTTTTTCCAAGGACTAGAAGAATTTAAGAAAACTGTTACTAGAAATGTTTTAGTTAGAATTTGTAGCGTAAGTTTAGTATTTTTGCTAGTTAAAACAAGAGAAGATTTAGCTAAATTTACTTTAATATATTCACTAGCAGATTTAATTGGAAATGCTTCTTTATGGTTCTATTTGCCAAAATATTTAAAAGGTGTAAAAGTAAAAAACATAAACATAAAGCAACATTTACCACATATAGTTTTACTTTTTATTCCACAAATTGCAAATCAAATATATAAAATATTAGATACAACTATGATTGGATGGTTAATTGAAGACAAATCAGAAACGGGTTATTACGAACAAGGGCAGAAAGTTATAAGACTTCTTCTAACAGTTGTAAATTCTTTAGGAATTGTTATGATTCCAAGAATGGCAAATGCTTTTGCAAATAATGATAAAAAGCAAATTAAATCATATATGAATATGTCTTTTAAATTTACTTTCTTTTTGTCTTTTCCAATTATGCTTGGAATAGCAAGTATTTCTAATGCATTTGTTCCAATATTTTTTGGCCCAGGATATGATAAAGTAAATTACATCATTTATATTTGTTGTCCAATGATTTTACTTATGGGAATTGAAAACGTAATTGGTACTCAATACTTATTACCAACCAAAAGGCAAAAGGAATATACAAAATCAGTTACAGCAGGAGTAATAGTTAATTTTATTTTGAATTATATATTAATTTCATTATATCAGTCAATTGGAGCAGCTGTTGCAACAGTAATTTCACAAATTGTTGTAGATGTTCTTCAATATAATAATATTAAAAATGAAATTAAAATTAATGAATTATTAAAGTCTGCTTCTAAATATTTCATCTCTGCACTTGTAATGTTTGGATTTTGTATTTTAACTAAATTTTTCTTAAATACAAATATTGTTCAAAATGGTATTTATAATTTAAGCTTTAATATGCAAATAAGTAAGGAGCACTTATTTAATACAATTTCAATTATTTCTCAAATGGCAGTTGGTGTAATTGTTTATATTGCTACTTTAATTATTTTAAAAGATGATTATGTATTTAAATTTTTAGAAAAAATTAAAAATAAAATTTTAAGAAAAAAAGAAGAGGCTTAAAAAATATGGAAAATAAAAAAGCTTTAGCAGTTTTTGGCGGATCTTTCAATCCGCCACTTAATTCTCATTTTTCACTTGCAGAACAAATAGTTAGTGAATATGAGAATATAGAAAAAGTGGTTTTTGTTCCAGTAAATTCTAAATACGAAAAAGCGGGACTACTTTCAAATGAACATAGATATAATATGCTAAAACTAGTGTGTGATAAAAACGATAATTTTATTTTATCTAATATTGAATTAAAACAAGAAAAACAATTATCCACATTAGAAACTTTAGAGCTTTTGCAAAAAGAATATCCAGATAATCTCATTTATTTTGTACTTGGAACAGATAATTTAAAAGAATTTTCAACATGGCGTAATCCAGAAAAATTAGTTTCAGAATTCAAAATTCTTGTTTTAGAACGAGATGAAGATAAAATGGAAGAAATAATTAATAGTGATAATTTTTTACTAAAACATAAAGATTCTTTTATAAAAACAAAAGAAAACATTAGAAGTAATATTAGTTCAAGTTTTGTTAGAAACAAAATTAGAAGAGGAAAATCTATTAGATATTTAGTGCCAGATGAAATATATTTTTACATAAAGGAAAATAATTTGTTTAAAGATTAATTTTTTAAAAAGATTTTTAAGTAAGAAAGGAAGACAAAAATATGTTAGAAAAAGAAAAACTTTTTAAAGAAGCAGAAAATGCAATTGTATGGATTCGTGAATTTATAGAAAGCACAGGAGCAAAAGGAGTTGTTGTAGGAAACAGTGGTGGAAAAGACTCAGCAACGGTTATTGCAATGGCAGTAAAAGCCTTAGGAAGTGAAAGAGTAGTAACAGTTGCAATGCCTTGTAATTCAATATCTTCAGACTTAGAAGATGCTAGACTAGTTGCAGAAACTTTTGAAGTTCCTTTTCTAGAAATCGATTTAACTAAAAGCTATACTGAAATGGAAAGCTCTATAAATGATTCTTTAGAAACATTAAATAAAGAATTAAATAGAGAAGCAAAAATAAACATGAAACCACGTTTTAGAATGATTACACTTTATGCAATTGCTCAATCTTTAGGATATTTAGTAATTGGAACAGGAAACTTATGTGAGGCAATGGTTGGATATACAACAAAATGGGGAGATAGCGCTTATGATTTTAATCCTATTGCAAACTTCACAGTTCCAGAAGTTTTAGCAATTGGAGAATATTTAGGAGTGCCAGAAAAAATAATAAAAAAAGCACCTAATGACGGTTTAGGCGGACAAACAGATGAAGAAAAAATGGGAGTTACTTATAAACAAATAGAAGAGTATATTGAAACAGGAAAAACGGATTTAAATGCAATGCCTATAATTGAAAGATTAAATAAATCATCAAAACATAAAAGAAATCCAATTCCAACTTATACTTTTGAAAGAACAAATTATTTGAAATAAGATAAAAATAAATAGTGCAAATAATAAAATTTAATAATAACGTATTATTAATATTAAAATAATAAAAACATAAATAACAAAATTTTAATAATAAAAAATCAATAAATAAAACTTAATATTAAAGAAGAGTTATATTATATTACTGAATGAAAGAAGCGAATCGAGAGTAACTGAGGTAGAATTGGTTAATACATTTTTCGGAAAGAGTTCATCTCTTGATGGAAGGGTGCCGAAAAATGCTATTTACCAATTCTACGATAGTTACTTGAGCGAGCAATTGAATGAAGTAATATAATATAACTCTTCTTATTTATTAAGAATAATTATTTCCTAAGCATTTCTTGTTTCAAATTATAAAGCTTTTCAGATAAATCCACAAAGTATTTAGGTGGATTATCAATACGCTTTAATTCTTCCCAGAATGAATTTAAATCGTTTTTTGAATACTCAGCAATACTTTTTACATCTGGAGAATTATAAACCAATTTTCCGTTTTCAAATATTTTTTGATGAAGTTCTTTAACATAATAATTTGTAATAGTTTTTTTCTTCCATGTAGCTAGAGGATCAAATAATGTATATTCCTCTTCTGATATTTTTTCATCATGTAAAGCAATTAAATCTCCTAAAGCCTTGTTATTTTCTTTTGAATAAAATCTATAAACTTTTTTAAAGCTTGGATTTGTAACTTTATCTACATTTTCACTAATTTTAATTTTAGGTATTAATTTTCCATTTTTCTCTAAAGCAACTAATTTATATACGCCACCGAAAACAGGACTGCTTTTAGAAGTTATTAAATTTTCACCAACTCCAAAAGAATCTACTTTAGCATCTTGTTCAAATAAAGAGGCGATAAGTCTTTCATCTAAAGAGTTTGTTACACAAATTTTGCAATCACTATATCCAGCTTTGTCTAGTCTTTTTCTAACTTCTTTAGATAAATAAGCCAAATCTCCACTATCTAGTCTAACTGCAACAGGTCTTATTCCTTGAGGTTTTAAAACTTCATCAAATACTTTAATTGCATTAGGCAAACCACTTTCTAAAGTATTATATGTGTCTATTAAAAATGTACAATTATTAGGATATATTTCAGCATATGCTTTAAAAGCTTCATATTCAGAATCAAAACTTTGAATCCAACTATGTGCCATTGTTCCACTTGCTGGTACATTAAAACTTTGAGCTGAAAGAGTGCAAGAGGTTCCAACAGCTCCACCAATAATAGCTGCTCTTGCTCCATAAACAGCAGCATCAGCTCCATGTGCACGTCTAGCTCCAAATTCCATTACAGGACATTTTTTTGCTTGATTTACAATTCTTCTTGTTTTTGTAGCAATTAAACTTTGATGATTTACAATTAAAAGAAGAATAGTTTCTAAAAGCTGAGCTTCTATAATAGGAGCCCTAACAGTAATTAATGGTTCATTTGGAAACACAACAGTTCCTTCAGGAACAGACCAAATATCTCCTGTAAATTTAAAATTTTCTAGATATTTTAAAAATCCATCTGAGAAAATATTTTGACTTTTTAGATAATCAATATCTTCTTTAGTAAATGTTAAATCTTTAATAAAATCTATAATTTGCTCTAATCCTGCAAAAATAGCAAATCCACCATTGTCTGGAACTTTTCTAAAAAATACGTCAAAGTAGGCAATATCATTCATATTTTTAATGAAATATCCGTTAGACATTGTAAATTCATAAAAATCTGCTATTAATTCTAAATTTCTTTTATTCATAAAAAACTCCTTAAATTTAATTTGCATATATTATAAACCAATATTTGAAATAATGAAAGCATATTATAAAAAGAAGTAAAGTTAGCTCATATTATGAGCAAAATAATTTAAAATATTAAAATTAATAAAAATTTAATTGTTTTTTCTATAATAAAAAAGTATAATGTAGATGTAATATTTTGTAACTTAAAAACTTGGAGGTATGAAATATGGAATATTTAAGTAAATTTTTAAAGAAAACAGGCGCATCTTCACTAGTTTCTTCAATAATTTTTGCAATAATAGGACTAGTTTTAATAATAAATCCTAATGCGATAATTAGAATTATATCTTTAGTTTTAGGCCTTATGTTTATTTTAGTTGGTGGATATAAAACTATTAATTATTTTGTAAATAAAGGAAATTACGATTTATATAATTATGATTTAGCATTTGGAATAATTGCAATAGTTTTAGGATTAGTAACCATTATTTATTGCAGAGAAATAACAGCACTTTTCAGAATATTAATAGGACTTTGGATAATTTATAGTGCTGTAATAAGATTTAGTTTATCTGTAAAATTAAAAACTTTAGGAACAGATGCGTGGAAATATAGTTTAATTCTATCAATAATTATGCTAATTTGTGGACTTTATGTATTATTCACAACAGACATAATAGTTGTAGCAATAGGAGTTGTAATTTTAGTCTATGCTATTATAGATATAGTAGAAAGCATAATTTTCCTTGCAAATATTAAAGACATAGAAAGTTAATTTTTGTATAGACAAATTCTAAAATTTAATGTAAAATAGTGATGTTAATTTTTTTACAAGGAAGGACTATCACAAATGGAAAACGATACAATAGATAAAGAAAATCAAGAAGTAAGAAGAACAAGACGTAGAAAATCAAGAATTGGTGAAAGCATTGAAAATGAAAAAAGAGCGCCAAAAAGGCATAGTAAAAAGAAAGGCGGAATAGTTTCAACAATTTTCACAGTTTTATTTTCTCTAGGAACAATTGGAATAATTTTTGTTATGTTCTTACTTTATGGTCCATATTCAGGTTTTAGAGAATGGCTTGTTACAACAGCTATGACAACAATGACTCATCAATATTTTGCAACATGGTTTTATGATGAAGATACAATTGATTATATACTAGATAAAAATAAAGTAGTAGAAATTGATGAAACAACAGATGCAAATGCTATAAATATGGCTGGATTAGAGCATACAACCGAATATGAAAATGAATATGAAAGAGCTATTTTAGAAAGAGACGAAAAAAATAACGATTATAAAATAATAGAAATAAATGAAAAGAAATTTGATGGCTATTTAGTAGCTGTTTATGACCCATCAAGAGTACATACTGTTGTTACAGAAAAATTAGGAGTTTCTGGACAATATTTAACAACAATGGCTAAAAATAATGATGCATTAATTGCAATAAATGGTGGTGGCTTTAATGATCCAAACTTCAATAGTACAGGTGGACAACCTTTAGGAATCACTGTTTCAATGGGAGAATATAAAACAACTGCTTCATATGGTGGCTCTGGAGGAATAATAGGCTTCACTGCGGAAAACAAATTAGTCTTAGGAAAAATGACATTAAAACAAGCACAAGAACAAGGAATTAGAGATGCTGTTACATTTGGACCATTTCTAATAGTAAATGGAAAAGCCTCTTCTGTTGTAGGAAATGGAGGATGGGGAACTGCTCCAAGAACAGCAATTGCACAAAGAAAAGACGGAATTGTATTATTCTTAATATTAGATGGAAGAACAGCATCAAAACCAGGTGCAGATATGGATGACTTAATAGAAATTCTTCAAAATTACGGAGCATACAATGCAGCAAATCTTGATGGAGGAACATCAAGTGTTTTAGTAGTTAATGATGTAATTGTTAATGACCCTATAGATAGCACTGGTGCACATAAAACTAGACCTATAGCAACAGGTTTTATAGTATCAAAAGATGATAGTGATGATAGTGATCATGAATTAGTTGAAGAAAAATTAAAATAAAATTAAAAATAAAAGCTCTAACTTGTGCAAGTTTAGCACTAGTTAGGCTTTTTTTAAATTATATAGGTTTAAAATAGATATGTCACAAGTAAATTGAAAATAAAATATTGAAAGAGAGTACCAGAAATGATATTGT
>CANQGE010000029.1 GCA_947601495.1 uncultured Clostridia bacterium | reverse complement strand
TGATTAATATCATCTTCAGAAAGATTTGTACTAGCTGTTATTGAAACTTTTTGTTCATTTCCTGTAGCTTGATCTTTTGCAGAAACGTGAACTATACCGTTAGCATCTATATCGAATGTTACTTCAATTTGAGGAACTCCTCTAGGTGCTGGTGGGATTCCTGTTAATTGGAATCTTCCTAATGTTTTGTTATATGCTGCCATTTCTCTTTCACCTTGTAGAACGTGAACTTCAACAGATGTTTGACCATCTCCTGCTGTAGAGAAAACTTGAGATTTCTTTGTTGGAATTGTAGTGTTTCTTTCAATTAATTTTGTAAATACACCACCATATGTTTCAATTCCTAATGATAATGGTGTTACATCTAGTAATACTAAATCTTTAACATCTCCTGATAAAACACCACCTTGAATAGCTGCACCAATTGCAACACATTCATCTGGGTTAATTCCTTTATCTGGTTCTTTTCCAGTTATTTTCTTAACCATTTCTTGAACTAATGGAACTCTTGTAGAACCACCAACTAATAATACTTTATGAATATCTGCAGGTGTAACACCAGCATCTTTCATTGCTTGTTCAACTGGAACTTTTGTATCTTCTACTAATTTTCCAATTAATTCTTCAAATTTAGCTCTTGTTAATGTAATGTCTAAGTGTTTTGGTCCATTACTATCTGCTGTGATGAAAGGTAAGTTAACTTGAGTTTGTTGTATTCCAGAAAGCTCTATTTTAGCTTTTTCTGCAGCTTCTTTTAGTCTTTGCATTGCTGAATTATCTGATTTTAAGTCTATACCTTCTGATTTTTTGAATTCACTAACTAAATAATTAATAATAGCTTCATCAAAATCATCTCCACCTAAATGTGTGTTACCATTTGTAGATAAAACTTCGAAAACTCCATCTCCTATATCTAGTATAGAAACATCAAAAGTTCCACCACCTAAGTCATATATCATAATTTTTTGATCTTGGTCTTCTTTATCCATTCCATAAGCTAAAGCTGCTGCTGTTGGTTCGTTTATGATTCTTAAAACTTCTAGTCCAGCTATTTTACCAGCATCTTTTGTAGCTTGTCTTTGGCTATCACTAAAATATGCAGGAACTGTAATAACAGCTTGTGTAACTGTTGTTCCTAAATAATTTTCAGCATCTGCTTTTAATTTTTGTAATATCATTGCTGAAATTTCTTGTGGAGAAAATTCATCTCCTTCTATTTTTATTTTTTCATTTGTTCCCATTTTTCTTTTAATAGAAATAACTGTTCTGTCTGGGTTTGAAACAGCTTGACGTTTTGCAATCTGTCCTACTAATCTTTCTCCTGTTTTAGAAAAAGCAACTACTGAAGGTGTTGTTCTGTTTCCTTCAGCGTTAGGTATTACAACAGCTTCTCCACCTTCCATAACAGAAACGCAAGAGTTTGTTGTTCCTAAGTCGATACCAATAATTTTTCCCATTTTGAAAATTCCTCCCTTTATTTTCTTTATTATTATTTTCATATTTTTAAGTTAATTTTAAACTTATTTTTTTCTTTAGTTAATTTATATAAAAATTTAAAGACTAATGTAAATATTAATTTGCTACAATAACCATAGAATGTCTAACTACTTTATTTCCTATTTTATATCCTTTTCTGTATTCTTGAACAATTTCTTGTTCTCCTTTGCTTTCATCTTCTATATGACTTACAGCTTCATGAAATTCTGGATTAAATCTTTGACCTACTGTTTCAATTTCTTCTAGTCCTAATGATTTTAATGCTTCTCTAAATTGTCTTGCAACTAATTTTATTCCTTCTTGATATTTTTCGTCATCAGTTTTTGTGCTTCCAGCCTTCTCCAAATTATCCATTATTGGAAGCATTACTGCTACAACATCTGCTGTAATCATTCCATAAATGCCTTCTTTTTCTTTTTGGCTTCTTTTTTTGTAGTTTTCAAATTCTGCTAACATTCTTTTATATCTATCATCTAGTTCATCATATTCTTCTTTTAATTTACTTAATTCAGTTTCTGCAATATTTTGATTTACATCTTGAGCCTCTACCTCTTTGTTTTCCTCTACTGCATTTTCTACTACATTTTCTGTTTCATTTAAATTATTTTTTTCTTCATTATTTTTATTTTCTTCTGTTTCCAAAATCATTCCTCACTTTCCTATATTTTTCCATTTTTGAAATCATCATTAATTTTTTTACTTATATATTTCATTACTGAAATAACTTTTGAGTAGTCCATTCTAGTTGGACCTATAATTCCGATTGTTCCTATGTCTTTACCTGCTAATAAGTGATTAAATGTTACTATGCTGAAATTCTTAAGTTCTTCTTTTTCTGTTTCTTCGCCAATATAAATTTTTATGTCTTCTGCAACGCCTGTGTTTAAAACATCTGCAACTAAGTCTTTAGCATCTAACACATTTAAAAAGTCTTTTGCTACATCAACTTTTTTAAATTCTGGCATATCAAAAACTTTATTTGCTCCATCTAGGTATATTTGTTGTGATTCTCTAATTATTTTATTTATTTCCGCAATTACTTTTTTTATGATATTTATACCAGTTTTTATTTCTGTCATAATGAAATCTTCTAAAGGTGCATTAAGCTGTTCTAATGGTTTTCCAACTAATTTGTTTCTAAAAAGATATGTTAAATCTTCTACTTGATCTTGATTAATGTCTTCATCAAATTTTATTATTGATTCTCTAATAATTCCAGAATCTGTAAGAATTACTGCCATTAAAACTCTACTGCCAAGTAAAACAAATTTTATATCTACTATTGTATGATTATTTACATCAGGTCCAATTGTTATTGTTGTATAATGAGTTATTTCAGATAATGTTGTTGTTGCAATTTTAGTTAAGTCTTCTAAGTCGTTTACTTTTGTTGATAATCTATCACGAATTATTTCCATTTCCTTTTTGCTTAACTTATCGTCTCTAATTAATTCATCAACATAGTATCTGTAACCCTTTTGAGAAGGTACACGTCCACTTGATGTATGAGTTTTTTCTATAAAACCAATTTTTTCTAATTCTGCCATTTCATTTCTTATTGTTGCACTACTACATTCTAATTCTTTTACTAAATTATTAGAACTTACGGGTTCGGCAGTTTCAATATATTCTTCAATTATAGCTTGTAGGACTTTCTTTTTTCTTTTATCTAAATCCTCTGACACACTATCACCTCTTTTAGCAAACCTGATGTTTGACTGCTAATATAATATACTGTTATTTGTGATTTGTCAATACTAATTTTTACATTTTTTATATAAATTCTTCAAAAGCCTTGTTGGCTAAATCTAAACCTTTTTTAGTTAATTTAATATTATCTAAATCTACTTCAATTAGTCCTTCTTCTGTAAGTTTACTTATTTCAAATCTAAAATAAAATAATGGATTTATTCTAAATTTTTTTTCAAATTCTGATATGCTTATTCCATTTATTTTTCTTAAGCCAAGCATCATATATTCTTTTGCTTTTCCTTCTTTTGTTTGTACTTCGTGAAGCTCTACTATATCATCAAATTTTTCTGAATTAATATATTCTTCAAAATTAGTAGTATTTGAAAATCTTTTATTATTTATGTAAGAATGTGCTGAAAGTCCAAATCCGGCATATTCTTCTTGATTCCAGCAATCTAAATTATGCTTAGATTCAAAACCTTTTTTTGCAAAATTTGATATTTCATAATGAATGTATCCATTTTTTTCTAATATTTTCTTAGTTTTCCAATACATTTTTCTTTCAGTTTCTTCATCAATTAATTCTAATTCTTTATTTTGCACTTTTTCATAAAGTGGTGTTCCTTCTTCTAATATTAATGAATATAGTGAAATATGAGTTGGCTTTAAATCAATTACTTTGTTTACACTATTTAATAGTTCTTCATTTGTTTGAGTAGGAAGTGCAAGCATTAAGTCCACATTTATATTTGTAAATCCCACTTCTTTTACTAGATTATAAGTGTTTAAAAATTCTTCAAAAGTATGTATTCTTCCAATTAATTCTAATAATCTATTTTCTGTGCTTTGAAGCCCTATACTTATTCTATTAATTCCTGCATTTTTGTAGTCTAATAGTTTTTCTTTTGTAATAGTTCCAGGATTTACTTCAATTGTAATTTCTGCTTTTTCTGAAATATTAAAATTTTCTTTAATGGTATTTAAAATTTGAACAATATATTTTGAGTTTATAAATGATGGCGTGCCACCACCTATATATATTGTATTTACCACTTTTTCTATTTTTTTTGATTTTATTTCTTCAATTAATTTTAAAATATATTTTTCTTGATTTTCCTCATCACAAAAAAAAGAAACGAAATCACAATATTTACATTTCTTTTTACAAAAAGGTATATGAACATAAATTCCAAATCTATTCATTACTATTTCCTTTCTTTCAATTCTTCAGCTATTTCATGAATTTTTTGTAGTCTATGATTTACTCCCGATTTTCCAATTGGATTTTCAAGCATTTCTCCAAGAGTTTTTAAACTTGCATCTGGATTTTCAAGTCTAAGCATTGCTATTTCTTTTAAATAATCTGGCAATTCATCAAATTTTCTTAATTTTTGTATAAGTTTTATATCATTAATTTGATCCACAGAAGCATTTACTATTTTATTTAAATTCGCTGTTTCACAATTTACTAATCTATTTACATTATTTTTTATTTCTTTAGTAACTCTAACATCTTCAAAAGATAGAACTGCTCTATTTGCTCCAAGCAAAGCCATAAATTTTGAAATTTCTTCTGCATCTTTTATATATAAATAAACTTTTCCTTTATTTTCTAAAATTTTTAAATGAACATCAAAACTATTGCAGATATTTAAAATATATTCTGCATTATTTTTTTCTTGAAAAATAATTTCCAAATGATATTGTTTATTAGGGTCTGTAACAGAACCTGCTCCTAAAAAAGCCCCTTTTACAATTGCTTTTTGTATTTCAACATTAGAGCTAAGTTTTATTTGCATATATTTTTCTAAATTTTCATTTTTCTTTATTCTAGCAACAAACACTTTTCCTTTTGTATCTGGTTCATAATCTATTCCAAGATTAAATAATATTTTATAAAATCTTTCTATGTTGAACTCGTTTTCTGTGATAAATTCTATATTTTCATTATTATTTAAAGTGTTTCCTGTTAGAATATATCCTAAAAATTCTGCTTCTAGAATTTCTTTATTTTTAAGATTATTTACTTTACTTAATTCTTCTTTAATTTCTGATGAAAAAGACATTTTTTATTTCCTTTATTATTATATTTTTTTATATTTTCCTACCACAATTCTATCGTTTTGTGCAAAATCTTTTTTTGAATATACTTCTATATATCCATTTTGCTTAAATAAATTTTCAACTTCTTGTTTTTGGTCATATCCTATTTCAAGCATTAATAAGCCATCACTATTAAGATATTTCTTTGATTCTTTTATAATTTTTCTATAAAAATCTAGTCCATCCATTCCACCATCTAAAGCAATTAAAGGTTCATTTTGAACTTCTTTAGACAAAGTTTTTATAGTTTCTCTCTTTATATATGGTGGGTTGCTTGCTATTATATCAAACTTTTGGTCATTTGAAAAGTTTTCAAATATATTTGATTCTATAAAAGAAATATCTACATTATGTTTTTTAGCATTTTCTTTTGCAACATCTAAAGCCTTTTTACTTATATCTGATGCGAAAAAATTGCAATTTTCTATTTTTTTTGCTAATGAAATAATAATTGCTCCACTTCCTGTGCATAAATCTAAAATATTCATTTTTTTATTTGTAATTTCCTTAGAAACATCTATAATTTCTTGCACTAATATTTCTGTATCTGGTTGTGGTATTAAAACATTATTATTTACAAAGAAGTTAAGCCCCATGAATTCTTGAGAATTTATAACATATTGCACAGGTTCATTATTTTTTATTCTATCTAATTTTGAAAAAAAATCTTTTTCTAAACTAGTTTCTATTTCTTCATCTTCATGAATCATTATATATTCTTTTGGTTTATTTAAAATGTTTGATAATAATAATTTTATTTTTAAATTGTAATCTTCAACATTATTTTCTTTTAAAATATCTGTTGCTTTTTTTAATATATTTTTTATATTCATTTTTTTTAATATAATCAATTGCGTAAAATATTAATAAATAAATTATTTAATAAATTTAAATTATTAATTTAATTGATTAATCCTTTCTTATGAAATACAAAAAGAAGTATGCTTTTTAGGAAACATACTTCTTTATTTATCAAAACTAATTTAAAATTTGAGACATTCTTTGATAAACTAAATTTACCCATGTAGATGATGCTGGACAAAATCTTGTTTTCATTCCTGCAAGTGTTGGTCCATAATAAAATTTTCCGCCTGGATATAAGTAATTGTTATGTAGTGTTTCAGCAGCTTTTTCTAATCCACTTTCTACTGAGTCAAATCTAATTAATCCGCTTCCAGACATTAAACTTATATAATTATGTGTGCTTCTATGATTTGAAGCTATCGTCCAACCAGATTCAGCTGAAATTAATCCGCAAAAGAAAATTTCATTTAATCCATATTTTTCACATAAATCATATATTAATCCTGCATTTTCTTCAAAGAAATTTGAAGTATCTTGTTCCACACCAGACATTAATTTTATGAAATCATCTCTAGATAATCCTGTTCTTACTGTTAAATCCATATCTTTTGAAATTGTTACTTCTTCAATTGGTGTTGTAACAACTTCTGGCTCAGGCTCTGGTTCTTTTTCATGTATTATTTCAACATTTTCTTTATCTGATAAAACAACTTGTATTTTCTCTCTTGGTGCAGAAGATCTTGAACTAACAGATGAATCTCTATTATAAGAACTATCATTTTCTGTTTGAACATCTTCCCAGTTATCTCTTACAATGTTATTTTCCGTAGGCTCTTCGCTAGGTGTATTTGTAACTTTTGTATTATTTATTTCATCATTATTCTTTTTTGTTTGATTTGCAATAACTATTCCTATCACAATTAAAACAATTATCACTAATAATATAAGTAATAAAGTTGATACTTTTACTGATATTAGTGTTTTTCTTCCGTTTGATTCGTTCATAATATTTCCTTTCTTGCTACTTGAAACATTATAAACTAAGTTTAAAAAAAAATCAATATGTCAAGTCCAAATTTAGGCAAAAAAAAGAGCCCCACGTTCAAGCCGTAAGTGAAAAGAATTTTTATGGACCTGTACTCACACAGGTGGGTGCCGTCCTAAATATTCCTGGGTTTCTTACTATATAATGTAAGCATACACGCCATATTCAGAGATGAGGCTCCCTTATCCAAAACTTTGTAGGTTCTAAAAATTCTGCCTATACGCACTACGCAGGGAAAATTGATATTTAATTTATATTGTAGTTTTATATTAACACATAACTATTCTTATTTCAAATTTAAAATTCATCAATTTATATGATTAATAAATGCAATATATGTTTATCTAATTTTATCTTCTGTTTTCATATCTTTTTCATATTAAACTATAACTTGCTATATTTAAATTTTTATGTTATAATTAATTTGTTGAGGGTTTTTAAGAAATCCTCTTTTTTGTTTTTATTATTGCTAAGTTTTATTAAACCTAAACCATAAAAATTTAATTTATTTAAAATTTGGAACATACTGCTCTTCATTTTCTTCCACATCTTGTATGTATCCATTTTGTAAGTTTAATTTTTCTATAAAATCTTTTATTTCATTATTTTCTTCTATTGTTAATTTTCTATTTATTTCTTCTATTTCATAAGCTTTATTTGTTGGAAAATATTGTGACATAATACTTATAAAAACATTTTTATTAATATTTTTACTTATCCACTTTAAAATCATTTTCGTATTTTGCAAATGATTTGGCAAAATTAAATGACGTATTATTAGTCCTTTTTCTATAATTTCATTTTCATTAAATTTAGGAACTCCTACTTGTTTATACATTTCTAATATAGCAAGTTTAGCTGTTTCAAAATAATTTGAAACACCAGATAATTTTTTTCCAAGCTCATCATAATAATATTTCATATCTGGCAAATATACATCTATATATCCATTTAAAAGTTTTATTGTTTCAACGTTTTCATAGCCACTTGAATTATATATAATAGGAATTTTTAATCCATTTTTTCTTGCTATTTCAATTGCTTCAATTATTTGTGGAACATACATCACACCAGTAACTAAATTAATATTATTTGCATTCATATTTTGCAATTTTAGAAAATTATTTGCTAGTTCTTGAATTGAGATTTCTTCTCCATGCATTTCTTGACTTATTTTATAATTTTGACAATATTTACAGCTCATATTGCATCCAGAAAAGAAAACTGTTCCAGAGCCATTTTCTTTACTAATGCATGGCTCTTCAAAATGATGTAGATTTACAAGTGCAACTTTTACGTTGCTACCTGCTTTACATCTTCCAACTTCTCCGTTTAATCTATTTACTTTGCAATTATGAGGACATAATTTACATTCTTCTAGTAGTTTTTTATACTTCATATTTTTCCTTTTATAAGTTTTTTAATATTATAACATCATAAAAATGAGGTTTTCAATATTTTGTTTTCAATTTACTTTTGTCTATCTATTTTAAGTCTATACTTAGCTTATGGACTCTATTTTAACTTATATTATTTTATTCTTTAATTTCTTTAGCTAATTTTCCAATTGCTTTTGTTTCTATTCTTGAAACATATGAACGACTTATATTCATCATTTTAGCAATTTCTTTTTGAGTTTTAGGTTTCTTTCCATTAAGCCCAAATCTTAATTCAATAATAACTTTTTCTCTTTCTTTAAGAATCTTTTTCATTTTTTCATATAATGTTTTTATTTTGCATTTTAAATCAACTTCCTCTTCAACATTTCTTTCATTATTTTCTAATACTTCTTGAAGAGTTACTTCATTGTCGTCTTTGTCTTTTCCTATAGGTTCATTTAGATATATGTCATAAGCTCTTTTTTTATTAGTTCGCAAATACATAAGTATTTCATTTGCTATTTTCACTTATTGGCAATGACATATTATTATCTATATTATCAGAGCCAAACAAGTTTATAGTAA
>CANQGE010000028.1 GCA_947601495.1 uncultured Clostridia bacterium | reverse complement strand
CTCGAACTGAGTCCCAGCCTGGAAACCAGCGTGCACGGACTGTATGCCATTGGCGATGGGTGCGGACTCACCCGCGGGCTTATGATGGCTTCTGCGTCTGGCGTTTACGTCGCACGGCAAGTGAAGTAATGAAATGACCGACATCACGCGGGCTTATCGCGTGAGCAAGGAGAGGGATCTTTCGAGAGAAATCCCTCTCCTTTGCTATATAAAAAAATATTACTAGCCAAAAAAAATATTATATGATATACTTTAATTGATTTTTATAAGCTGATGTAAAGATGAAATTTTAGGAGGAAATAATTATATGAAAACTGCTATTTTAAAAATAATTATAGTTTTAGCAATTGTTTTTATTATGATAAGTAATTGTTATAATTCATATACCGCCGAAAATGAAATTTCAAAAGAACAAATAGAAAATGCTTTAGAAAACTTTGAGTCTTCTAGTCAAAATAAAGATAATTACAAAATTCAAATAGAAGATGAAAACATAATTATAACAACTTCAGATAATGTAAAATATGAGTTAAAATATGAAATTGATGAAAAAGAAATATCTTTTATATTAGAACTACCTGTAAAAAATGGAATGTCTTATAATGATTATAAAAAACAAACAAATAATTTAAAGCTACCAATGATTGGTTTCATGGCAGTAGCAAAAATAAATAAAATAGAATTTATAGATTCTTTAGCATATTTTTCATTAACTCATTTAAATAGTGACTGGAAGGGAGATTTTAGTAGCGATAAATCTTACACAATAATAGATGAAGATGGAAATGAATTAGTGTCTGGTGGTGCAAAAAGACTTGAAACATTAGAATTTCCAAATAGAGTTTTAGAATATGTAGATTCTATTTATAGAGAAAAAGAATCAATTGATGACTCTAATGAGATAAATTCTTTTAATTGGTCTATAGAAAAAGAAGAAAGAAATGACTCATATAAACTTATTTCTAAACTAACAATAAATTTAGAATCAGATTTTTCTAGATTAAAAAATTATGCTGAAACTTCAAACTATGAAAATATAATTAAACCTACAGAAAATAATTATAATAGCATTACTAATACTGAAAATTTGAGCAATATAAATATAGAATCAAACATAGATAACACAATAAAAAATGAAAATCTGCCAGCAGTAGGAAATAAAAAATTTGCAGGAATAGTAGTGGGAATTGCTATAATTATTTTAATAGTAGCTATAATAAGAAAAAATTCTTATAAAGAGTAAATTTTAATATAAATAGGAGGAAGCTTTGGAAAAAATAGCAATTATTGATGGAAATAGTATTTTGAATAGAGCATTTTATGGAATTATGAGTAGTAGAATGCTTCAAACAGCTGATGGAACTTATACAAATGCTATATATGGCTTTTTAGCCATACTTTTTAAACTATTAGAAGATGAAAAACCAGATTATTTAGCAGTTGCTTTTGATGTTAAGCATCCAACTAAAAGACATGAAATGTATAAAGACTATAAGGGCACAAGAAAAGGAATGCCAGATGAACTTGCAATGCAAATGCCAATTATGAAACAAGTTCTAGAAGCAATGAACATAGCGGTAATAGAAAAGCCTGGGTATGAGGCTGATGATATTTTAGGAACAATTTCAAAATATGCTGAAAAGCAGGGCCTTGAAGTAACTTTACTTACAGGAGATAGAGATTCTTTTCAACTCGCATCAAATAAAATAACAATTAGAATTCCTAGAACAAAAAATGGAAAAACTGAAACAGAAAATTTTGATAAAAATAAAATATTAGAAGTTTATGGATTAGAACCAAAAGATTTAATAGAAGTAAAAGGTTTAATGGGAGATGCTTCAGATAATATTCCAGGTGTTCCAGGTGTTGGTGAAAAAACAGCATTAAATTTAATTAAAGAATTTAAAACAATAGATAACATATATCAAAAATTAGAAAATGGTGAAGAAATAGCTAAAGGAAAACTTAAAGAAAATTTAATAAATAATAAAGATTTAGCTCTTCTTTCTAGAGAACTTGGAAGAATAGATGTAAATGCACCTATTGAAAAAGAATTATCTAATTTTAAAATACAAGAGTGGGACAAGCCTAAAGTATTAGAAATATTTAAAAATTTGCGTTTTAATAGATATATAGAAAGATTTAATTTAGATAAAGAAGAATTTGTAGAAACAAAAAGTGCGGAAAATCTTTTCACATATGAAATATTAAAAGATGAAAAAGAAATAAAAGAAGTTATATCTAAAATTGAAAATAATAAAGTTTTAAACTATTATTTTGAAAAAGCACCAAAAGAAGATTTAAATTTAATTATTAAAAAGGAAATTAAATTTATAAATATCTATATAGAAGAAAGTAACACTGTTTATAATATAAAATTTGATGAAAAGTATTTTAAAAGTCTTTTTGAAAGTAAAGAAATTTTAAAATGTGGTCATAAAGTAAAAGAAGATTATATTTTATTAATGCAGAAAAATATTATACCAGAAAACATGATGTTTGATGCAGAAATTGCTGCATACATTATAAATGCTACATCAAATGCTTATTCAATAGAAGAAATTGCAAGACAATATTTAAATTTAGATATAACAGAATATTTTAATGATAATAATTCTCAAGTACAAACAAGTTTATTTGATGAAGAACAAAAAGAAGAAAATTCTAACTATAAATATGCAGTATATGCTTTTGTAATAGGAAAGGCAAAAGAAAAATTAAAAGAAGAATTAAGTAAAATTAATTCTTTAGACTTATTTAATAACATAGAAATGCCTATTGCAGAAATACTTGCTAGTATGCAATGGGAAGGTATGCTAATTGATGAAAAAGAACTTATTAAATATGGAGAAAATTTAAAAAAGCATATTGAAGAATTAAGAATAGATATTTATAGTTTGGCAGGAGAAGAGTTTAATGTTAATTCAACAAAACAACTAGCAGAAATACTTTTTGAAAAATTAAAATTAACTCCTACTAAAAAAACAAAAAGTGGGTATTCAACAGATGTTGATGCATTAGAAAAAATTAGAGAATCGCATCCTATAATTGAAAAAATATTAGAGTATAGACAACTTATGAAATTAAATTCTACTTATGTAGAAGGAATGATACCTTTTATAAATGTGAGAACGGGAAAAATTCACACATTCTTCCATCAAACAGTTACAGCTACTGGTAGATTAAGTAGCACAGATCCAAACTTGCAAAATATACCTACAAGAACAGAGCTTGGCAAAAAATTAAGAAAAGTATTTAAAGCAGGAGAAGGAAAAGTTTTTGTTGATGCAGATTATTCACAAGTTGAACTTAGAATATTAGCACACATAGCAAATGATAAAACAATGATAGACGCTTTCAATTCTGGAGCGGATATTCATACAATAAGTGCTTCACAAGTATTTAAAGTTCCAGTAGAAGAAGTTTCAAAACAATTAAGAAGTAAAGCAAAAGCTGTAAATTTTGGAATTGTATATGGAATTAGTGATTTCGGTTTAGCAGAACAAATAGATATAAAACGAAAAGAAGCAAAGCAATATATAGAGCAGTATTTAGAAACTTATAGTGGAATTAAAAATTATATGGCAGATATTGTGGAAAGTGCAAAGAAAAAAGGATATGTAGAAACACTTTTTGGAAGAAGAAGATATATTGCAGAACTTAATTCAAAAAATTATATGGTTAGAAAATTTGGAGATAGAGCAGCAATGAACACTCCAATTCAAGGAACTGCAGCAGACATAATGAAAATTGCTATGATAAAAGTATACAATGAATTGAAAAATAGAAAATTAAAATCAAAAATAGTTTTACAAATTCACGATGAACTTATTATAGAAACTCCTTTAGAAGAAAAAGAAGAAGTTAAACAAATTTTGAAAGAATGTATGGAAAATTCTGCAAAACTTAATGTGCCTTTAAATGTTGAAGTTGAAGAAGGAAAGAATTGGTATCAAGCAAAATAATTGTCAAAATACCAATAAAGCCTTGACAATTAACATAATATAGTGTAGAATATTCAAAGTAAAATTAAATTATCAAGAGTGGACGAGAGAATCGGCTTTATGACTCCACAGCAACCTATTAAATTAGGTGCTAATACCGTCAGAGCACAAAAGTAGTGTTTTGAATGATGATTATAAAAAAGTTATTCATAGGCTCTACTTTATGTAGAGCTATTTTTATTTATAGGAGGAATTATGAAAAGATTATTTACTTCTGAAAGTGTAACAGAGGGACATCCAGATAAATTATGTGATTATATATCTGATAGTGTCTTAGATGCTTATTTAACAAGAGATCCATATTCTAGAGTTGCTTGTGAAACTGTTGCTGGAAAAGGACAAATATTAGTTACAGGTGAAATAACTTCAAATGCTGATGTAGATATTGAAAAAATAGTTAGAGACACAATTAAAGAAATTGGTTTTAATAATGCTGAAACAGATATAGATTATAAAACTTGCAAAGTGCTATTAAATATATCTAAACAATCTCAAGATATTGCATTAGGTGTTGATAAATCTTTAGAACAAAAACAAGGTTCAAAAGAAGAATCAGAAGGCGCTGGAGATCAAGGAATGATGTTTGGATTTGCAACAGATGAAACACCTGAATATATGCCAATGCCAATATGCTTAGCTCATAAATTAGCTAAAAGATTAGCTTATGTTAGAAAGCAGAATATTTTAAGCTACATAAAACCAGATGGTAAAGTACAAGTTACTGTTGAATATGAAAAAGGTGAACCAAAAAGAGTTGATACAATAGTAGTATCAAGTCAACATACAGAAAAAGTAAATCTTAATAGATTAAAAGAAGAAATAAAAGAATATGTTATAAAGCCAGTAGTTCCAAAAGAATTATTAGATAAAGATACAAAATACTTTATAAATCCAACAGGAAGATTTGTTATAGGTGGACCACTAGGAGATAGCGGATTAACTGGTAGAAAAATAATAGTAGATACTTATGGTGGATACAGTAGACACGGAGGAGGAGCATTTTCAGGAAAAGATCCAACAAAAGTAGATAGATCTGCAGCTTACATGGCACGTTATATTGCAAAAAACATTGTAGCAAATGGATTTGCAAAAAAGTGCGAAATACAACTTTCTTATGCAATAGGAGTTGCAAAACCAGTTTCTATTTATGTAGATACATTTGGAACTGGAAAAATATCTGATAATGAAATTGTAAGGAAAATAAATAATAGTTTCAATTTAACTCCTAGAGGAATAATAGAAACATTAGATTTAAGAAAGCCAATATACAAAAAAACAACTAACTATGGACATTTTGGAAAACCAGATTTACCTTGGGAGCAAATTATAAAGCTAGTTTAAACTATAAAATACCTAAAGTTTTTAATTTTTAAAGAACAATAAATAAATCTAATTAATAATGATAATAAAGTTACAAAAAAATGTCAAAAGCCTAGTTTTTTGGCATTTTTTTAACATAATTGTAATATTGAAATTATTGACTTTAAGGCGCTTTATTTATATAATTTATATGTAAAAAAATGTAAAAATGTACTTATGAAAGAGGTGATATAGGTGATAAGAAAAAAAATAATAGCTTTTATAATAATTATAGCTTTATTACAATATTTAGTATTAACATTTTCTCCTATAACAATTAATAAATCATATGCTGCTGATATGGCAAAAGGAACATTATCTAGAGATATAAATGCAATAGATGATAACATATATCCTGGATATAAATCTTTAATACAAAATATGCAAAGAAATCATTCTAATTATACTTTTTTAGTATATTATACTGGAATGGAGTGGGATGAAGTCTTAACAGCAGAATATCAAGGTCATGGTCGTAGCCCTAGAAATTTATTCCAAATGGGAAATAATTATAATGGCTTATGGCTTTGCCCATTATGTGGAACAACAAAATATGATAATGGCTCATGGTGCTGTGCTTCTTTGCAAGCATTAGCATATATGATGGATCCTAGAAATTCTATTAATGATACAGATGTGTTCCAATTTAAAGATTTGGAAAGTGCAGATGCAACTTATGATGATATAGCTAGAGTAGTATCAAAATATGGAAGCTTTATAAACAATCAAGAAGTAATTCAAGCAATTGTAGATGCTGCAAATCAATATAGAATTAATGCATATTTCTTGGTAGCAAAAATAATAAATGAACATGGATCAAATGGCTCTACATTAAGCAATGGAAATGGATATAACGGACAATATGCTGGAGTTTATAACTACTTCAACTTAGGAGCTACAGGAAATGGAAAAGATAAAGTAATTTTAAATGGTTTAAAATATGCTCAAGATCATGGATGGACTTCTAGAAGAGCTTCTATTTTTGGAGGAACAGAAATAGTAAGAAATAGTTATATGAATGAATATAGTCAAAACACATTTTACTATCAAAAATTTAATGTATCTGGAAGATCAACTATGGCATCACACCAATATCAACAAAATATAATGGCAGCACAAACGCAAGGAACAAGCTTTAAGAGTTATTATACTTCATTAAATGGTCCACATACTTTTATAATACCTCTATTTAGAAATATTCCTAGAAATGTGTCTGCTAGGCCAAATGTTTCAACAGCAAACACTATTACATATGAAGATGGTGTAGTACAAAATATAAGTACTTCTTTAACAGTTAGAGCAGCTGGAAGAAAGAGTGGAACTGCAATTGGATCATTAAATAATAATGAATCAATTAAAATAATAAAAAGAGCAAGTTCACCAGTAGATGGATATTATTGGGATTTAATAGTATCTAATCAAGATGGAACTTATGGATATGCAGCAAGATCAACTGATGGAAATCAACATATAGTTTCTAAAGGTTCAACTGGAAGTAATTCTGGAACAGCTTCTGCGGAACAGCCTCCAGCAAATCCAGATCCTCCTGCACAAAGTACTCCAAGCGTAGAAGAACCACCGGTAGAAACAAAACCGAGTGTAGATATAGAAAAAGATATAAAAGTTAAAGATAATGATATTAATATATTACCAGATGTAAGTGCTGAGAATATTAAAACAAAATATCAAGATGCTGTTATTAAAAAATCAAATGGTGAAGAAGTAAAATCAGGAGTTTTAGGTACTGGATATACAATTACAACTGGTGGTAAAACATATAAAGTAGTAAAAAAAGGTGATGTTGACGGAAATGGTAGAGTTACTGTAACAGATTGTTGCATAATATTAGATGCATTAAATGAAACATATAAACTAGAAGATGTTTTTGCAGAAGCAGCTAAAGTAAAAAAAGGAAATACTAATAATTTTACAGTAACAGATATAGTTATTATAATGGACTATATAAAAGGAGAAACTAATCTTGAACTTAATTTTTAATATTAATAAATTAATAAGGAGAAAATAATGAATTGTACAAAATGTGGAAAAGAAATTCCAGATGGTAAAACCCAAATATGTGAAGAATGTCAAAAAAAGATTTTAGATGAAATAGTACAAGCTGAAAAGGAAGAAAAATCTGAACAAAAAGCAGAACAAAAAAATGAGCAAAAATCTAAGCAAAAAGAAAAATTTAAACCAGTGCAAGATAAAGAAAAAACTAAAGAAAACATTGTAGTATCAATTATATTACCGATTATCATATTGTTGGTAGTATTAGTTATTCTATGTTTGATAGGTGTTACTTTTGTTTTTAATTATACAGGAAATAATGAATTTTTAAATTTAGTAAAAACTAAAGTAAGCTTTCCTACAACAGGCAATACAATTGGAAATATTAGAAACTATGGATATGCTGCCAAATCTGGAAAATGGATTTATTTCCTAGCTCCAAATGAGGATAGTTCTCAAGTAGGAATTTTTAGAGTAAAAGAAGATGGTACTGGAAGAGAAGAACTATTTATGAATACAAACGAAGAAGGAGAAGACATACAAAAAGAAATAGTTTCTATAAATGCTTATGGAAATTATGTATATTTTATTGGAATAGAGTCTAAAGCATATAATGAGGAAGATGAAGTCGATAATAAAATTTACAGAATGAAAGCAGATGGTTCATCAGATTTAGAAATATTAAATGATAACGAATTTAACAATGATTGCTACGAAATTTATTTGATAAATGGATACATTTATTATATAGATGAGAATGCAAATATTGCTAGAATGAATTTAGATGGTTCTAACAAAAGCACTGTAGTAGAAAATGGTACAGGTTATTTAGGAATTACTGAAAAATATATTATATTTAATAAACCTAAAGAAGATAATGCAGAAGAATATGAAACATATATAATGGATGTAGATGGAGGAAATCCAAGACCTATACTTGAAGGAAAAAGATTATATAGTGTAAACATTGAAGATGGATATGTATATTATTCAAATGATGATAAAAAAATATACAGAACAAAAATAGATTCTAATCAAGAAGAATTGGTATATGATACAGAAGCATATAATTTAAATGTATATAATGGATATGCTTATTACTTAAATTATAAGGATTCTGCTAATGAAGATTATACAGTTTGTATTTATAAAGTAACACTAGATCCAACATATGATGGAAAGAAGGCAGAGATTTTAAAAGAATTAGAAACTTATTCTAGTTTCTTAGATATAGTTGACAATTGGGCACTTTATATGGATAGTAATGAAACAAATGGATATATTAATCTATTAAGTACAGATGGAACAAATGATGAAGTACAATTATATCTTTTAGATTATGAAAAATATTATGAAAGAATAGATACAACAACTACAGAGGACGGACCAACTGAAGGAGAACCTGCGGAAGAATATAATAACATAACACAGTAATTTCGATATTATGTTTACAAAATAAAATAAATGTGGTATTATATATATTAAGTAGTTTTATCTATATCCTCCGGTGAGGCAATAAAACTAGGACAAAATCTCAAGTGAGGGGAGGGTAAAAGATGCAGAAGAATGCAGAAAGCAGAATTGCTGGTCGGAGTGGTGCGAAAATCGCAGCTAAAGAGATGAATCGCTGGGCCCAAAAAGCAATTGGGCAGAACATCATCACCGCCGACGAAGCAAGAAGGCTGAGGCCGATTTCTGGATTCGGATACACGGTCTACGCTTATCAAAAGCAGAACATCACCGTTCTTTGCCGGTTCGACTACTTTGGACGGTGCACCTGCGAAGCTCTGTGGTAAGTGAGGACAACCCAAAAAACTGCTCATCCTGAAAACGGATGGGCAGTTTTTTATAATTTTTAAAAATGTTTACATAATTCTTAACAAAGTATTTACAATATTAACTAGATGTGATATAATATTCTTTGCTTGAAATTTTATCTATACCCTCCGGTGAGGCAATAAGATTTGAGCATAATGATTTCGACTGAAGGGAGGGAAAAAAATGCTGGACTTGCGCACAGCAAAAAAGATTGCCTTCAAGCTGAACGAGTTCGTCGTGGGCTACGGCCATGGTGACTTTCATCACGGCGTGTTCGTTACGGCTGAACAAGTGCAGGAGCAGTCGGTTCCGATTCCGACGTTCGAAGAGCGTTCGGA
>CANQGE010000027.1 GCA_947601495.1 uncultured Clostridia bacterium | reverse complement strand
ACTGGTGGAGCTGGTGTAGCTTTTCCAGCTTCTATTTGTAATTTTATAACATTTACAACTTCTTTCTCTGCCATTTTATTCTAGCACCTCCTTTTAATTAACCTTTTGAACTTGTGAAAATTCTAGTTCTACTGGTGTTTCTCTACCAAACATAGATACTAAAACTTTTACTTTTTGTTTTTCTTTATTTATTTCTTGAACTGTTCCAACAAATCCTTCTAATGGTCCATTAACAACTTGAACATTGTCATTTACATCATAATCGATATTTACTGGAACTTCGTCAAATCCCATATTTCTAATTTCTGCATCTGTAAGTGGAATAGGGTCTGTTCCTGAACCAACGAAACCTGTAACTCCTCTTGTATTTCTAACTATATACCAAGATTCTTCTGTTACTATCATTTTTATAAGAACATATCCTGGAAAAACTTTTTTTAAATTTGTTTTTCTTTTTCCATCTTTTATTTCTACTTGTTCCTCCATTGGAACAACTATATTAAAGAAAAAATCTTCTAATTCTCTGTTTTTTATTGTTTTTTCTAAGTCTGTTTTTACTTTGTTTTCATAACCAGAATATGTATGAACTACATACCACTTTGGCTCTAATTTATTCTCATCTTGAGACATATTTTAGCCTCCTTTATATTCCCTTTTATTAGTAATTCTAGTTACTAATTGTTTTCATTTACAGAACTTTCTCCATTTTCAACTGTTTCAGTAGATTGTCCTTCTGCACCTTCGTTTGTTTGTGCTTCTGTTGATGTATCAGTTGTTCCTGCTTCTGTTCCTGCTTCATTAGAAACTTCAGCTTGGCCTGCTCCTTCAGGATTTTCTACATTTGTTTCTTCACCTGATGTAGTGTTTTCTTCTGAAGTTTGAGCACTTGCATCTTCTTCTGATTCAGCATTTTCTTCTGAGCTAGATGTAACTATGGCTTTAAGTCCTCCTACACCTAAATTAGTTAAGTTTTCGAAAATTACATCTAAAACAAATACTATTACTGCTACAACTATAACTATTGCTAAAACAGCAACTGTATTATTAACTAATTGTTTAAAAGTAGGCCAACTTACTCTTTTTAATTCTGCTTTAAACTCTTTAAAAAATTTCTTATTTTCTTTACTATTTTTATTATCTTTTTTTGCTTCTTTGGCCATATTAACTCCTCCCCTTATTTAAAGGTTTTATCTATTTTGTTTCTTTATGAGTTGTACGCTTTTTGCAGAATTTACAATACTTAACAACTTCTAGTCTTTCAGTATTGTTTCTTTTATTTTTTGATGTCATGTAATTTCTTCTTTTACATTCTGTACATTCTAATATAATGTTTTCTCTTGGTCCTTTTGCCGCCATTCTTCTACACCTCCGTTTTACTTTTATGAAGCTTTTTTATATTTTTATTTTTAACGATGTGATTGCATGAACTTTTAAAATCATGCTTATATACTTTATCACAAAACATATGATATGTCAACCATTTTAGAAGATTTTATTTGTATTTTTTAAAGATTTTTTAATTAGCAAAATATAATACAAAATTTGTTTAATTATTTTTTTGTTTTTTTCTTTTTCTTAGCTACCGAATATCCAAATTTTCCTAATTTTTTGCCTAGTGAATAATAATTTCCATTTGCATAAGCAATTAGCTTACATTTTGATATATCAAAGGCTCCTTTTTCATCAAAATATTGTTCATCTGCATCTATTGAAAGCACTTCTGCTGTAAACAAAGTATGACTTCCTAAATTTTCCTCTTTTATTACTTTACATTCAATTGAAACTGGACTTTCTTTTATAAGTGGTGCTTTGATAAAATTTGCCTTTTCTTTTGTTAGTTTCATTTCTTTAAATTTATCATACTTTGCTCCACTTCTTACCCCGCACCAATCTGTTGCAAAAACCAACTTTTCTGTTGTTAAATTTATAGCAAATTCTTTATTTTCTTTTATTAAATTATATGAATAACGTTCTGGTCTTACAGAAATATATACCATAGCTGGATTTGTATTTAATATTCCAGTCCAAGCAACTGTTAAAATATTTGAATTTTCCATATTGCCAGAAGTAACAAGAACTGCCGGTATTGGATAAATAAAAGTTCCCGGTTTCCAAACTCTTTTTGCCATTTAAGTTCTCCTTTAAATTATTAACAATAAAATCTAATATTTAGTGAGCTCATTATATATTAAGTTTGTTCTATTTTCAATATTGATAGAAGTTTTCTTTTGTGATAAAATAATTTAAATTTTATGGAGGAGTTTATGAAAAAAAGAAAATTTTCTAAACACATTTTTTTACCCTTAGTGCTATTTATACTGGGTACAATAATATTTATATACTCTTTTTTTAATATTTGTAAATGGTTTATTGATTCAAAAAAAACAAAGTCTATAATAAACGAAATTAATGAATATTCAATTATCACTAATACTAACTCTGATAATACCACTACTAACATAGACTTTTCAGCCTTAAATCAAAAAAATTCAGATACTGTTGGATGGATTCAAGTTGTTGGAACAGAAGTAAATTATCCATTTACTCAAACTACAGATAATGACTTCTATTTAACACATTCATTTGATAAAAAGAATAATTCTGCTGGATGGATATTTTTAGATTATAGAAACAATTCAAATTTTGCAGACAGAAACTCAATTATTTATGCTCATGGTCGTTTAGATAATACAATGTTTGGTTCTTTAAAGCATACATTAGATGAAAATTGGTTAAATGATTCTAGTAGCCATAAAATAAATATATTTTCTCAAAACAATCCAGATACTACTTGGGAAATTTTTAGTGTTTATCACATACCTGCTACAGACGATTATACTAAAGTTACATTTAAAACAGATGATGAATTTTCAAATTTTATTAATATGATTAAAAATCGTAGCTTTTATAATTTTAATGTAAATATTAATGCATCAGATAACATCATAACTCTCTCAACTTGCTACAATAATAATAGTAATGAAAGAATGGTTGTTCATGCAAAATTAATAAAATAAAAACTTCATTTAGTAAAACTACTAAATGAAGTTTTTTAGTTTTATTTTTTATTTATTTTGTTATTTTTTTGATGTAAAAACACTGCAATTAAAATACATGCTAAACCTACTAAACTACCTATTACATAATTTATTATATTATCAGCTGTTTTTGGTGATAGTACATTTGCAAGTGGTGCACTACCATTTGAATCACCTGCTCCGCCTCCACCTGAAATAACAGGTATTTTTTCATATATTGGTTTTATTGTTATGTCTTCTGATATTATTGTTTTATTAGTAATGTCTTTATTATCTTTTGAATTTTTAAATCCTACAAATCTTTCATCATCGCCATGATTATTTTTTATTTTCTGTAATTTATCATTTTCTTCTTTTGTTAAATCACTTAATGTTTTTCCCTCTTCTAAGAATATTTTTTCAGTTGTTCCGTCTGGATTTTCTACTGTTATTGTTACTTTAAATTTTCCACTTATTACAATATCATTGTTTATTACTGTATTTTCATCTATAGTGTTTCCATTTTGATCTACGAATCTAGAAAATGGTCTGTTTTCAGATATTTTGAAATTTTCAAAATATTCTTTTGCTTCTGAATTTTCATTAAATAAATCTTTTAAAGTTTTTCCTTCTTCTAATAAATATGTTTTTTCTCCTATTTTTATGGTTACTTTGAATTTTGGATTTATTATAGCATTATAATCAAAAACTGTTTCTTCTTCTATTGTATTTCCATTTTGATCTACAAATCTAGAAAATTCTGTCTTAGAATTTTTTAGTTCATCCCAATATGTTTCTGCTTCTGGATTTTCATCAAATAAATCTTTTAAAGTTTTTTCCTCATCTAATTTATATGTTTTATCTCCTATTTTTATTGTTACAGAAAATACAGGTGTTAAATTAATATTACTATCTATTGGAATTGTTGGATCAAAATCTTTGTTCTTATCATCAATAAATCTAGAAAATTCTCTATCTTCTTTTTTCTTTGTTTCTTCAAATCTATTATCTTTAATATCATTTAAAGTTTGTCCTTCTTCAACGAAGAATTCTTCAACTGTTCCATCTGCTTTTGTTATTGTAATTTTTGCATTATATTTTGGCATTAATATAGTATTTTCATATAATACAGTATAGAAATCTAATATATCAGCTGTTTCAACATATTCCCCATTTACCTCATTTAGCTTTTTAAATTCTTCTGCAAATTCTAAATTACTTTCTTTTACAAATTCTTTTATAGCGGAATCTTGTTGGTGTAAAACTGTTCCTTCAGAAATAGTATATGATGTTGTGCTTTTATCCTTTTTTACTACTGTTATATCTATAGTATATTTAGGAATTATTGTTGTATTTCCTTTAAACTCATATGAATCTTCTAATGTTTCATTATCTTCTGAAGCAAAGTATTGAAAAGTTTTGTTACTTGGAGAAATAAATTTTTTAAATTCTTCAATTTTCTTTATATTTTCTAACGTTGACCCTTCTGGTATATCTTTTTTTGTTACTTCTCCATCTCTTGCTGTTACTGTTACTTCTATAGTATATTTTGGAATTATTATTGTATTTTCTTCAATTTTATCACTTTCTATATTCACATCACTATCATCATTTTTATAAACAAAACCTTTTAACGTTTTGTTTGTTAATTTAAATTGCTCTAAGTCGTCTTTTATATTTTCTAGAGTTTTTCCTTCTGGCATTTCAAATGTTTTTTCTTCCTCATACTTTGGAGATACAGTTATCAAAACTTTATATCTAGGTACCAAAATAATATCTCTTGGAAGAGGTGTATCAAATTTATATTGCTTTTCATCTGCATTTTCTTCTACAAAATAATAGAATTCTTTATTAAGACTTTCAAGGTATTCCATAAATGGTTTTAATGTATCTTTAAATGGACTTCCTTCATTAAGTAAACTATTTATATTTGAACCAGTAGGCACTCCTTCTAACTCATATTTTGTAACATCATCTAATTTTATTGTAACTTTTATTTTATCTTCATATTCAGGTATCAAAATCATATTTTCTTTAAAAGCATAAGTTTTTAAAGCCTCTAATCCTATTTCTTCACCCTTTTCATTTGTAAATCTCGCAATGGTTTTTCCTTCTATTTTTAAAGTTTCGTCTATTATGTGATTTATTTGTTCATTAGTTAATATTGTTCCTTCAGGAAGAACATATGTTTCTTTCACAGTATTATCTATACCTTCTATTGATATCTTTATATCATATTTTGGTTTTAAAGTTACATGTTCATTTATTTTTGTCTCATATGTAAAATTATCATTCTTTCCTGATTTTTTAAATTCTGCACTAAATTCTTCTGTAAATGACTTATTATCAACAATTACTAAATTTTTTATTTTTTCTTTATCTTCATTAGATAAATCATTTAAAGTTTTATTTTCATCTAAAGTAAATTGTAATGAATCTTTTCCATCCACTTCTATTGTTATTGTTACTGTATATGTAGGTTTTATAGTTATATCTTCATTTATAAGCGTTTCTTCATAGTCTACTTCTTCATTTGTTTTTGTATTTATATATTTAGAAAAAGCTTTATAGTCTAAATTTTCTAGTTTTTCTAATGTTTCTAGCATGTTAGCATTATCACTTAAAGAACTGGCTTCGCTCAAACTTTGCCCTTGCTCTAAAGTAATTTTATTATCTTCTATTCCTTCTACTTGCACATATACTTTATACTTTGGAACTATAGTAGTTTCTTGAACTATTGGTTCTTTAAAATTAATTTCATATCCATTTTGATCTAAGAATCTTGAAAATCTTTCTTCTTCTTTTATCTCATCTAACTTATTCTTTAGTCCTTGTAAATTAGAATATTTATTAAAAGCATCATCTAATGAACTTCCTTCATTAACGTCATAATATTCACTGTCTCCATCTATATGTACTTTTACTTTAACAGGAAGTACAGGAAATAAATCCATATTTTGTTTTACTTCACTCTTGATGTCGAATTCTTTTCTTTCATCTGCATCCTGTTCATACCATTTGCATTCTGGATCTTGCGATATTGGAAGACTTTTTAAAAAATCCTCTATTATTGATTCTTTTGGATGAGATTGTATTGTTAAATCTCCGTCTATATCAAAAACACCCACAATTACAGAATCGCCATCTGTATGATATTTTCCATCAACAGTATTTGGTGAAAGTGTTGCTTCTTTTTCTACAAATATTGTATTACTTTCTTCTTGGACAGTACCGAAATTAAAAATGCTACTACCAGCTCTGCTAGATGCTAAATTTTGCATCGTAGATTTTCCTTTAATTGAAATTTTAGAATTTGTTATGCCTCCTTCAAATGAAATTACATGTACTGGATTGGTTCCTCCTGATGCATGTGCAGTAACAGTTGTATTTACAAATTCCATAGTTAAATAATCTTGGTTTGCCATTGTAATAGCCTTATTGCTCGTTACTGATAAGTTTGAACTTTCAAAAGTTATGGTGTTATTTTTTGCAGGACCAGATTCTGCAGAACCAGATAAATTAAGTATTTTTGTGCTTGAAGTTGTAACTTTTTTAAATGTTAAATTATTATTTGAGGATTCAACTTGTATTGAACTACCCCAAAGAACAAATTGTGAATCTTCTACATTAAGATTTGTACCACTAGATCCTGAAGATAATTTAATTCCTGTATCTTTAATATTTGAGTGACCCCTTACATAAAAAATGTCTACATTTTTAAGTGTTAAATCAACTGGTTTTCGTATATCATAATGCACTTTTGTTAAATTAGTTGGAGTAGTATTGGCAATATTCGTTCCCTCTATTCTTACAGTATTTTTAGTATCATCTTCATCATCAATTACAATTGATGGTATTATACTAGCTTTACCACCATCCGGAGTTATTATATTAATGCTTCTTTTTATTGTTATTTCATCTCCACCAGTATATTGTCCACCAGCTACTAATTTAAGAGTTGCCCCAGGAGGAGCATTATTTATTGCTTGTTGTAAAGTTCCATTACCTGGCTGAACTTCTACTTCAGATACAGCATCAATAGTTGCTATATTGTCTTCCAAATTTGCTGTCATTGTATTTACCTTAAGATCTTCTGTTTCTTCTACTGTAGAATTCGTTAATTCTTCACTTGATAAAGTATTAGTTGTATTTGTTGTGTTTGTTTCATTAGTTGTATTAGTTGTATTTGTCGTATTTGTTGCATCAGTAGTATTAGTTGAATTTGTATCTTCTAAAACTACATTTTCATTTGAAACTGTATTACTCTCTATTGATGAGTTTGTTACATTTTCAGTGTTTTCTAGCTCTTCCTCGCTTTGATTATCACTGCTACTATTGCTATTTTTCTCAGTTTCATCAGTTTTTGTTGTGTTCTCATTTATTATAGAATCTTCCTCTGAATTTTGGGCTTCTAATAAATCATTAGCTCCTTCTACTGCAGTAGCTATATTAGGAAGTAATAATGATATTATTATAAATATAATTAAAATACTTTTTTGAATTCTAAATTTTTTCATAAAATCCTCCTCAAAATTCCTTTATACGCACATTGTAATATATCAAATTTTAGAATATTATTCAATATTTATAATGGTTTTAATGTAATGTTTTTAGTATTTTTTGTAGATTTAAATTTTTTATCTCTATATTATGCTTAAAATTTCTTTTTCGAATTCCTGAATTATATTTTCATGAGGTATTTTTTTAATAACTTCGCCCTTTTTAAATAAAAGCCATTCATTATTTCCTCCGGCAATTCCTATATCTGCTTCTCTTGCTTCTCCAGGACCATTTACAGCACATCCCATTACAGCAACTTTAATATTGCTATGTATAGTACTGCAAAAATTTTCTATTTCTTTTGCAATTGGAATTAAGTCTACACAAGTTCTTCCACATGTTGGGCAAGAAGTAAAATAAACTGAATTTTCATACAAACCACTATCTTTTAAAATTTCTTTTGCAACTTTTATTTCTTCTACCGGACTATCTGATAATGATACTCTTATTGTATTTCCTATTCCTTCTCCTAGCATTATTCCAAGGCCTATACTTGATTTTATTGTTCCACTAAATTTTGTTCCAGATTCAGTTATACCTAAATGTAGCGGATATTCAAATATTTCTGATGCTAATTCATAAGCTTTTATACATAAGTTTAAATCTGACGCTTTAAGAGAAATTACAATATCGTGAAAGTCTAATCTTTCTAGAATGTCCACATGTCTTTTTGCACTTTCAACTATAGCCTCTGCCGTAACTCCATATTTCTCTAACAAATCTTTTTCTAAAGATCCAGAATTTACACCTATTCTTATTGGAATATGATGTTCTTTGCATTTGTCTACAACTTTTTTAATGTTCTCTTCTGAGCCAATATTTCCTGGATTTATTCTTATTTTGTCAACACCAGACTCTATTGCTTGAAGAGCAATTTTATAGTCAAAATGTATATCTGCAACTATTGGAATATGTATTTTTTCTTTTATTTCTTTTATTGATTTTGCGTCTTCAACATCTAAACAAGCCACACGAATAATTTGGCATCCTTCTTTTTCAAGTTCTAATATTTGTTGCACAGTAGATTCAACATCTTTAGTTTTTGTATTAGTCATAGATTGAATAATAACATCATTATTCCCACCTATTTGAACATTTCCAACCATTACAGGTCTTGTGTTTTTTCTATTTATCATTATTTATCCCTCTTTCTATAATTTGTTAAATCAAATTGCAGTTATATAGCAGTTATATATTAGTTTATTTTTTTATATCACAGATTTAGGATGAATTCAACTTTTAAATTACCATCCCCATAATAAAAGTTTGTTTTTATTATTTATAATATATTTTTCAAAATCAATTATATCTATTGGTAGTTGATTAGCTTTGCACCAAATAATCTCACTGCACTTATTTGGCTCCATATTTTTTACATTTCCTCTCCATTTTTTTGCTTTAAAAATAAAATCAATATACTCTGTGTCTTCATCTACTTTTCGATTCATAACACTTATAAATTCTATATCTTCCATAGCAATATCAATATTAGTTTCTTCCTTTGTTTCCCTTATTACAGCCGTTTTTACATCTTCGTTTTTTTCCACATGTCCTCCGATTAGTCCATATTTTTCATCACTAAAACCTGTTGATTTTCTTTTTAGCAATAATATCTCATTCTTTTCATTAGTCAATATCATTTGTACTGACACTGGCATTTTATATCTTTCTTTTTTCATAATATACCTCCCATAATTTCATTAATCTTTACCACAGTTTTTAGTTTATTTTGACAGCTTAAAACTAAGAGCTATAACTTTTGTTAAAATATTTACACTTTAATATATGTTTTAATCAAAAATTGACAAATAACCGAAAAATGTATATAATAAATATAGAAAGTAAGTAGCCACAGACAATGTTGTGCTACCTATAATTGTTTAGAAAACACTACATAGCTCGGCAAAGCTAAATGTGGTGTTTTTATATTTGCTCGTCAATCCACATTATGTATATAATACACAATAAGGCGACATTTATGGTTAATGATATCATAAATCCTATAATAAGGAAAAATAAAAAATTTACCATAATAATCACCTCCTCACTCTCGAATATATCGAGGATTAGAGGTAACACTCACATCTGCTTAATACTTACTTTCTATGCGAACAAATATACTACATTTTTGTATATATTTCAATAGTAAAAAAACATTTTATTAAAAGTATTTTTTTATAGTTTCACAGTATAAAAAGCTATCTTCATTTTTAAATACATTCGTTTTGTTTTGTTCATAAATAATCTCTTGTTGGACTCGGCGAGCCGCGTCGGGAAAATAGTCCACCGGACTATTTTCTAATCCTCCTTTTCGAGTCCTCCAATTAAAATGCAAAATAAAAAAGTCCATTATAAATGGACTTTTTTATTTTGGCTCGTTTAGCACTTCCGTGTGTAAAAAATGCAAGCTTTTAATTTATAATTTTCATATCTTTCATTCTTTTTTCCAATATCAGAATAAGCAATTTTACTATCAGTAGCTCTAATATTTTTTTGTTTCTTTCTTATTTATATATCCACAAAATGGACATTATAAATTATCTTCAATATCATTACCGCATTTATAACATTTCATAGCTTATTAATCCTTTAATTTTATTTCTTCAACATCAGATAAAGCTAATTCTGATAATTCTTCATCAGTCAAATTATTTCCTTTGGTAGATAATCTATCTGCTTGTCGTATTAATGCTTTTTCAAAGAAATTTCTAACATCTCTTCCGTTAGCAAAATTTTCATTACGATGAATATATCTTTTTTCAAAATAATCTTTTACATATTCTTGTGCCTCATCAGTTATATTAAATTTATAGCCTTTGCACATTTTTTCAAATATAGCATATAATTCTTCAGGTGTATAATCTTTAAAGAATAAATACTTATTAAATCTAGATTTTAAACCAGGATTTGACTCCAAAAA
>CANQGE010000026.1 GCA_947601495.1 uncultured Clostridia bacterium | reverse complement strand
ACTGAATTTTTATTAGAAATATCAATAGTTTTGGAGATTTATTTCCCCAACTTTTCCCCAATTTGACATAAAAACGCCATTTTTAAGCATTATTGTAAACTAATTGGAGAATATAAAAAATCGCTACAACTTAGTTAGCTGTAACGATATAAGTTTGGTTGCGGGGGATAGACTCGAACTATCGACCTTCGGGTTATGAGCCCGACGAGCTGCCAACTGCTCCACCCCGCGATATATAACGTTAACAGTATACTACTTATTTCCTATATTGTCAAGTTTTTTAAATTAAAACTTTTCTACAAAATTTTATATTTTTTTTCATAAGTTTTTCTCTCTTTAAATTTTCCATCAAAATATTTGCCAAATTTCTTTAAAATTTCGCTATACTTTTACTTTTCTATTGTTTTTCACGAACTACAATTGCATTAATAACAAACGCTATTAACATTAAACTTTATCGTTCCAATAATTTTTCGTAAAACACAATTACAATAATACAAACCTTATTTTTAGTAAGCTTTACTGCTCCACCAATTTTCCATGAACTACAATTCTATTTTTGTTTGTGTTATCACAAGTGCATAATGTAATTATTTTATCATCTTTTGTAATATCTATATTAAAATCATGTACGCTTTGTTCCTTTAAACTCTGAACATAAGTTAAAAATTCTGCGTCATTTGCAAATTCGTGTGCAAGTAAATTAAGCTCATCTGCATTTTTCATATATACTGAAAATATTTCTGCTTTATATGATGCTTTTTCAGTTGCAAAATAAAAATAAGAATTCTCATTTTCAAAATCCCAGTTTTCATCCAACAGATATAGTAAATTTCCAAACATAGTTCCATTTCTTCTATTATGTCCATAAACTATTGTATTTCTCGTTAAATCTGGAAAAATATTTCTAAAATCTGCAAAAATCCAACCCGCACCATTATATTCTTTATCAAAATTTCTTTTTAAATAATAATTATTGTCTCCTGCCTTAACTACTGGAAAATCTATATTTGTATTGTTTACTTTAACCCAGGCTACTGTATCTGGATTTCTAGATTTTAATTCTTCAAAATTTACATTTAATTTTGCTTCCGCATTTCCATTCCCAGCATTCTCACCATTTTCTTTATTTTCGTCCGCATCTTCTAAATTTGCAAAATTTCCTAAAGAATCTGCAATGTTAGCATTTTCAGCATTATTTACATGCCATTTATATAAAAGCAACAAACAAACAATAATGATTATAGCTGAAACCATTCTAAAAATTATAATTATTTTATTTCCTTTTGCTTCGCTTTTTCTCATAAAATCACCATATTAATTATAATTTTACTTTCTATAAAAATCAATATTTTCATATTTTTTTCCAAAAACACTGGAAATTTACATAAAATTGTGTTATAATATAGAAGTATTTTAAAATTAATGAAAAAGGAAGTAAAAAAATGAATTATACTTTTATAAATTATCCAAAATGTTCTACTTGCCAAAAAGCTAGAAAATTTTTAGATGAAAACAAAATTAAATATAACGATAGACACATTGTTACAGATACTCCAAGTTATGATGAACTTAAAAAGATTATAGAAAAAAGTGGTTTACCAGTTAGTAAGTTTTTCAATACAAGTGGTTTATTGTATAGAAGTATGAATTTAAAAGAAGAATTAAAAAATTCTTCAGATGATGAAAAAATAAAATTACTTGCAAGTAATGGTATGCTTATAAAGCGTCCTATTTTAATAAAAAAAGATATGGTTTTATTAGGCTTTAAAGAAGAAGAATGGAAAAAATTAAAATAATAAAATCCTTTAATATACTATTTTAAAAAGACTCACAGCTCATTGTGAGTCTTTTTTATACATACAAACCAACCTATCCTTGCAAATTTTATTTGCTAAAGTTTATTCATTGCTATATATTGTATAATTTGAAATTTCTCCCTTTTTAGTTAAGTTTTCTTTTATAAATTCTCTTATTTCTTGTGGCTCTTGCCAAAACATATCTTCCTCATTAGTATAAATCAAAAATTCTGTATTTTTTTTGTTAATAATATCATTCTTTACTCGTTCAACTCCATTATACCCCATATTTCCATTAAACAATAGGTCATATTCTCCATGATTTTGCTTTAATTCTACCATTGTATAAGCAGCTTCTCCACTTAAAATAACAACTTCTTTTCCTTTTTCATTTTGCTCTAATATATAATTTTGAAGTTCATTTGAATTTTCATATATGTAAGTATATACAAATACATCTTTAAAATGACTATTTTTATCAGATATAAATGTAATATAGCTCATAGAAAATGCAATATAAAAAATTATTCTAATTAAAATAATAAACAAAATTATTATAGAAATCCATTTCGCTTTTGAAACATATTTCTCATCAGCAAATACTTCTTCTAGAAAAATCACATCAAAAAAGTAAAATATTACAAGTAAATTAAATGGCATTGCCATTATAAAATGAGCAGCATTCATTATAGGTATTATACTGAATGTCATTGCTATAGAGAATATAAATAATAGTGTTAATATATTAAATTGATCTTGATTAAAAACTTTTTCCAGAAAAAATTTTTTCTTTACTACTGTAAATATATAAAGTGATGTAGCAATAATTGGAAATAGTGGATAGTATTCAAAAGCTAAAACTTTTATATTATTTTCTCCAAACTCTAGTATTCCGCCAAATGCATAGTTTATAAAATCTACTAAATTTCCTTTAATTAACATTGGTAATAATATTGTTAATGATAGTACCGCAAAAACAAGAAATTTCTTGATTTGATCTAGTATAAATTTTTTAGAAAATTTATTTAAATATAATTCATATAAAACTATAGATATAGCATATAAGACTCCTGTGGTTTGTTTAGTGAAAAAAACAATAAAAGTAATTATTCCTTGCAAAATATTATTGCTTTTTTTAGAAATATATAAATTCATTCCTATTAATATCGGTATACAAACAAGAATGTTATAATTTGCTCCTGCACCAATACGTTGAAATGTTAGCTCAAAAGTAAGTGTTAAAAATACTATAATTAAACTTCTAGAAATTTTTAAATTTTTCAAAGTTTTATATATTAAGTAAAAGAGCAAACAAGAAATCACAATATTATAAAATCTAAAAGTTAACATTGTGGCACCAAATATTTTAAATAAAGCAAATCCAATATAAAAAAATATTGGAGTTATAATAACATTGGCATCTTTATATATTGTAAGACCTCTACACATTTTATATATATTTTGAAAATTCCATAATTCATCCGATATTGCTAATGGATTTAAAAAAATAAAATATGTTGAAATTAGTGCTAATATTAGAAAAATTATTAAGTTTTGTATTTTATTAATTTTTTTTGTCATATTACATATTAATTAATACTTTATTAAGTATTGTCCTCCTCTTTTAAAAATATAGTTTAATCTTCTTAAACCATTATATACAAAAAAAAACTTTGGTCAATATATTTACATTGTAAATTTTATGTGTTAATATTATTTTAATTGAATATATACTAATTTTTGTTGAAAAAAGTTAAAAAATGGTATATAATATATATAGTATGGAAAAAAGGAGGATTTTATTATGAAAAAGAACACAATTAAAATGTTAGTTATTCTATTAATAGCAATAGTAGCTATAGCATCAGTTTTTACTATTGTTAATGCACAAACAGCAAAAGAAGTTACTCCTAGTGGTATCTGGGATAGTGCTTCTGATGATACAGGAACATCTGGAACAGCTAATAAAATTATTGGTACTATCATTACAGTAGTACAAATAATTGGTGTTGGTGTTGCTATTATTATGTTAATAGTTTTAGCTATCAAATACATATCTGCTGCACCTGGAGACAAAGCAGAAATCAAAAAACATGCTGTTGTTTATGTAGTAGGTGCTATAGTTTTATTTGCTGCAAGTGGTATTCTTGGAATTATCAAGAATCTTGCAGGAGCATTTACAGAAAGTGGTATGTAATATATTATATGTAAAAGCCCTTATAAAAGGGCTTTTACTACATATAGTACATAAGTACATAAGAAAGGAAAAATTATTATGAAAAAAAATGTAGTAAAAATGTTATCTGCATTATTAATAGCTATATTAATTGTGGGAATGTCAATTTCAACAGTTAATGCCATAAACTTTAATGGCTATGGTCCAGATGCTTATTCTTCCGTAGGAGACAGTACTGGCACTGCTGAAACTGCCCAAAGTATTATGGGAGTTCTTATGACCGTTGCTCAAGTAATAGGTGTTGGTGTTGGTATTATTATGCTAATTGTTTTAGCTATTAAATATATGTCTGCGGCTCCTGGAGATAAAGCAGAAATCAAAAAGCATGCTGTTGTTTATGTAGTTGGTGCAGTAGTGTTATTTGCTGCAAGTGGTATTCTTGGAATTATTCAAAAATTTGCAGATGTCGTTAAACCATCAAAATAACAACTCATTTAAGCTATATTGTAGCTATTAAATATTTAATAAAAATTAAGATGTTTTAATTTTTAAAAATCCTTTGTTCTCAAAGGATTTTTATTTTACTCTTATGAATTCTTTTAAACTTTCAAACTTTTTATCTCCGATTCCGCTTACATTTTTCAAATCTTCTATATTTTTAAATTTTCCGTTTTCTTCCCTATATGTAATAATTCTTTCAGCTAATGCTTCTCCTACACCAGGTAAATCACAAAGTTCTGACACATCTGCTGTGTTTATATTAATTATTTTGTCTTTTGAACTTCCTTTTTCACCTGTATTTTCAATTATTCCTTCTCCATTTTCAGCACTTATATATTCTCCATTAAAATTTTCTTCTATGCTTGGCACATAAATTTTTTGTCCATCTTCTAACATATATGCCAAATTTATTTTGCTTAAATCTGATTTATCTGTGGTTCCACCTGCTAAAATAATAGCGTCTTCAATTCTAGCACCTTCTTCTATTTCAACAACTCCCGGAGATTTTATTTCTCCTATAACATATACTTTTATTTTGTTCATTTCTTTACTTTCACTGCTATCTGCATTATTGTTTTCTTTATTAGCTTCATTTGTATCATTAGCCACACTTTCATCGGCTAAAACAATATTGTCATAATCATATTCTTCTTTCTCTTTAAATACAAAATTATATATTACAATTATAGCTACAGCTATTAATATAACTACTATTTTTATTATTTCTTTTTTATTTTCCATAAACAACATCTCCTTTTATACTTTTTTACCTTATTTTTATATGCTTGTACACTGCTTTAGTTATTAATTCTCACAAATATTAACTAACTTAAAACTATTTATCATCTGTAATTTCAATTCTATCTAGTTCTACTCAAAATTAGAAATACATAAAAATTATTTTATCGTTTGCTTATCCATAAAAATTAATATTACAAATTAAACTTCGTCTTGAACTTTATTCTCATTTGATATATGATTCCGTTAATATATGATTTTAGAAATTATAAAATTTTCAAGGAGAAAATAATGCATTTTCAAAAAAACAATTCTCTTAAGTTTAAGAGATTAATAATATTAACCTTTCTCATAACTTTAATGCTAGCCTGGCCTCTTGCATTTGCAGAAGAAAATAACCTTTTAACAGTTGGAAATAATCTTTCATCTGCAAATGAATTAGATTTAAATTCAGAAGCTGCTTTACTTGTTGAAGTTAATACTGGAAAAGTGCTTTTTGAGAAGAATGCAGATAAAGTGATGTACCCTGCAAGCACCACAAAAATTTTAACTGCTATTGTTGTTTTGGAAAATTGCGACCTTTCAGAAATGGCAACTGTATCAGAATCTGCATTATCTAATATTCCTTCAGGATATGTTACTTGCAATTTGCAAGTTGGTGAAGAAATGTCTGTAAATGATTTGCTACATGCTTTATTAATTCCATCTGCAAATGATGCCGCTTTTGTTTTAGCAGAGCATGTTGGTGGATCTGTTCAGGGATTTTCTGATATGATGAATAAAAAAGCAAAAGAAATTGGATGTACAAATACGCATTTTGTAAATCCTAATGGAATACATAATGATGACCACTATTCAACAGCTTATGATTTATATCTAATGGGAAAATATGCAATGCGAAATGAAACTTTTAAAAGCATAGTTTCAAAAACAGAATATACTCTTCCTGCTACTAATAAATATCCAAGTGAAGACAGAGTTTTGCATACTTCAAATGCTTTAATAGATCCTAAAAATAAAAATTATTACTATGAACCAACGATTGGAATTAAAACAGGATACACTTCTAAAGCTGGAAATTGCTTAGTTGCAGAAAGCTCAAAAAACAATATAGAATTAATTGCTGTAATATTAAATGGCGGAACTACTAGTAATGGTTTAAATGCTAGATTTGTTGATACTAAAACATTATTTGAATATGGATATGAAAATTATAGTTATGATAACATTATAGAAAAAAATACACCAGTTACTACAATAGAAATTGAAAATGGAACTAAAGAAACAAGAAATTTAAATTTAGTTGCTGAAGAAACTCAAACTGCTTTTCACAGCAAAAGCATTGATTTATCTACAATTTCACCTGAAATAACTCTTGAAGAAAACATATTTGCTCCAATTACTGCTGGAACTGTTTTAGGAACTGCTAAATACAATGTAGATGGATTAGAATATGAAACCAAACTATTAGCAGAGTCTGATGTTGAACAAAAACTAGATATTAGCATTATTTTACTTATAGTTGGATTTACATTGCTTATGCTTTCTATGATTATTTCTAGAAAAGGTAGAAAGAAAAAAAGAAAAACGAGAAGATAATTAAAATAAGTACACTTGCAGTAGTTTTAAATTTGAACAATAATTATAAATGACATTTAAGTAGCAAATATTATAATTTAGTAACACATATTATAAAGACTTGCCTTTAAAAAAGCAAGTCTTTTTTTAATTTTATTTACTAATTCTTCCCTCTAATTCATTTACTAACTTTTTAGTTTCATTTTTATAATGAACGAAAAACCATAAATCATTTAACTTTTGTGATTCTCCTGGTAGTTGCTCACTTATTATAGAATTCACATCAAATTCAACTGCTACTGGAATATATGGGAAAAGCTCTTCTTTTATATTCATGTTTGTTTCAACATTAGCTAAAACAGAATTTAAAATAGCTTTTGCTTTTGTAATATTTTCAATTACTAAAGTTTGTTTTAATGTTTCTGTAATAAATGCTCTTTGAGTTTTCATTCTTCCAAAATCATTGTCTCCATATTCGGCAGGATATGAAGAACCATCATTATTATGTCTAAACCTCAATAGTTGCTCTGCCTTTTCCCCATCTATTTTTTGCATTCCTTTTTTTAAATGTATATGCAAATCTTGTGTTGGGTCATCATAGTCCATATCTATTGGCACTTCAAAATCTATTGAGCCTATGATATTTACTATATCTATTAAAGCTGTATTATTTATTACCATATAATAGTCTAAATCTATTCCAGTTATTTCAGAAACCTTTTTTAGCAATTTTTCTGGGCTTTTAGCATATAATGAATTAATTTTATCTGTTCCTTTTGGGCTGTTTTTATTATTTCCAATAAAAGTATCTCTTGGAATAGAAAGCATATATGCTGACTGACTTTTAGGATTATATGAGCACACAATTATTGTGTCTGTAAGAGTAGAATCTAAGTCTTTACTTACACCTAATAAAAGAATATTAATTGTGTCTAAGTTTTCCACTTCTTCTGTTGATAGTCCTAAAATTGTAATTAAAGCTCCTCTAATTCCACCGCCATTTTCTTGAACTTTATAGTAAAAAATTCCGCCACAAATTCCAAGTATTATTATAATTATTAAAAATAATTTAAATATAAATCCTAATAAAGAAAACTTTTTCTTTGATTTATCTTTAGACTTTACTTGAGTTATATTTTCTTCTGCTTTTCTCTTATTTTTTTCTTTTGTCTTTCTAGTTTCAGCAGATTTATTTTTTCTTATTTGAACGTTTTCTTTCTCTGCTTTTCTTTTTGGTTTTCTTTTTTCTTCTTTTATTTTTTCTTTTGATTTCTTTCGTTTTTTGTTTCTTTCATCATTATTAATTCTATTCAAATAATACACCTCGCTATTTAAACTACTGTGTTATTTCATTATTAAATTTAATAAAAAGTTGTTATTATATAAAGCTTTTCCAATATAAGATCTTTCTATTGCTCCTATAACACCCCATGAACTTATTATTGGCGAAAATGCGGAAAGTATAGCTAAAATTACAAAAACTATTAAAAAAGATTTAATTACACCATAAATTAAGCCTCCACCCTTATCAAAAGTTTTGATAATAGGTAAATTAGATATTATGTTTGTTGCAAATCTAATAATTACTAAAATAATTCTTGAAACAATATACAAAATAATCATTGTTAATATTCTAATCAAGAAATAAGCTAACTGTAATGAAACATATCCTACTACATCTGATTCAGATTTTTGAATTGCTTCTTGCACATATCCATTTATTATTTTCGTGCTTCCTTTTGAGTATTCTGAACTGTTTTCATTAATAGTTTCTCCATTATTTACTAGTCCTTCTGGCAAAACATTTTTTATGCCATTTGCTATGTTTTCATCTAAACTAGTATTAGAAATAATTGTATTTGACACTGGTTTATATAAAGCAAACATTATCATAATAGATATAACTACAGCAATAATTGAATATAAAACAGATGATAGTCCCCTTTTATATGATAAATATGATGTTGATATAATTATTGAAATAATGATTAAATCAACAATTACTCCACTAATAGAAATTGTCATCTTACTTTCCTCCTAAATATTTATTATTTCAATTTTGTTTTTATAAAGAATTCCAGCAATGCTATCTCCTATTACTAGTCCTGTTATTTGCTTGCTAGAAACATATTTTTTAAGAAGCCAGCCATTTTTTCCAATAATTTGAACTTCGTTTCCTAAATTTAAAGCTATATTATTTCCGCTAACATTTATTGTTCTTGGTAGGTCACTATCTAAAATATATAAACTTGCAGTTTTATTAACACTATTTATTATATTTATTTCATATTCGTAAGAAAAAAGTCCTGAAGATTGTTTATCCACAACTGCTACACTATCTGTTAAATTTATATCTATAAATAAATCATCTGAGCTTATATCGTATAGTCTTTCATTAGAATTTAATGTAACTTTTTGTATATAACTATTAAACATACATACTACATAATCGTTTGTTTGATAGTTTAAATTAGTAATAATTTCATCATTTTCTGACTCATAAGTATATATAAAAGAATTTTCTGGGTCTTTTTGAGCATTTTCAACTGAAAGTATTCTTACAGAAGATTTAACTATGGTTCCAGAATAATCGACTTCTCCAATAGCTAAATATTTGCTGTTTGGTGATATATCTGTACAAACAACATAATTTTTAGATACATAAGTTCTAAATAACTCTGTTCCAGATAAATCAAAAAAAGCTACTACTGATTTATAAGTAGTATTTTTTATTACAATGCTTACATAACCGTTTTTATTAACTTTTATATTAGAAATACTTCCCTCAATTTCTGTACTCCATAAAATGTTCGTTCCAGAAACTAAATATAAACTTGTTCCATCTTTTTCTGCTATTGCCATGTATTTTCCGTTAGTTGAAACTAGTGGAACAGAAACATTTACATCTAATTCTGCATCAACATTGCCTTCTGAATTATATTCTATTAATTTGTTTTTTCTAAATATTGTTATATATTTATCATAAGCATATACAGAAGGATTTGTATCACTATCAAGTTCAATGGTATTTAAAGTTGCTTCACTTACCTCTTTTTTTAATATTTTAGTATTTACATATACTCTAAAATCCTCATCTGTTACATATCTAGCGCTTATAATAACTATAGCAAAAGCAACAAATATAATAATAAGAAGTTTGGAAATTGATTTTTTAGAATATTTTTCTTCTTTCACTTATTTATCACCCATTAAATTTCTTAAGTATAATCATAACAATTAAACCCATTTTTTGCAAGTCAAATGCTATAAATTATTGACAAAATAAGCTTACAAGTTTATAATTAGTTATGTTAAAGATGCACCAGTAGCTTAGCTGGATAGAGCACTCGGCTACGAACCGAGAGGTCGGGGATTCGAATTCCTCCTGGTGCACCAAAAAAGCTCTCAATCTTTGAGAGCTTTTTTAGATTTTATTTCTACAATATACATCACAACAAATATTATTGTATATATAATGCCAAATTCTATTAATTTATTTACTTCGAAAAAATCTCCATTATTTCGACGAATAAAAAAATATAACACTGGCATAATTACTACTGGCAAAACATATCCAACTACTACTTTTAAAATTTTATTAAATTTTTCACTTAAAATAATATTATATCCAAATGTAATTGAAAGTCCTAAAAAGATTGATAGCATATAATATTGTGTTATTTCAAAAACATCAATTTGTTTTAGTGTCCATAATGCATATCCATTTGCATCATACTTATCTGATGAATCATCTTGAGCTAAATCTGTCATTCCTGAAATTGCTGTGCCTAAACTTCTTATAGTAGGCTCATCTAAATTTTCAGTTTGTTCTTGAGGTATCCCACCATATCCGTTTGGGCAAAACATTTTTAACTGATTTTCTTTACAATAACTATAAAATGTTTTTGTGGTAAATGCAAAAAGTATAAGAATTGTTATTACTACAAATAATAGCAAATTTTTTAAAATAAATTTCATATTTTTTTACCTCTTTCTAATCATTTCATTGATTATGTATTTTTTAATATTTTATATTACCGCTTTTTTTTTTTCAATACTTTTTTAAATCTATTTCCAAAACTCAAACATATTTTTAAAATATACTGTTATAAAACTTCTTAAATCTGTTAAAAAGTTTGCTTCTGATGTAAAGCTAATAGGTATCATTATTAAAATTGTTGCAATGCATAACATTAAAAATATTTTATTTGACATTTCTTCATCTTTGCTTTTTTCCACTAATTTAAGTAGAAGTAAAATTGCACAAATACATAAAATTAATTTAAAATCTATTGCATAAACTTCACAAATTCCACCGGCTATTGAATTTATTAACATTGAAAGAATACTTGTTATAATACATACTTTTATAAAATTTTTAAATTCATTGCTTTGCTCTTTTTTTAATATGTTTTTTGTAAATATAATCACCCAAATAATAGGTATTGCAATTAATCCTATTAATCTATTTTCATAACAAATTTCATTTACTGTTACAATGCTTGTGTTCGTATTTATAAGCACAAATGGGAATTCTAGTGGATTTATTGTTGGAATTCTAAATATGTATTCTATAATTCCAGCAAACAGTTTTCCAAAAGTAAGTTGCATGCAATAAATCATATTAAAGCTTGTTAATTGGTATTTTGCTCCAAATTCTAAAATGTTATCGAATCTTAAGTAATTAAATATCATTTGGAAAATAGCTAAAATTCCAAGTGGAATACAAACAAATACAAAATCTTTTATTTTACCTTTTAAATCTTCTTGTTTTATATTTATTAAAAATAAATATAAAACAATTGGATAGTATACAATTAGGTTTGGCTTTGATAATACTATTAATCCTGTTGATAAGCCTAGTAAAATTAATTTTAAATATTTAAATTTAGAATTATTTATAGACATACTTAAATTCATTGCTAAAAGTAAAAAGAATACTCCAGAAGATACTACAATATCGTATTTTGCACCTCTTATAAGAGTTATAATATTTGCTCCAAAAATTATTGCATAAAATCCTAAGTAAAAGTTTGCTAAAGATATTTTTTTAATATATTTTTCTACCAATTTTTTATACCAAAAATATAATGCAATAAATGTTCCCAAAATATAAATTAAATTGAATAAATATGTATGCAAATACATTCCGGTTATAGCTCTAAATGGCAAAATACTTGTAATTATTGGTGCTACGCCAAAATAGTTGTAATAATTTCCGTTATAGTATGCAACATCATATAAATATTTTATTCCTTCACTGTTTCTTTTTACATGATCATAAGGATTTTCCATTTCTTTAAGTTCCGGAGTTGCTTCTTCAAGCAATGGAACTTGCCCATGCATAAAGGCTTCTGTTTGCATAAGAATTGAGTCTTCCTTATTTATATCTTCTGGCTTTACTGTTAAAGTATCAAAATTATATTGATATATATTATAAATTGCTATAAGTCCAAAGAAAACTAGTAAATTTAGTAAAAAAATTCTGTTTTGGAATTTACTTTCTTTATCATATTGCTTTTTAAAAATGCTTCCATCTGTTATTTTTATAATAAATACAGCAGCTAAGAAAATCAAAAACATTCTTAAAAAGTTTATTTTAAAATTAATATGATTTAAAATAATGCTTTCAATTTCTAATTCATTTTCAGTTTCTAAATTAATTTCTATTTTTTGTGCTTTTGAGTGTGTATCTAAATTTATATATTGCTTTTCGTTTTCTAAAATAACTTTTGGTTTTAATTTAATAATGTCGCTTGTTTCTTCTGCTTTAAAATTTAAATTATATGTTATTTTATCTGTTAGTTCATTTTTATAGTTTATATATACACTTGTAACACGGTTATTAATATCTGAAATAGTAATTTTATTATTTTCAAACTTGAAATTTGCTTTAATATTTCTGCTACCTACTAACAATGTTCTAAAAGCAGGATAATTACATAAAAACACTTCTAAAATTATTGCAATTATTATAGAAATTATTATTCTTTTTAACTTTTCTTTTTCTATATGCTTCATTTTTTCTTTCCTTTTAATTTTAAAAAATTATTCAGCACTATTGTAATCATCTAAAAAGTGATGATATTCATCTTTTTTTCTATAAGAAATTAAAGTGTCTAAATTAACATTTTGTGCACTTCTAAAGATGTTTATATCTACATTATCGCAGTCTTTTTTTAGTTCTTTTATTAAAGTTTTCATTGCTTCCCTTTTAGATTTTCCATCACTATTATTGTTTGCTGTATATTCTTCTGTAAATCTACACGCACAAGCAATAAAATCCAAATTATATTTTTCTTTCCACTTTATGATATCTTCTTCTTTCACATAATATAATGGTCTTATAAGCTCCATTCCTGGATGAGAAGTGCTTTTTAGCTTTGGCATCATGGTTTGCATTTGAGAACCATAAAACATTCCCATTAAAATTGTTTCAATAACATCATTAAAGTGATGTCCTAGTGCAATTTTATTACATCCAAGCTCTTTAGCTTTTTCATAAAGATATCCTCTTCTCATTCTAGCACAAAGATAGCATGGACTATCTTCTATATTTACTACCGCATCAAAAATTCTTGTTTTGAACATTGTAAGTGGTATATTAAGTAATTTTGCATTTGAAATAATTTTTTCTTTATTTTCCTCATTATATCCTGGATTCATAGTTAAAAAAACTAAATCAAAGTTCATTTTTCTGTGTTTTTTTAATTCTTGAAAGCATTTAGCCATAAGCATTGAGTCTTTTCCACCAGAAATGCATACAGCAATTTTATCTCCTTCTTTTATCATTTCAAACTCTTGAATAGCTTTTACAAATCTAGACCATATAGTTTTTCGAAAATTTGTGATTATCCCCTTTTCTATTTCTTGATATTTTTCCAATTTATTTCCCCTTATTATTTTATTAAATCTTTAATAACTTCTCCTGCAATGATTAGTCCTGCCACTGATGGCACAAAAGATATGCTTCCTGGAACTTGATTTCTATTTGCACATTTTCTTTTTGTTTCTGGTGGGCATACACATCCTGTTTTACAACTGTTATCCAATGTTTCATCAGGTTTAATTGGTTCTTCTTTAGAATAAAGCACTTTTAATTTTTCTATTCCTCTATTTTTTAATTCTTTTCTCATAACTTTAGCAAGTGGACATATTGATGTTTTATAAATATCTGTTATCTCAAATTTTGTTGGATCTAATTTATTTCCTGTTCCCATACATGATATTATCGGAATATTTAATTTATTAGCTCTTACTACTAATTCAATTTTAGCAGTAACAGTATCTACACTATCTACTATGTAATCTACAGTTTCGTCTAAAATTTCTTTGCTATCTGGCATAAAAAATTCTTGATAAGCATCTACTTTTGCATTTGGATTTATTGATAAAATTCTTTTTTTCGCTACTTCTACTTTAGATTCTCCTATGGTTTCTCTTGTTGCAATAATCTGTCTATTTAAATTAGTTAAACAAATTTTATCATCATCTACCAATATAAAATTTCCCACTCCCGCTCGTACTAAACCTTCTACGACAAAAGAGCCAACTCCACCAATTCCAAACACTGCAACTTTTGATTTATTGAGCTTTTCTATTCCTTCTTTTCCAATTAATAATTCTGTTCTTGAAAATTGATTTAGCATTTTAATTTTTTCCTCTCTTATTTTTTTAGGATTTTTGTTGACAAACAGCCTTTAATGTGTTAATATAAATATTGTCTTATGGACCAGTAGCTCAGCTGGATAGAGCAACGCCCTTCTAAGGCGTGGGTCGGACGTTCGAATCGTCTCTGGTTCACCAAAACTCTTCTCTTTCAGAAGAGTTTTAATATATCGAGGTGTGGCTCAGTTGGTAGAGCGCGTGGTTTGGGACCATGAGGTCGCAGGTTCGATCCCTGTCACCTCGACCAGCAAAATCGTTGAAACATCCGTGCTTCGACGATTTTTATTTTACTCCAATTTATTTATATCTAATCACAAATGTAAAATTTATAAATTCTCCATAAACATTTTAAACCATCTACCTCAATAAATCAATATCTACAGTGGTAATTAAGTTAGCTTTTTATAGGTTGATTGAACAGCAAATTTAATTATGTTATTATTAAATTTAAAAAAGGAAGTGATTTATTTGCCTAAAATAAGTAGATTTCAAGGAATGGTTATAAAATTAATATTCTTAGATAATGATAAACATCATAAACCACATGTTCAT
>CANQGE010000025.1 GCA_947601495.1 uncultured Clostridia bacterium | reverse complement strand
TGGTTATAACAATATAGAGTACTTGAAATATATATTTTTCAAAAAAGTGTGACATATGTTTGACTAACCTTCATTAAGAAGATAAAAAGAATTTAGATAGTATTGAAAAAAACACATAAATATTATATAATAACAAATATCTTATAAAGAGGAGAAACAATAATGACAAACGAATATAAAACTAATAATTGTGGAGAACTTAGAATATCAGATGTAGGAAAAGAAGTAAGATTAGCAGGATTTGTACAAACTATAAGAAATCTTGGAAAAATGATGTTTATAGATTTAAGAGATCAAAATGGAATTACTCAAATTGTTGTATCAGAAGATGCAAAATTAGAGAATATAAAAGATGTAACTAAAGAATGTACAATTACAGTTACAGGTGATGTTGTAGAAAGAAGTAGTAAAAATGATAAAATTCCAACAGGCGATATTGAAGTTATAGCAAAAAGTTTAACAGTATTAGGAAAATGCAGAAATTCATTGCCATTTGAAATAAATGTAGAAGGTCAAACTGTTAGAGAAGATTTAAGATTAGAATATAGATTTTTAGATTTAAGAAATGAAAAAATACATAAAAATATTTTATTACGTTCTAAAATTTTAAAAGACTTTAGAAATGCAATGGATGAACTTGGCTTTACAGAAATACAAACACCAATTTTGGCAAATTCTTCTCCAGAAGGAGCAAGAGACTTTTTGGTGCCTAGTAGATTACATCCTGGTGAATTTTATGCGCTTCCACAAGCACCACAGCAATTTAAACAACTTTTAATGGTCGCAGGATTTGAAAAATATTATCAAATTGCACCATGTTTTAGAGATGAAGATCCTAGAGCAGATAGATCTCCAGGAGAATTTTATCAATTAGATTTTGAAATGAGTTTTGCAACTCAAGAAGATGTTTTTAAAGTAATGGAAACAGTTCTTCCAAAAGTGTTTAAACAAAACACAGACTGGAAAGTTGATGAAGGACCTTTTGTAAGAATTCCATATAAAGAAGCTATGGAAAAATATGGAACAGATAAGCCAGATTTAAGAAATCCTTTAATAATTTCAGATTTAACAGAAGTATTTAAAGGAACAGAATTTAATGCTTTTAAAGATAAAACTGTAAAGGCTATAGTTACAGAAAATATGAATGAAAAACCTAGAAAATTTTTCGATACTATGTCAGAATATGCTGTAAATGAGCTAGAAGCAAAGGGGTTAGCTTGGGTTAAAGTAGACGAAAATGGAAACTTAAATGGTGGAATTAGCAAATTTATAGATGATGAAAGAAAATCACAAATATTTAAAATAATGAATGTAAAGCCTAATTCAGCAATATTCTTTGTTGCAGATGAATATAATAAAGCAGTAAAAATAGCAGGAGATGTTAGAATAAAATTAGGAATAGAGTTAGACTTATTAGAAAAGAATACTTATAAATTCTGCTTTATTGTTGATTTTCCAATGTATGAATTATCAGATGAAGGAACTATAGATTTCAATCATAATCCGTTCTCTATGCCACAAGGTGGCTTAGAAGCATTGGAAAATAAAGACCCATTAGATATTTATGCATATCAATATGATACAGTTTGCAATGGATATGAAATTTCATCTGGTGCAGTAAGAAATCACGACCAAGATATAATGATTAAAGCATTTGAAATTGCAGGATATACAGTAGAAGATGTAAAAGGAAAATTTGGAGCATTATTTAATGCATTTAGTTATGGAACGCCACCACATGCAGGTGCTGCTCCTGGAATAGATAGAATAATTATGCTTTTAGCAAAAGAAGATAATATTAGAGAAGTAATAGCTTTTCCTAAAAATAAAAAAGCTAGAGACCTACTTATGAATGCACCTTCAAAAGTTTTCGATAAACAATTAGAAGAAGTACATATAAAACTAAACTTAGAATAAAAATTAATTAAATAAAGGAAACTTGTTATATGAAATTTATTAAAAAAATAATTGTATTTATTTTAATAATATATGTTTTTTCAATAAGTAATGTATTTGCATCTACAGGAATAGTAAATACAGATGCAGTTAGACTTAGAGAAAAACCTTCTACAGATTCTAATATAATTACAAATATTTATCAAGGCGAAGAAATGGAAATATTAGAAACAGAAGGAGATTGGTTAAAAGTTAAATATGGTGGAAATACAGGATATGTAAAAAAAGAATACATTAAAGAAAGTGATAACTCAAAACTTCAAACAAACAGCAATACCACAAATACTACAAACACAAATACTAATTCTGTAAGCCAAGAAAATGTAGCTACTAATACAAATGTAAATAATACTACAAACACTAACACAAATACTAATACTAGTAGCACAAATACAAACTCTGTAAGTAATGAAAATACAAATACTACTTCAGATTCTCAAAATGTTTATGTTATGGCAAATGAAACATATATTAGATTTTTACCAAATATGTCTTCAAATAAAATTGTAAATGTTGAAAAAAATAAAGAAATAACAAAAATTTCAGAAATTGCAAATTGGACAAAAATAAGTATAGAAAATGGCACAGAGGGCTGGGTTCCATCTTCAAAAATAACTATAAAAGAAAAAAAAGAAAGCGGTAAAGAAGAGCCAGAACAACCTGAGCAGAAAGTAGATTCACAAGAAAATAAAACAGAAGAAACTGAGCAAAGTAAAGAAACAGATGTAGGAAAAACTGGAAAAATAAATGTAGAAACAGCAATAGTAAGAGAAAAAGCTAATCAATCTTCAGAAGCTATAGATTCATTAGATTATGATGATGTAGTAAATATTGTAGGAGAAGAGGGAGATTGGTATCAAATAACAAGTGGAGATATAAAAGGATATGTAAACAAAAGATTAATTACTATTAATGTATCTTCAAGAAGCTCTTCTGAACCAAGAGAAACACCAATAGAAACTCAAGAAAATGACGAAACAACAATATCTAAAGAACAAAATGAAATCTTAAGTAAAGCATTACAAAGTACTACAAATACTGGAAATGAAATTGTAGAATTTGCAAAACAATATTTAGGATTACCATATGTTTCAGGCGGAAAAAGTCCTTCTACAGGATTTGATTGCTCTGGATTTACACAATATGTTTATGGTAATTTTGGATATTCTATAGGGGCTTCTGCTGCAACACAAAATTCAGCTGGTTCTGATGTTGCAATGCAAGATTTAAAGCCAGGAGATTTAATACTTTTTTATGATGAAGGAAAAACAAAAATAGGTCATACTGGAATTTATATTGGAGATGGAAATTTCATTCATGCAGCAAACGCAGATAGAGGGGTTGTTACAGATAACTTAAACACTAGTACATATTATAATTCTAGATTTGTTAATGCTAAAAGATTAGCTGAGTAGTTGGGGCATTTTTGAAAGGAGCCAAAAATAAAAAATAAAATTTTAATATTAATATTTTTAATGGGGCTATGTTATAACATAGCCTTTGTTTTTTCTTATGAAAAAATTTATCCAGAAAAATGCGATATAGTAGCGATTTTTGAAATAATTGATATAGAAGAAAAAGAAAGAAGCATGAAATATGTTGTGAAAACTATTGAAAATAAAAATATAAAAAAATCTGCCAATACAAAATTAATTTTATATACAGAAAAAAATAATATTTATAATATTGGAGATATAATAAAAGTTTATGGTGAATTTAAAAAAGCAAATTCTTCTAGAAATTATAAAGGATTTAATTACAGAAATTATCTTAAACAAAAGAAAATTTATGGAATAATTAATTCAGAAAAAATAGAATTTATTAGTAAAAAAACTAGTTTTAATAGTACTATTGGAAATTTAAGAGAACTGCTTAAAAGAAAAATAGATTATTTATATAGTAGTGAATATAGTAATTTTTTAAAAGGAATTTTGCTTGGAAAAACAAATAGTTTGGATGAGGAAGTAGTAGAAAGTTTTAGAAAAGTTAGTATTTCACATATTTTAGCAATTTCTGGACTACATGTTTCTTATGTGGTTTTAGGTTTAAAAGGCATTTTAAGTAAGCTAATAAAAAGTGTTAAAAAACAAAATATTATTATAATTACAATTTTATTTTGCTTTTCTTTTTTTACTGGATTTTCACCATCTTGCATAAGAGCTTGTATTATGAACTCTATAAATTTAATTAATTTTAATTTAAATAAAAGAAATAATATTTATAAAAATATATTAATTTCTTTTATAATAATCATATTCTTAAATCCATTTAATATATATAGTGTTGGGATGTGGCTTTCTTTTTTGGCTACTCTTAGCATAATTTTATTTTATAGAATGTTTTATAGAATTTGCGAGCTATATTTAAAAAATGTAGTTTACAAAAAAATATATTTAAAAATTTTAAAAGTTGTTTTAATTACTATATCTGCACAAATATTAACATTTCCAATTAGTATTTATGTATTTAATACAATTAATATAAATATAATTATATCTAATTTTTTAATTTCTTTTTTAATAGGACCCATTTTAGCTTTAGGATATTTAAGTATTTTTATTTCTTTTATAAAAAATCCATTTACAAAAGTTCTATCTTATATAGAAAAAATATTAATTTATGTTTTATTAAATTCTTCTAAAATACTAAGCCAAATTCCTTTTTCAAGAATTTATGTAAAAACGCCATACTTTATTAGTATTTTAATTTTTTATGTAATTGTTTTTATCATTATAATAGTATATTTGAAAAGAAAATATATGATTTTAAGAATTATTTTATTTCCAATTAGAGCACTCAAAAACAATTATAAAAAAATCAAGATAATAATAGTTTTTTTAGTTATTAGTATAACACTTTTAACGGTTTTAAATACTGAAAAACTAGAAGTCCATTTTATTGATGTTGGGCAAGGAGATTCAACACTTATTATAACTCCTGAGGGAAAAAAGATTTTAGTTGATGGTGGAGAGGGAAATAGTAATAAATATGATTATGGAAAAAATGTTTTATTACCATATCTGCTAGATAGAAGGATAAATAAAATAGATTATTTAATTATTTCTCATGCAGATAGTGACCATATAGGAGGCACGTTTTCGGTTTTAGAGAGCTTAAAAGTAAATAAAATTTTAATAGGTGTTCAGCCAGAAAATTCAAATCAATTAACAGATTTAATAGAAAAGGCAAGAAAAAAGAAAATTGAAATTATTATTTTAAAAGCAGGAGATAATTTGAAAATAGAAGAGGACATTTATTTACATACTATTTGGCCAAATGCAAATAATATTTTGAGAGAAAATTCTTTAAATAATAACTCATTAGTATTTAAACTTGAGCTTAAAAATACTTCTATTTTATTTACAGGAGATATTGAAGAAATAGCAGAAAAAGAAATTTTAAGTTATTATGAAAATACAAATGCTTTAAAATCAACAATTTTAAAAGTTGCTCACCATGGCTCGAAAACATCTTCATCGAAAGACTTTTTAGATGCAGTAAACCCGGAAATTGCATTAATTGGAGTAGGGGGAGACAATAGTTTTGGACATCCGGGTGAAGAAGTAATAAAAAGACTGAAAGAAGGTGGCATTAAAGTTTTTAGAACAGACGAATGTGGGGAAATAAGTATTAAATTTGATGAAAAAATGAATATAAAATCTTTATTTTTGCATACTAGAAATAGGTGATAAAAGTGAAAAGAATAATTTTTTATAGTATGTTAATATTTGTTTTTTCAATAGGAATAGGATATTTTTATGCATGTTTGTGGAAAAAAGAGAATATAAGCAATTTAAAATTAGATAATTCAGTATCTACAAATTCTGTAAAAGAAACTGCTTCAGTAGAAGAAAAAGTTTCTTATAATGCAAGTTTTGCTTTGAAAAAATATTATGATAAATGTGGACATCTGAAATTTAATTATGCAGAATTACCAGCAGAAATTATAAATTTAAGCAAATCAGAGTTGGAAAATATGTATCCAGACTGGAACATAGAAAAATTTAGTAGCAATAATATTGTTCTTTCTAAAAAAATAGATGATGTTTGTGATGATCATTATGTTTTAAAATTAGAAGATGAAAACATTGATGTATTTCATTTAGCAAATGATGAAGAATTAGAGTTCTTTAAATCAACGGGGATAAGTACAGAATATTTAACAAATGAAGATATTGTTAATTTACAAAATGGAATATATGTGTATGGAATTAGTAACTTAAATTCTGCAATAGAAGATTTTGAATAAGAAAAAGCTAACAATTAAAATAATTGTTAGCTTTTTATACTTTATACTTTAAATTTTAAACTTTCGTTTTCCATATATCCATAAATTGTTTGACCAGATGTTACTTCACCTCTTAAAATCATTTCAGCAATTTCATCTTCAACAAGTTTTTGAATTGATCTTCTAAGTGGTCTTGCACCATATTTTAAATCAGTTCCTTTTTTAGCGATAAACTCTTTTGCTTCTTGATTTAATACTAATTTAATTTCTTTGTTATCTAATGCTTCTTGAGTTTTTTCTAATAGTAAATCAACTATTTGTAGTAATTCTGCTTCTGTTAATGGATTAAATACTATTGTTTCATCAACTCTATTTAAAAATTCTGGTCTAAATAAATCTTTTAAAGCACCTAAAATTTTATCTCTATTCATTACTGCTTGATTTCCAAATCCAATAGAATTAGTATTTAAATTTGAACCAGCATTTGAAGTCATTATAATAATTGTGTTTTCAAAACTAACTGTATTGCCTTGAGCATCTGTAAGTTTTCCATCATCTAAAACTTGAAGTAAAATGTTAAATACATCACTATGTGCTTTTTCAATTTCATCAAGAAGTATAATTGAATATGGTCTTCTTTTAACTTTTTCTGTTAGTTGTCCTGCATCATCATATCCAACATATCCTGGAGGAGATCCAATTAATTTAGATGTTGAATGACTTTCCATATATTCAGACATATCAATTCTTATAATACTATCTTCGCTACCAAACATTTCATAAGCTAAGGCTTTTGCAAGTTCTGTTTTTCCAACACCTGTAGGACCAACAAAAATAAATGATGGTGGACGTTTTGTGCTTTGAAGTCCGGCACGATTTCTTCTAATTGCTTTTGAAACAGCAGTTACAGCTTCATCTTGAGAAATAATATGTTTATGAAGATTTTTTTCAAGATTTAATAATTTTTCTGTTTCTGCTTCTGTAATTTTTGTAACTGGAATTTTAGTCCAACGTTCTATTACATCTGCAATATCTTGTACTGTAAGAACAACAGGCTTTAAGTCTTTTTCTATTTGTTGCATACGCTCTGTAAGGTTACATTCTTTTGTTTTTAAGTTTGCTGCTTTTTGATATTCTTCAATAGAGTCTGATGAAACTGCATCTTCTTTTTCTTCAGCAACTTTCTTTAATTCATTTTTTATTAATTCTAATTCAAATAAAGCTTTATTTTTTAAATTTAATTTTGAACAAGCTTCATCAATTAAATCTATAGCTTTATCTGGTAAAAATCTATCATGAATATATTTTTCAGACATTTTAACTGTTTTTTCTATAATGTCTGGAGTAATAATTACTTTATGATAATCTTCATAATATTTTTTAATACCCTTGATAATTTCAATTGTATCGTCAATAGAAGGTTCTTCAACAAGTATTGGTTGGAATCTTCTTTCTAAAGCAGAGTCTTTTTCAATATATTTTCTGTATTCTTTTAATGTTGTAGTTCCAATTAATTGAATTTCTCCGTTTGATAATGATGGCTTTAAAATGTTTGCAGCATTCATAGAATGTTCTGCATCGCCTGCACCAATTATGTTGTGAATTTCATCTATAACGAGAATTATATTTCCATAAGTTCTACATTCATCAACAAGAGCTTTCATTCTTGCTTCAAATTGGCCTCTAAATTGTGTTCCAGCAATTATTGCTGTCATATCTATTAAATATACTTCTTTATTTAATAGCTTTGCAGGAACTTGTTCACGAGCAATTTTTAAAGCTAATCCCTGAGCTATGGCTGTTTTACCAACACCAGGTTCACCAATTAAACAAGGATTATTTTTAGAACGTCTATTTAAAATTTGAATCATTCTTTCAATTTCATTTTCTCTACCAATTACTTCATCTAACTCATTATTTTTTGCTTTTTCTGTAAGATTAGTTCCAAAAGTATCTAAAAATTTCTTTTTATTATTTTTAGGCTTTTTTTGAACTTTTACAGTTTTTCCATTTGAAGAATTTGATTGAGCTTTACTTTGTGCATCATCATCAACATCATCATTTTTATTTGTTGCTCTAAATATTCCAAATATATTTTTTATAGGATTAGAATCATCTTCCATATCTACGTTTTCTAATTCTTCAGAATTAATGCCTAATGCTTCTAAGTTCATATTTTCTGAAAAATCTTTTAATATATTTTCAAATTGATTTGACATATCTTCAATTTCTTCATTTGAAATATTAGCATTTTTTGCCAATACTTCAAGAGGGTTAATACCCTTTTCTTTAGCACAGTTATAGCATAAACCTTCTACAGTTTTTTTGCCATTTTCTATTTTATTTAAGAATACAACTGCTGTGTTTTTATTACATACTGAACAAATCATATAAAATATTCTCCTTAGTCTTAAAATTAGTAAATTTGTTAATAATATATCTTAAATAAAGATATTTCTATAGAGATAATAATACAATATTTTTGATTTATAGTCAATGGATTTTTATTGAAAAACTAAATAAAAAAAGAAAAAAATAGCAAACAAGCACATAGAGTGCTATTTCGAAAATACAAATTTTTCATACATTTATATTTTTTTAATTTTTAACTATTGTATAAATATTTTCATTGAATTCTTATAGAATATATATATCTTTTATAAAGTGATGCGTAAGCGACCAAACGAAGCGTAAGCGAAGTGCGATTGGAGCAATCTTCCTTTTTTTATTTTTAAAAAGAAGATTGCGACACCAAATCACTTAATAAAAGATATATATATTCTATAAGAATTTATAGAAAGAAATTCTATAAGAATTTATAAAAAGAAATTCTATAAGAATTTATAGAAAGATATTATATAAGAATTTAAAGAAAAAGATTTCTATAATAAACACATTGCTATTTTAAATCATAAATGTTATAATGAACCTAGATTTTTAAAAAGGAGATTCAAATGAAGAGAGCCGTAAGAGTATTTTTTGATTCATTACATGGTCCTAAAAAATATTTGTTTTTTATTGGAATAATATTATTGTGCGTTGTAGCATTATGCTTAGGTATATATGCACAATTTTTTTATAAATATTCAGATACAGATGCTTTGATGATGGGAATAAATATTGGTAGTCAAAAGAATGCAGAGGAAATAGAAACACTAAAATCTAATTTTAATAATCTATTTACCAATTCTATTGTTGGAGATAGCTCAAATATTAAAGTAGAAAAATTAAGACGTGAGAATAGTAATTTAGTTTTTACAACATATGATTTAGTAAATGAAGATGAAAACTATTACAGTGTTAATGCGCAAATTCCACTATTAAATATTAATACAGATAAGGCTAAAGAAATAAATTCTGATATAAAAAAAGAATTTTATGATACAGCAAATAATGTAATGAGAAGAACAGATGGAACTAATATATATACAGTTTCTTATGCTGCTTTTATAAACAATAATGTTATATCAATTGCAATAAAATCTTCATTAAAAGAAGAAGGAAAATCTGAAAAATTAATGGTTAAAACATATAATTATTCTATTCAGGAAGACAAATTATTATCATTAACAGATTTAATAAACTTAAAAGGAACAAGTAAAGATAAAGTACAAAGTACAATAAATGAAGATATAAAAAAGGCTTATAATAATGCAAGAATCATAGCAGAAGAATTTGGAAATTTATATGAAAGAGATCTATCTAGTGACATATATAAAGTAGAAAGTGCAACTACATTTTTCTTAACAAACGATGGATATGTGTATGTTGTATATGCTTATGGAAACAATGATTATACTAATGAAATGGATGTAGTAATTTTCTAATAGGGGGAATTAAATTGAAAAAAAGAACGATATTATTAATTGCATTTTTTTTAATATTAATTAGTTTTACAACTTTTATTTTTGCAACAGAAGGAGATGATAAATCTTCAGATAGTAAAATAAGTGAAACTGAAGAAGCTCTTAATGCAGCAGAAGCAGAAAATACAGCAGATTCAGAATTGATTGAAAAGTCACAAAATCAAATTAGTACTTATGGAAAAATTATTGAAACTGGAGAAGTAAAAGAAGTTGTTACAGGAACTGTTAAAGATAAGGTTCAACCAGTTGTTGTAGAAATAACAGAAGGAGATTATATAGGAGAAGAATTTTCTACAGATTATGTTTTAACTTATGATATAGAAGGAAAAATATTAGCTTATGAGCTAGATGTTGGAGATAAAGTTTCTGTAGAAATTGTAGAAGATGACGAAGGTAATGCAACAGCAACAGTATTAGATGTAGTTAGAGCTCCATACATATTTGGCTTATTTGCTTTATTTTTATTAAGTATATTACTTGTTGGTGGTAAAAAGGGAATTAAAGCAATATTAGGATTATTATTTACTATATTATTAATTTATTTTATTATGATAAGAGGAATATTCCAAGGAGCAAATGCAATTAGAACTGCTGTAATATCAGCTGCTTTAATAATTGTTGGAACCTTCATTATAATAGGAAGTGGAATTAATAAGAAAATATTAACAGCAGCTTTAGGAACATTAGGTGGAGTTTTATCAGCAGGAATTATATCTTTAATATTTAATCATATGGCTAAAATGACAGGAGCTTGTGAGGATGCAATTCAATTAAGTATTAATATGACTACAATGAATTTTAACTTTAGAGATTTATTATTTGCAGGAATTATAGTTTCAGCACTTGGTGCTTGTATGGATGTGGGTATGTCAATTGCTTCTAGCTTAGATGAAATAAAAATGAAAAATCCAGATATAACTTGGAAAGAGCTATTAAAAAGTGGAATGAACATTGGTAGAGATGTTATTGGAACAATGACAAATACTTTAATTTTAGCTTATGTAGGAAGCTCTTTAACATTAATTTTATTATTTATGGCATGTGAAATGAACATATATGAAATTTTAAATAAAGAAACTATAGCAGAAGAAATAATACCAGCTATTGCAGGAAGTATAGGTGTTGTATTCACAGTTCCAATTACTTCTTTAGTATATTCAATATTAAATAAAGATAAAGTTATATATGAGAAAACAGCAAAGAATAAAATAGACGGAAAAAGAAGTTTGAAAATTTAATTTTATAATGAAATAAAAATAAGTTTTTAAAATATATATAGATAAATATGAAAAAAAAGAATATAAATTAATATATTCTTTTTTTTCATTATAGTAACAAAAAGGAAAAAACTCTTAGGGAAATAACAAAAAATGTTGATAATAAAAAATAATTTTGATATAATAAGTGCGAAAATATGTGGGTTATATTAAAATACCTACTAACTTATTAGGGGAGGAAAATGCTATGTTTTGTAGTGAATGTGGAGCAAAAAATCCAGATGGAGCATCTTTTTGCGATCAATGTGGAGCTAAATTAGAAGCAACACAAACAGTAAAAAATGAACCAAAAAAAGAAGAAAAAGCTGAACCAAAAAAACAAATAGCAATAACTAAAAAACAAAAAGCTTTAATAATATTAGCTTTAATAGTTTTAGTTGCTTTATTTGTTGTATATCAAGTTATATCATCACAAACTAGTCCTGCAAAGCTTGTAAACAAGTATATGGATGCTGTTCAACGTAGAGATTACCATACTTTATATGAGCTAGCTGAATTTTCTGATGATAATGCTTTTATTACAGAAGAAGCTTTTTCTAAAGTCTTAGAAGAAAACTTAAAAAATCTTTCAATCCAAAATTACACAGTAGGAAAAGATATTACGTACGAGAATGCAGGGTTAAAGGTAGCAGTGCCAGTTAATATTACTGCTACAGATACAACTAATTCAAGCACAAAAGAGTTCACAATTGAATTATCAAAATTACCAAGTAAAAAGTTTATATTTTTTAATAATTGGAAATTAGAAAATATGTCTTTGCTTTTAGGATATGATATTGTAAAAGACTATAAGATAATTGTCCCAAAAAGCACAAAAATAACTTTTGCAGGAGTAACTCTTGATGATACATATTTAGATAAAGAAGAAAGTGACCAAAGTAAATCAACAAATACATATAAAATACCACAAATGTTTAATACAGACAAAGTTGATGGAGAATTTGAAATTTTTGGAAATGTAAAAATAAAGAGAGAAATACCAATATCAACTTATAATAATGAATATAGACTAACTGTTTCAGAAGAAGATATAAATCTTGAGGAAGAAGAAAAAATGAAAACAGTTATTAAAGATAATCTTAATACAGTTATGAATGCAGTAATAGCAAAAAAATCTTTTGATGAAATTCAAGGTAATTTTGCAGAAGGAGATTCAGACTACTATACTAGCACTAGAAAAGTATATGAAAATCAAATTAAATATATGGAAAGATTAAGCTATACAGTAAGTGATTTTAACATTACTGATATTATAATTTCAAAAGTTAGTGTGGATTCAACAAATTTTAATATATCTGTAAGAATGGAAGTTGATTATACATGGAAAGCAACTTCAACTCAGAACGGAACAACTAAAGATGCAAATGATAGATCTTATATAACTTATGATTTAGTTTATAAAGATGGAGCTTATAAACCTACTCATATGTCTGAGATTCCATCTTTATATGTATGGATGTAACATATATTAAAATATGAAAGGGGTAAAAAAATGGCAAAGTTTTGTTCAAAATGTGGAAGACCATTAGTAGAAGGTGTTCCATGTGAATGTGAAAAACAACAAGAAGTTGTGCAAAATGCACAAGTAGAAAATGAACCAAAAGTAGAAACAGCTCAAGTTAAAACGGAAGTAAATAATGAGCAGAAAGTAGAAAATGAGCAGACAGCAGGAAATGAAGAACCATCTGTAGTAGGAATATTTTTTAGACAATATGTAGATACAGTAAAGGGAATGTTCAAAAGCCCAATTGAAACAATAAAAAAACAATCTAAAAATTTTTATTTGGGAATAATTGGAATAGTTATAACAACTATACTATTTGGAATTTTAATGAATGGATATATTGACCATATCTTATCAGAATTTGGTATATCTTTAGCTGTAGTTAATACAGCTGTTACAACATTGGCTAAATATGGAATTAATTTAAAGATAGGAAATTTAGGACTTAAATTCGGAATAGCAATGTTTGTTATGTCTGCCATAATGGTTGGAATTGTATTTGTTATGACAAACTATGTTTATAAGAAAAAATTAGACATAAAAGATTGCGTTGCAGTTATAGGAACATGCGAGATTTTCTTAACAATAGGAATTGTTATTGCTTTTGTTATTTCTTATTTAAGCTTATTATTATCAGGTTTGGTAATGCTATTATTTACTTTAGCATTTTTTATACATATACAAGTAGCATTAACACAAGTATCAGAATTAACAAAAACTCAAGTAATTTATACTGTTTTTGCAACTATATTTATACCATTTATTGCATTGTCAATAATAGCATTAGCTGTTTCATATATAGATATCGCAATAATGATATATAAAAAAGCAGTAGCAAATATATATAGATATTAGGAGGAAGTAAAAAATGGCAAAGTTTTGTTCAAAATGTGGAAGACCATTAGTAGAAGGTGTTCCATGTGAATGTGAAAAGCAACAAACAGTTCAAACACAACCAACAGCAGATTCATCTCAACAAGCACAACCAACAGTTGATCAGGCCCAACAAGCACAACAAGCAGTAAATCAAGCTGTGAATAATGTAACTAAAGTTGGAAGCAATATTTTAGACAAGGTAGCTAAAAATGTTAAAAAAATATTTAAAAAACCAGTAGATACTATAAGAGAAAATGTTGAAGAAAGAGATATGAAAAAACAATGGTTATTTTTATTAATAAATTCTGTTGTTTATGGATTAGCTTCTTATTTTATAGCTAAGAATTTTATAAATAGTTTGATGAAAACTGTAAATTCATTAATGACAACAATTAGTACATTAGCATCAGCATTTGGAGAAAGTGTAAGCTCATCTGATTTCGCGCAATTAAACATAAAAATACCTTTCTTCCAAGTTTTCATTACTGCAACAATTCTAATGTTCCTTTCAAACTTAATTTTAATATTAATACAAAAATTAATAGTAGGAGTTATTTTTAAAGGAAGAGGAAAAGAAAATGCAAAAGGCTTTTTCTTTACAGTACATAGCACTGCTTCAATAATTAATACAGTTTCAATTGCACTTGTAGCAATACTTTCTTTAATGTCAATGAAGATTGCATTATTAGTATCATGGTTAGGAATGATATTATATTTTGTAGTTGTAACACAAGCATATTTAGACTTAACAGAAATAAAAGAAACTAAAGCACCATTCGCAATACCTTTAGGAATGATTTTTGGATATATATTTTCTTTTGTAATATCAATCGTTATAGTAGTTTTGGTTATATCTGTGGGTATGTTTCAAAAAATGGCAAGTGAAAGTCCTATTAATAATGTTATTACTCCAAATAATATTTATAAAAATACACAAGATACTATTAATAAATCTATGAATGATTCAGCATCAAGTTTAACAGATATGTTTAATTAAGTTCTGATGTATTAGCAAAAGGAGTGATATAAAAATGTTTTGTAGTGAATGTGGAGCAAAAAATCCAGATGATGCAGCTTTTTGTTCAGAATGTGGGAAAAAGTTAGAAAAAACACAAGAAAGTGCATCAGTTAATGAAAATAATGCACCTCAAAATACACAATACCAAAAAGTAGAAGAGGTGCAAAATGTTCAAAATGAACAAAAAACTTATACACAAAATAATCAAAATAAAAAAAGTCCTATTTTAAAAGTAGTGATAGTAATTGTATTGCTAGCAATTTTGGGAGGAGCAATATACTTTGCTTATACAAAGTATTTTAAAGACGAAAATAATAGTTTTTTAAGTGGAACTACAACAAAAACAGAATGGGGAGATAAATATCTTGTATATTTAAATTCTGCAAAAGCTCAAACAGATAAGAAAGCAAGAGCAAATGAATATGGAATACCAGAAAATGCAGAAGAATTGAAAATAAGATTTGTTGAAGTTCCAGGACTAACAGATCCAATAATGGTTTTAAATTATACTCTAGATGGAAAAGAATATGCTTTAATTTATTATATAAATAAAGAAGGAAAAGTAAGTCTTGTTACTTATAATGAAGAAACAAATGTAGAATATTTGTATAATATAGAAGCAAAAACATATAGTTGGTATGTTCATTCAACAAATGCCGGAACACATAAATATACTTTATTGGAAAAAGCAATAACAGATTTATCAGTATTAAATCAAGATACAAATACACAAAATGTAGATGCTACAAATGAAACAACACCACCAACAACTGCAGAAGTAACAGTTGATTATACATTTACAGAATCAGAAATGAGCACAAAATATAATGATACATTTATAAAACCAGAAATAGAAAATTCAAAAGGTACAGACATAGATTTAGATTCTGAAGATGATTTAAAAAATACAGTAGATTCTGCAATAGA
>CANQGE010000024.1 GCA_947601495.1 uncultured Clostridia bacterium | reverse complement strand
GAACGATATAATCCAGATAATATATTTAAAAAGAAAAATGAATTAAAAGAACAAATAACTGATAATAGTGAAAATATACAACTAATTGAATATAAAGAACAAGGTTTTATAAAAAAACTGTTACATAAAATAATGAGTTTTTTTAAAAGTAAGAAGGAGTAGTACATGGGAAAATTAAGAGATGTATATTCTAGTGTTGAAAATCCATTAGATAATGAAGAAATATTAAAATATATAGTTGATGCATACGCAAAATCAAGTAGAACAGATTTAGTAGGGATAACTGATTTATATAAATCAGTAGTAGAAATGAATCAAACAAAAGATAATAGCAGAATAAACTTAGATGATAGAGAAACATTTATGGTAGAAACATATAATCAATGGATTGAAAATATGTTAAAACTTGATGAAAATCAAATTCAATTTTTAGAAGAGAAAAAAGGTATGGATGCAAAAAAAATGCAGCAATATCTTAGAGGATTTGGTAAAGTATCATCAATGGATGATATTAAAAGATTAAAAAGTAATCCTCTTTTTGAAAAAGATATCAATGGTTGGGAACATCAAGATGGTTGGGAACATATTAAATCTCAATATATTTCTGGAAGAACAGAAGAAAAAATACATGGAAAACATAGACTTTATGTAGGTTGCCAAAATCAAGACATGTGGAAACTTGCACAATTATTTAAAAGTAAATGTCAAGAACAACAAATACCTTTTTATTTTAAATTTGGAAGATCAAGAGATAGAGATGACAAAATGGTAATTTATGCTGATACAGATAATTTAGGAAATTATATAAGTGCATTGCAAGAAATTGCACAAGAACATCCTGAAATTATACAAAGATGTGGAAAACCTCCAGCATTAACTGGAAAAATTGATAATTGGATTGGTATTGGAGATGAACCTCCTTCAAAATCAAATGGTAAAAACCAATCTTACAATTCTTTAAGGACAAATATATTTGAAGATGCAATCGAAGAAGTTGTTTTAAATGAATTAAGAGAATTTAAAGGAAAAAATGTTACTTTTAATGGAAAGCAAACAAAATTTGATGAGTTATTTATAGAACAAGCTGCCCAATTTATACTAGAAAAATTAGATAAAAATAAGAATTATTTTAATACTCAACTTCCTAAATTAGGTTTAAAGGATGCAGACCTTACAAATGACAAATTCAAAGAACATATAAAAACACATTTAAGAAAAAATATTCAAAAAGGAATAGATAAATTAGTAGATGTAAAAGATCAAAAATCAGAATTATTTGGAAGTAATGGAAAAGAAATTTTTGCTATTCCTACAAGAGAAGGAAAGAAAATATCAGTAGATACGTATGATATGGATTCTATAATAAAAAGGATGGTTCCTATTATGCAACAAATAGACCCAGCTTTTATGGATAAAGTAAAAAAACAGATTCAAGAAAAAAGCAAACAGAATGGCATTGATGACACATTTCTTTTCCAACAAGGAACAAAAGAAAGATTTGAACAAGTCGATTCAATACAATCTACAGAAGTAGTAAAAAGGACACAAACACCACAAAATTTTGAAAATAGAAAGAAGAAAATTGAAAGTTCAATAGTGGAAGTTGATAAATCTAAAGATGCGACTAAAATAACTAGTATAGACATTGTTAAAATGATAAATCCAGCTCTTTTAATGCAAAAAATTTCATTGCCTAATGGAGTAAGAATATCTGCTAGACAATATATACAAGAAGTTGTTGCACCACATATCCCAAGTGATGGAAAATTTATATTAAATAATGGTTCAAAAGTTTCAGCAATACAATACATTGAAGAATATATATTAGGAGAAGGACAAGAAAAATACAATGGACATATATCAAAATTGTTAAGTGAAAATACTATCAGTAATGATGGAACGATAAATATAAATGGAAAACAGATTAATTCTATAGATATAGTTAAAACTTTAAATCCTGAATTGATGAAAAGAAGAGTAAAACTTCCTAACGGAACCGAAATTCCAGCAACACAATATATACAAGAAGTTGTTGCACCACATATCCCAAGCGATGGAAAATTTATATTAAAAAGCAACGGATTAGGAATTTCTGCAAAACAATTTATTGAAGAAGTGGTAATGTTTGAAGGGCAAGAAAAATACAATGGAGATATTAATGCTTTATTAGAAGGTATGACAGTTGCAAATAACGGAACAATATCTGTAAGAGCAAAACCTAAGCCACCAAGAGATCAAAAATTACAACAAGAAATGGGAACAGTTTCAATACAAGACAAAAGATTTACGAGATCAGATGAAACTGAAAAAGCAAAATTAACTTCAGAAATATTATCGATGCAAAGATTAAAGCAAGATATGAGACATGTTATTAGTAAAAAAAGAATTACAACTTCAGAAGTTAATCAATATCAACATCAAATAGCAGATAAAATTGAAATGAAACGATTGATATTACTCGGAAAAAAAAGAACTCCAGAACAGCAAAGAAAATACGAACAATTACGAAGCATGTATAAAACTAATCAAAATCAAATAAATCAACAACAAAAGAAAAGAGGAAATGGGATAGAACGTTGAAAATATTAAAAGTATTATTAATAAGAAAATTAGTGGGAGATATGAAAATAAATATTTTGATTTCACAATTATTTGAATGTTAGAAACAAGTGTTATAACAAGTAATTTTCTTTAATAATTCATATTAGACAAAATGATTGAAAAGGAGCCAATGTACATAGAGAATAAATGTAAATAACAAATAAAAGCAATTAATGAATATTAAATTTCATTAATTGCTTTTTTATATATTACTACTGAATCATTCCACTTACTAGAATTCCTAAATTTTCTCGATAAATTCCGGCAAATTGTGAAACAGGAATAGGATTTTCGCCAGCTCCAACTTCAATAGTAAATCCAGGCTTATTATAGTAAAGAATGAACCAATCTCTAAATCCTGCAAAACCTGAATCTTCAGGAACATCTTCTAAAGAATATCCAGAAAGTTTTGCAAAATGTTTAGCAATTTCTTCAGATTCTGGCGGAATTTGCTCTTGATATTTATAGTAAATTACACGTCCTTGTGTGTGATAAGTTATCATTAAATCAAAATTATGTCTCAATGTGAAATTATATAAACTTACAGATTCTGGGGCAGTTAAAGGACCAAATCCAACAAAATCACGAGGAGCAGGCCTGTTAAATCCTTGAGAATATTTTATTTCTCGAGCTTCATTCCAGCCAGCAGGAAATTGTAAGTTTAAATCGATACCTTCAATATTTGCTTTCCATCCACTTGGAAATGGAATGTCTGGAAAATTAGAAGAAATTCGCTTTGCATTTGCGTATGCCCAAGAGCTTTCTGAAAGCAAACCAGTTACTAAATCTACACCATCAGGATTTACCATTGGAACTATATATAAAGAAACATTATCATAAAGTTTGCGAGCATTTACTCCAAAAATGTTTAAATTATTTACATAGCTTTTAGATAAATTTTCCAAAAATTTCATTAGAAGAGGGGTTGTAATCCATTCATTTGCATGAGTAGAAGCACAATATAAAACTTCTCTTTTGCCATTTCCAAATTTAATGCATTGAATTCTTCTTCCAAGCACAGAAGTTCCAATTGCTGTAACATCTAAAAAAGGATAAATAGTTTTAAGTGCAGAAATATTCATATTTAGAATTTGAGATGTATAGCTAATGTTTGTTGGAACAACATTTCCAAATGGAACAATAAGCTCTTCACCAATTTGCAATTTATTAGCATCAATTTGTGGATTTGCATAAATAATTGCATCTATAGTTGTAGAATATTTTTTAGCAATTTTATCTAATGTGTCTCCTTCTTTAACAGTATATGTAGCGTTTCCATTAATATATGGCATTAGTGCATTCCAAGTATTTGTGCCAACTATTCCATCTACTGATAACCCAAAAGCTTTTTGAAAATTTTGAACAGCAGTAAAAGTTTGAAAACCAAAAATTCCATCAATAGCACCTGTGTAAAATCCTAATTTTTGTAGAGTGCTTTGCAATAATTCTACATCAGGTCCTCTAGAGTTTAATCTTAATGTATTCATAAAAAATTCCTTTCTAAAAATAATTTATGGTTTATATTATGTTTTAAAATAAAAAAGGTTACATTTTTTATAAATTTAAATTTATTCTTATTTTAATAATACATTTTGAAGTGCCGCGTAAGCGACCAAAAGAAGCGAAAGCGAAGTGCGATTGGAGCAATCTTCATTTTATTTTATTTAAAAAGAAGATTGCTTTCGCCAAGGCACGAATAAATGTATTATTAAAATAGGAATAAATGCTTAAAGTTAAAAAAAAATATTTTTTTAAAAGATGAAAATATTTACCTTTGAAAGAAAAACCTAAAACTTAAATATAAAAGGCTTGTATAATTTAGCATTTTGGTATAGAATTTAATTGGAAATTACTATGTAGAGGGGTAATAAACGTGCTAATCGAAGAAGAAATGAAGGAACTAGCGAAAAACAAAGAATATACAAAAGTTTTTAATTACTTTTATGACGAATATACAGAAATTTTAAAAAACTTTTTAGAAAGAAACGAAGTAGAAGTTAAAGAAGATGATTGCTTAATAGATTACATAGTTAAAACAAGATTTTTTATGCCTAAATATAATCAATATACAATTCCAATTTCAAATGCTATGTATAATGAAGATTTACCAGAAGCAATGAAATATGAATTATTAATGTCTACATATAAAGATGTTATAAAAGCTTTTAATAAATAGGAGATAGAATGGATAGAATTGCAAAGTTTTTAGCATACGAAGGAAGAGTAAGTTTAATTTGTGCAAACACAACAGAATTAGTAGAAGAAATTAGAAATATTCATGATTTAACGCCAACTACAACAGCGGTTTTAGGAAGATTTTCTACAATTTCTGGGATGATGGGCTTTACTGAAATAAAAGAAAGTGATGATTTCTTAAGCATTCAATTAAATGGAAAAGGTCCAGTAGGAACATTAATTTCAGCAGTTAAAAGAGAGGCAGAAACTACTAAAATAAAAGTTTCAATAGATAATCCTCATATAGAGTTACCTCTAAAATCTAATGGAAAAATAGATGTTGGCGGGGCTGTTGGAACAAATGGATTTTTAAATATCTTAAATAAAAATAAAACAACTGATTCAAACTATACAGGTCTTGTACCACTAGTTTCAGGAGAAATAGCAGAAGATTTTACAGAATATTTTGCAAAATCAAAACAAAAACCAACAGTAATTGCTTTGGGAGTTCTAGTAAATAAAAATGGTGTGAAATCTGCTGGCGGATATATGATTCAACTAATGCCAGATGCAACTGAAGAAGATATAGTAAATATAGAAAAAGCATTAGAAAAAGCGCCAAGCATTAGCCAAATGATTGAAAATAATAAGAGCCTAGAAGAAATAGCAAGAACTGTTACAGGTGATGAAAATGTACTAATTTTAGCACAAGAGCTAAGTTTAAAATATGAATGTGATTGTACAAAAGAACGATTTGAAAGAGGGCTTATTTCAATAGGAAAAGAAGAATTAAACAAATTGATTAAAGAAGATGGAATGGCAGATGTAGTATGTCATTTCTGCAATAAAAAATATCATTTTTCAAAAGAAGATTTAGAAAATTTACTTAAAGAAATAAAATAAAGGTGAAAAACTTATGATAAAAAAATTCGAGAAAGAGGCAATGTTTGAAGGAAATCCTAAATGGGAACAAGCAATTAAAAGAGAGGAAAAATTATATAGTCCTGTTTATGGTGATGCTCCAATGCGTACAGAATTTGATAGAGATTACACAAGAGTAATTAATTGTAATGCATATAGGCGATTAAAACATAAAACACAGGTGTTTTTTGCACCTAAAAACGATCATATTTGTACAAGAATTGAGCATGTAAATTTAGTAGAATCAATAAGCAATACTATTGCAAATTATTTAGGATTAAATACAGAACTTACAAAAGCAATAGCAGTTGTACACGATATAGGACATAGCCCATTTGGACATCAGGGAGAAAGAATACTATCTGAAATATCAGAAAGAGAATATGGGGAGAAATTTTGGCACGGTGAAAATGGATTAAAATTTGTAGATGACTTAGAATTATTAAGAGACACAGCAGGATTAAAAAGAAATTTAAATTTAACTTATGCTGTACGAGATGGAATTTTGGGTCATTGTGGTAATCCAAGTATATCAGGCCAAAAACCAAGAGAAAAAAATATAAATTTAAAAGAATTTAATTATTCAAATAAATATGAACCATTTACTTGGGAAGCATGTGCTGTTAAAATAGCAGATAATATTTCTTATTTAGGAAGAGATTTAGAAGATGCTAGAGAGATGAACATTCTAAATGACAGAGATTTGCAAACAATAGATAAAGCAATAGAAAATATAAAAGTTAATAATACTAATATAATTGGATATTTAACAGGAGATTTGTGTAAAAATAGTACAGTAGAGGAAGGCTTAAAATTTTCTAAAGAAGCTCATGAAGTAATGGAAAAAATAAGAAATTTTAATAATGAAAAAATTTATAAAAATTCTAAAATCCAGCCAACTATTAGATATTTTAAAGTTTTGATGAATGAAATTTTTTATACATTGAAAAAAGAATATAATGGTACAGCTACTGTAAAAAATATAAGAAAAATGAAAAGATATTATCCATTTTTAGCTGAAGAATTCTCTAATTGGCTTGAAACATTTTCTAATTCAGATGGAAGAGAAAACGATAAGTATGTTAATAAAATAGTATATGATTTAAATGACATAAAAAATTATTGTAGGGCAATAATAAATTATATGTCAGGAATGACAGACCAATATATTGTAAGAATATATAATGAAATTATAAGTTTCTAAAATTATATGAAATAAAGATATTTATGGAGGGAAAAAGATGGTATTTAAATATGAACCAAAAGGTGTATGTTCTATGGAAATGGATATTGAAGTAGAAGGAGAAATAATTAAAAAAGTTGAAATAATAGGCGGATGTTCAGGAAATACTCAAGGAGTTTCAAGACTAGTTGAAGGAATGAACATAAATGAAGCAATTAAAAGATTAAAAGGTATTGATTGTGCTGGAAGAGGAACATCTTGTCCAGACCAACTAGCAATAGCATTAGAGCAAATTAAAGAAAAAATAGCGTAAAGTAAAGATGTCTTTTAAAAGAACTCAAAATTAGTTCTATTTAAAAGACATTTTTTGTTAATTATAGGTTTAAAAGATGTTTTTTGTTAATATTTTATGTAAATGGTTGAAAATGGTTATAAAATATGATATAATTTATTTGTTTGTTATGCCAAATAAATTATATATCTGATTTAGCTATATATATATATATATAATATAAAAAAGTTATGTTAGTTTAAGGATTTTATGGTAACAAAATATAAAAAATAATTATTAAAAAAGGAGACCTTTATGGGCGAATCAAAAGAACTAATATTTACAGATCCAATTACAAGAAATGATTTATTAGAAATTAATGAAAAAGCACCAGTAAAAATAGTATTAAAAAATATTTTGGGACAAGATCCAAAAATACTTTTAGAATTATCTAAAGACGTTACAATTGTTTTTAGAAATGTAGATGCACAAAGCGAAAATGCTATGCAGAACGTTGAATATTCTCCTAATGAAGCAGCAGAAATAGTTTCTAGACTTAATGAAATATATATACCTATAAATCCAGATTGGTCAAATCTAGAAAAAGCTACTTATTCATATATAGCACTTATGAGGTCATTAAAACCGGAACAAGAGCAAGATGAAAAACTAGGACTAAAAAGTGTTTTAGATGGAACAGCAAACTCTGAAGTATATGCTACTTTATATAAGGAGTTGATGGATAGACTAAATATTCCTTGTAGAATAAGAACAAGCGATAGTAATCATAAATTCAATGAAATTATGATTAATGGGGAATATTATCCATTAGACTTATTTTTAGATGCAGCAACTAATCAAGAGGCACTAGCAAGAGGCGGATTTGAACTTAGAAACTTTTTATCAGATAAAGAGTTTTACTATAAACCGGAACATAAAATTTCAAGTATGAAAGAAGAAGAATTGAAATCAGTTCCAAGCTTAGACCATTCTTTCATACAAGACGCAATAGATAGAATATTATATCCAGAAGAAGCTGAAAAGAAAAAGATACCTCCAATACCTTTAAAATCAGCAGCATTACAAAGAGCATTTAATAGAGCAGAGATACCTAATGCTGAAAGCGTAGGAGAAGTTAGTGATGTAAAAATTGATGTATCACTTTCATCTGCAGAAGAGATTAGAGAAGACATTTTAGAAATTGGTAAATATTATCCAGGGTTATTAAGTAATGTAACATTATCTAACACAACACCTTCACGTATAAATGTTCAAGGAATTGTTGATGCAATCTATGAATCAAAAAATAATCAAGGATTTACAGAAGATATTGTAACACCAACAAATCTTGTTATTGAAAGTGGTCATCCAGAAGATTTTGACATTGATTTTTCAAAAGCTCCTGCTGTTAATCTTGATAAATTAGAAAAAACTGAAGGTATGGACACTACTCAACAAATATCTTTTGTAAATACATCAGGAAGAACAATAAAATTTCCTCAATTAGTTCATAAAATTTCTGATAATGTAGACAGCATCAGTCTTAGCAATTTTGATCTTACAGGTTTTGATATAACAGAAACTTTTGTAAAAAATGATCATCCCGAATTAAGAACTAGCGTTTTAAGAGAGGGAAAACGACTAAAATTGACAGGAAAAGATACAAAGGGAGTTGGAGATTTAACAGATTTAGGTATTGTTATTAGTTTAGAGATTGAAAATATTCCGGAATCTGAGTTTAATGATGTGATGAGAATTTCTATTGGTGTTCCTAATGAGATGGAAAGATTATACAGTTTGAGTATACAAGACCAAAGAGGTTTAGCAAATAGAAGATTTTTTGAAGAAATTAAAAATCCGAATATTGTAGAGCTTGCAATAATTGGGTCTGGTCTTAATAATATAGAGGGACTAAATGCATTAAGAAGTCAATTAATAAAATTAAACGTACGTGGAAATTCATTATCAATTGACCAACTAAAAGAAATTACTAGTTTATATAGAAATAATCCAAATGTTGTAAATGTACGTGTAGATGGAAATATTGGACTTCAACAAGCAATTGATGATTTAAGAAATACGCCAATTTCTGATGAAACATACTACTATTTAGTTGAGCTTTTTAGAAAATCTGGAGCAATTAGCTATGATCCATTCTCATTTTTTAGCTATTTAATTATTCCGGAAACTGATATTAATGGAAGAAAAAATGCAATGCTTTCGGTTCTTTCAACAGAGTATATGCAAAATGTACCATACTATATAGAAGATGCAAGAATATTTAGAGAAAAGTTATCATTTACCCATAATCCTATGATGATTAAAGATGTTACAACCTTTCAAAATTATTTGAATGACCCATCAAATTATTTTGAACAAAGCTTTTTAAGAGATGGAACATTATTGCTAACACAAGAACAATTAAATGTATTGATAAGTTCTGGAAAAACAATACCACAAAACATTAATTTAGTTATAAATAATGTTAGTGAATTAAGTAATACAGAATTAATGAGATTGAAACGATCTTGTGACAGCCTTGGTTTAAATTTTTCTGGAGTTAGAGTATTTGATCAAAGAAAAATAAAAATAAATCCTAGTGATCCAGATGAAAAAAGAGTACTTGATGCATCATGGACACATTTAGCTGATTATACTATAGACGAATATGGAAAAATAAGAGAACGGATTGGAAAAAATTGTTAAGGGTATAAATGGCTCTTTAAGCGATGTTGAAAAATTTGCAATTGTATATTATAGACTTTCCAAATTAATAAAAGAATATGATCATTCCGCAGGATCCGACGATACTTATAGTAAAGAGCATGCAATTTACTACAGTAAGACTGAAAATACGTCAAGAAATTTATCTGAAGGGTTAATAGAGCAGGAAGGATTTGATTTAGTTAACAATTCTAGTAATGGTACTTTAGGTCACAGATGTGTTTGTGCAGGATATGCAGATATTTTAAAAAATGCATTAGCAATGGTTGGTGTTGAATCAATTATAGATTCAGGTTATGCAATAAGAAAAGGTACGTTAGCAAAACCTACATATACAGGTGGACATGAATGGAATAAAGTAAGAATAGATGGAAAATGGTATTATGCAGATTTATGCTGGGATAGAGGTGAAAGAGTTGGTGGAAGAGGAATTTATAAATATGCTTTAAGAGGAAGTACAACACAAGATTATTTTCGTGACGAAAATCCTCTTACTTCTAATACTAAAATTGGGGTAGGTGGTCATTATACTTGTGTTGATAGTGATGCAAGAGGAGAAGAAATGTCAGAAAGACCATATGACCAAGATAAATTGAAAGAACTATTTGATAGAATAAAAGAAGAAGAGGAAAAATCAATAGTAATACCAAAAGATCCCGACATAACTGCCGAAATAGTTGATTCTGATAGAATTTCTGAAGAATACAAACGTAGAAAAAATGATATGTATGCAAAGTTCTATGGGGATAGAGGTTATCAAAGAGAATATATGCAAAGAAGTGCTCGTTTTAGAAGTCATGAAATAGAAACTACAGATAATATATCTGGAATAACATATAGAACCATAGAAGATTATGATGAAAGAGAAGAGGATGAAAAATTTTTACTATTAGATAAATATGCAGAATGTTTAGAAAGATTAACTCGTCATGAAGCAGGAGATACATCAGTTTATACAGGAACAGCAGATCAAATAAATACAGCAATGCAAAAAGATAGAGATTATGTAGAAACTCGAAATCACACATTTGACCAACATAGAAATACACAAAGAGATTTGGCTACACTTGGAAAATATGGAGAAAGAGTTGCATATATTCCAAAACAGAATGGAATAATAAGGAATATAGGAAGAGTAGTAGGAAACATAGGAATCTTCCTAAGAAATGCAGTAAGTCCTATTTATAGAGGAATAGGAAGATACATAGCTCAACCAGTACATAGGATAATAACAAGAGGAAGAGAAGCATCACCATATAGAAATAATTTATATCATAGAATGGTTGCAAGAAGAGATTATTTTGCAGAAGTTAATAGTAGAACAAATCCAGGACATCCAATTAGAAATGCAGTAAAAACTAGAGCAGACGCAATTTTTAGAGCATCAGAAGGAAATGAAGCAGTATTAAGAGCTGGAGCATCAGATATAAGAGACAATATATTAAATCAAGAAAGAGAAAGAAATTTAATAAACAGCTGTAATTCAAGAGTGAATGCTTTAAATACACAAATAAGAGATTTGGAACAAGAAATTGCACAACGACCAAATGCAAAAAATAAAGCAGATGTACAAAAAGCAATTGAAAAGAAAAAAGATAAAGTAGCAGAGCTACAAAAAGAAATTGAATCTCGTAAAAGGACTGTTGAGGGAGATATTCAAACAGATGCAATAAGTGATGAACAACATGCAATAGCAAGTAAAGAAGTAAATACAATGAGAGTTACAGCAATAAAAGGTGTTGCAAAAGGATTAGCAGTAAGATATGTGGGACCAAAAATACATGAATGGTTATTAGAAAGAGGAAAGGTAGTAAAACCAACACAAGTTACTATAGAAACACCAGAAACAAAAACGAGATGGGTAGATACAACATATAGAACAGAAAACGTTCCAGTTTATGAAGATATGATAGACACAGGAAGAAATATGAGAGATATAATAGGAGCGAATAAAGGAAAAAAAGTTACAGGATTTTATTCAGTTTATGGAGGAGAAAGAAGACCAGCTACATATACATTAAGTGGAAATGAAAAAATAACAGCAATTTTCCAAGCACAAGGAAAAGGTGGAACAGGATTATCAGATAAAATAGGATTAAGAGCACCAACATTAACAGATAGAACATTTTCATCTAATTTATTAACATCAAAAGGATTATTAAATCAAGAAGCTACTGTTGATGAATTAATTCAAGCATTAAATACAGGAACAGTAGATGCAAGCAACTTAGGTGATTTGTATGTTTCAGTTGGAGATAGATATTGGACAAAATTATCTGATTTATTAGGAAGTGTAAGTAAAAAAGTACAAGTTGGAGAAGAAGCAAGGAAAGTAGTAGATGTAGCAGGACATTATGAAGATTATACAGAAATGGTGAAAAAAGTTATAGATACAACAGAAGTAGTAACAAATCCAGCAGTTGTTAGAGCTGCAAATATAGGAGCTAGAGCAGGGGAAGGAGCAGTTATGATAGATGGAGTTTTAGATGTAGCAGAAAATTTAAGAAAAACAACAACAGAAGTAAAATCAAACAAAAAGAAACCAAGAAAATATGAATTTGATGAAGAAGTAGAAGATATACCAAAAAGCAGAAGAGAATATAGAAGACAAGTAGAAGAAAGAGAAGAAAGATAAATTGAATTTATATTAAAAATAAACCTAATTAATATATGGATTAATTTAATTCATATATTGATTAGGTTTTTATTTTTAAAAATTATGTTTAAATGTTTAATAAAAATTAATGGATACTTGATAAATATTCTGTTATATCTGCAAAATTTTCAAGAGAAAGTTCCTCAGCTCGAATTTTAATATCTATATTTAATTCATTTAAGATTTTTTCTAATGCTTCTTTGCTTGCAATTCCACTATTTGAAAGAGAGTTTATAAGAGTTTTTCTTTTTTGTAAAAAAGATGCTTTTATAATTTTGAAAAATAGTTTTTCATCTGCAACATTAACCTTAGGTTTATTTAAAATTTCTAACTTAAGAACTGCAGAATCTACTTTAGGGCTTGGAATAAAACTTTCTTTAGGAACATTTAATATAATTTCTGGATTTGTATAATAATTTATACTGTAAGTAATACTTCCAGTTTCTTTTCCACCAGGTTTTTCAGCGAGTCTTAAAGCAACTTCTTTTTGAACCATAACAGTAATACTTTTCAAATTTAATTTTTCTTCTAACAATTTCATAATGATAGGAGTAGTAATGTAGTATGGTAAATTTGCTACAACTTTAACATCTTTAAAATGGTTATTATTTATAAGCTCTTGCAAATCAACTTTTAAGATGTCATCATTAATTAATTCAAAATTATTATATAAAGAAAATCTATCATTAAGTAAGTTTATCATTTTTTTGTCAAGCTCAATACAAATTACTTTTCCAGCTTTTTCTAAAAGGGCAGAGGTAAGACTTCCAAGACCAGGTCCAATTTCTATAATTAAATCATCTTTTGAAACATCGGCTTTACTTACAATTTCTTGAATTATAGTTTCATCTATAAGAAAATTTTGACCATAACCTTTGTTTGCTGTTATATTATATTTTTTCATAATAAATTTGGTTTCTTGCTCTAAATTCATTTTTTATTCCTTTAATAAAATTTGTTATATTTTACTATAAATTTTTTTAAAATTCAATTATTTAACCTCTTATTAGTGCAAAATATTTATTTTTTAAGTGACGCGTAAGCGACCAAACGAAGCGTAAGCGAAGTGCGATTGGAGCAATCTTCCTTTTGCTTATTTAGAAAAAGGAGATTGCTTTCGCCAAGTCACTTAAAAAATAAATATTTTGCACTAATAAGAGATTACTAAATTTTAAAATTAAATTAAAAAAGTTTTTAATTTTAAAATTAAACAAAAAATTTTTAATTTTAAAATAAAATTGGAAAGAGTTTAATTTTAAAATAGAAAAATTTTTGAAAATAAAAAAGCCTCAATTAAAAATAATTGAGACTTTTAAAAACAAGTTTTGTTTTATTGCTTATTTGTCATTGCTTCTAAATCAAGAAGTTCTTGCCATCTACTATCAACTTCTTTTTGGAATTCTTCAATCATCCACTCATTTCCTGGTTTAAACATATGTTTAAATCTCTTTTGTGGTTTTAAGAATTCTTCAATTGGAAGTTTGTTAGCAGGTTTATAAGTAATTTTATAAACTCCGTCAACAACTTCATATAAAGGCCAATAGCATGTTTCAACAGCTAATTTGTTTATTTGCATTAAATCTTCTGTATTGTATCCCCATCCTCTAGGACATGGAGCAAGTACATTTAAGAAGCAAGGTCCTTCTGTGTAAATTGCTTTTTCAGATTTTTGATATAAATCTGCGAAATTGTTAAGTGCTATTGTTTGTGCAACATATGGAAGGTGATGACCTACCATAATTTTTGCTAAATCTTTACGAGATTGCATTTTTCCAGGAATAACACTTCCAGCTGGAGTAGTTGTTGTATCTGCAAATTTTGGTGTAGCAGAAGAACGTTGAATACCTGTGTTCATGTATGCACCATTATCATAACATACATAAACCATATCATGTCCTCTTTCCATAGCACCTGATAAACTTTGAAGTCCTATATCATAAGTACCACCATCTCCACCAAATGCAATAAATTTTGTAGTTTTGTCTTCTGGTAATTTTCCTTGACGTTTCATAGATTTGTATGCAGCTTCAACTCCACTTAAAGTAGCTCCTGCACATTCAAAAGCTGTGTGAATAAATGAGTCTGTCCAAGCAGTATATGGATAGATGAAAGTAGAAACTTCCATACATCCAGTAGCACATGCAATAACTGCATGATCTTCTGGCTTAACAGCTCTTAATACCATTCTGGCAACAGCTGGTGCACCACAACCAGCACACATTCTATGACCAGAAGTAAATCTTGAAGGCTTATTAGCCACTATTTCTTTATGATTATAAGGCATTTTAATCCATCCTTTCCAATTAATATTTTTAATTATTTTCTTAAGCCTAAGTATCTATAAGGATTTTCTAAGTTTCCACTAGATACAACTTTGCTTAAATCTGTATAAACTGTTTTAATTTCATTTACAGTAGTATCTCTACCACCAATTCCATATACATAGCTTAATGTTGGAACATGAATGTTGCTAACATACATACCTGAAACAACATCTTCAAATAATGCACCACCGCATCCGTTTAAAGAATCTGCTTTATCAAGTACAGCAACAGCTTTTGCATTTTTTAAAGCTTCTGCTACTTCTTCAGCAGGGAATGGTCTAAACATTCTAATTTTTAGAAGTCCAGCTTTAATTCCTTGTGCTCTTAATTCATCGATAGCAGCTTTTGTAGTTCCTGCTGTTGAGTTCATACAAACTACAACTAATTCTGCATCATCTAATTTATATTTTTCGAAGAATTCATATTTTCTTCCAGAAATTTTTTCAAATTCTTCTGCAACTTCTGCAATTACTTTCTTTGCATTTCTCATAGCTTCTGCTTGTTGAGCTTTGTGTTCAAAAAGATAAGCTTGTAAATCTAAAGGACCAACTGCGATAGGTTCTTTATCATTTAATAAATAATGTTCTGGTTTATATTTTCCAACGAAGTTTTTAACAACATCGTCTTCTAATAATTCAATATTTTCAATTGAATGTGATGTAATGAATCCATCTTGACATACCATTAAAGGTAATTGAACATCTTTATGTTCAGCGATTTTGTGAGCCATTAATAAATTATCATAAGCTTCTTGATTTGTTTCAGAAAATAACATAATCCATCCAGCATCTCTAACACCCATAGCATCTGAATGATCATTATGAATGTTTAAAGGACCAGAAACGGCTCTATTTACTAAAGACATAACTATAGGTAATCTTAAACTAGAAGCTATATAAATCATTTCCCACATTAAAGATAAACCATTTGCTGAAGTAGCTGTCATTGCTCTTGCTCCAGCTGATTCTGCACCAATACAAGCACTCATAGCACTATGTTCACTTTCAACAGCAACAAATTCTGTATCAACTTGACCATTGCTTACAAAACTTGAAAAATATTGAGGTATTTCTGTTGAAGGTGTGATAGGAAATGCTGCAACAACATCTGGATTAATTTGTTTCATTGCAATAGCTGCTGCTTCATTACCACTT
>CANQGE010000023.1 GCA_947601495.1 uncultured Clostridia bacterium | reverse complement strand
AACACTAAAATAATAATCTTCTTTTGTAGAATCCCAAATACTTCTAATTTCTTTACCTTCAAATAAATTTGAAATTGTATCTAACTTATTGCTTTCCAATATAAATTCTCCTTTCCGTAATTAATAGTTTTTCTAAAATTTATATATATTATAGCAAACATTTGTTTTAGATTTAATACTTGTTATAAAATTTTTCAAAATAAATTTATATTAAATAAAAAAATATATAAAACTACATTAACAAGTAAATTCAAATCCTTCAAAGTATTGATATTTCTGTACTTTTAAAAATATAAAACCGGAGTACGTCTCCAGATAATAAAAAATGACAAATTTCTAACATTCTAAGTTAAAATTTTGTCATTTTTTTATTTTGCTAAAGCTATTGATATTTTGCAATATTTTAATTATTTACATATTTTCATATTACTATATTTTATAGTAATGTTATCCAATTTCTTCTTCCATACATAACTCTCACAATTTGTATATTTTCACCATTTATTCTATAAAAAACAATATAATTATTAACTATTAGCTTCCTAATTTCAAATCTTTTTATTATATCATCATCTACAATAGAATACATTTCTGGATTATCTTTTACGTTATCTATTTCTTTTTTTATTTTTGTAATTAGTTTTTGAGCAGTATTAGGTTCTTGTAAGTTATATTTAATATATCGTTTTATGTCTATTAAATCTTGTTTTGATTCCATTGAATATTCTATATTATATTTTTTCAAAAGCAAATCCTCTTTCTTTTTTAAATTTTATCTAACTCGTCAAAAACTTCTTTTGATGAATATTTTTTTCCATTTTCTAATGACTTAATTCCTTTTTCTAATTCTTTATATAAAGCATACTTATCTGTTAAAAGTTCGTATAACTCAATACTCATTACTGCTAAATCTCCTGCACCATTTTTAGTAATATATACTGGACTATTTGTTTGATGGCAAATTGTAGAGATTTCATTATAGTTATTTCTCAAATCAGAACTTGGTCTAATAATTGGCATACTAAACACCTCCATAAATATTATATGCATATTTTATCAAAATATTGATATGCAGTCAATATTTTTTCAATTAATTTTATTTTTATATCTGTTAAAATAAATACCTCGTTTTTAAATACATTTTATTCTACAATTATTTTCATATTTATTTACATTTTTGAATAAATTCTTTAAATAAATTTTTAGTAAATTCATCTTCTAGCATTAATTCAGGATGCCACTTTACCCCTATTACAAATTTTTTATTACTTAATTCAAAACTTTCTACTAATCCATCATAAGAAAAAGAAGATATTTTTGCATAACCTTCATCTAATTCTATAATTTTTTTAGCCATCTCTATTCATAATTTGAGCTATATAACCCTCCCTGCAATATAAAACCATCACATAAATCTATTTGTCTATATAGTTCATTTTTTTCTTCATTACTTAAAACGGAATTATCCTTAATATCATTGTCATTAAATTTTAGAGTTTCTTCTGTTGGCAATAACGTTATAGCTATTGCACCATTTTTTACAATTAAATATCTTATTTCATCAACTTCATCAATTCTATTCCAAATATCTTCCCCATATTGTGGCTGAACTTAAGTTAAAGCACATATTTAAATTATTCAAAAAATTTATATGAGTGTTTTGAACGATTCTTATAACTAGTTTTGAACGCTTTCTTGTAGCCAGTAAAATTGCTATTTTTCACAAATTATGGTATAATATACTTTAGTAACCATTCGCTGGTTGCCTGGCAAAATTTGGCGGGCAACAAAGCCCTCTAAAATTTTGTCTAAAAAATTTGCGAAAGGAGGGCTCACCACAATGGGATCTAACCACCAAGACATCAACCTTTCCCAGTATTCGCTGAAGTACGGTGACGACCAGTTCGTTGCTGTTGAGAAAAACGGGGAAACCCTTTTTCGACTTCACGACACTGTGGAAGTGTTGCCCGATTCTCATGGGAAGATCGCCTCTGGCATCAATCACCATGGTTTTGGGGAAGTTGTCGACATCAGGCCAGACAGCTTCGGTCGTTTCTTCGGCGTCTTGTTGCCTGACGGATGCTTCGCATATCTGACTGAGCATCAGATGCGGCTCCCCAGCAGGCATTAACGCACGAGGAAAAAACAGCTACCCTCTTTCGCAGTGGGTAGCCGTTTTCATTTTATTTAGTTTTTATTTTATTTAATCTTTAATTTATTTAAATTATTTAATTTCTTTTCCGTTTAAATATTTATATGTAAATGCTGCAAGAGCTGAACCTACAAATGGTGCTACAATAAATACCCAAACTTGTTTTAAAGCTTCTCCACCTGCAAATAGTGCTGGTGCTAAACTTCTTGCTGGATTTACAGAAGTTCCTGTTAGTGGAATTCCCATTATATGAACAAATGCTAAAGTTAAACCTATAACAATTCCCGCAACTGAACTTTTGCTATCATCTGAAGTTACTCCTAATATTGTATATATGAATACATAAGTAAGTATTACTTCTGTTACAAGAGCTCCAATTAATCCTATTCCAACGCTTGATAGTTCACCATATCCATTAGCTCCAAAAGTTGGATTTATCATTTCTAAATTTGAATTTACCATTATTGCATATAAAATTCCAATTCCTGCTATTGCTCCTATTACTTGTGCAATTACATAAAAAATAAATTCTTTAACTGTTATTTTTTTGTTTATTAGCATTGCTAAAGATACTGCTGGATTAATATGGCAACCTGATACATCTCCTATTACATAAGCCATTGCAACTATTGATAGTCCAAATGCCATTGCAATTCCTAAAGTGCCTAATGTTTCACCAGCTATTACAGCACTACCGCATCCAAATAGCACTAATACTGCTGTTCCAATGAATTCACAAATATATTTTTTCATTGAAAGTTCCTCCTTTTTTCTATTTTCTACATTATATTTATTAAACAAAATAGTGTCAAGATGTTGTATTTTTTTTTGCTTTATGATATTATTTTTTTGTAATATTTTGTTTATACAAAGGAGAACACTATGAATAAGCAAGAAATTGATTCAAAAGATGTAGTAAGATCTATTATTATAGGCTTTATCGCATATGGTATTATTACCACTTTTCTATGTTTGTTTATACTTGCAATTACAACATTTTATATGAGTGAATTAGGAATATCAAATATAAGAGGGCTTTATATTACTTTGCCTCTAATAGCTGTTATTTTACTATATTTTGTTATACATTCTATATGTAAATTAAGTACATATGATGTATTTAAAAAAAGCAAAACTAGTCCAGATAATTATAAAGAGATTGTTAAATATTTAAACATTTTCTTTATAATCTGTATTATAATATCTATAATATCTTTCTTAAGTTTATTATACTTTCATCTTAGATCTCAAGTATTATCTATTGAATTTGCTACAATCAAATATAAAGAAGTATTTTCTGATGAACATATAGAAATGTTACATTCTAAAATGGAAAATAGCTATAATGAATCCAAAACTAATTTAACAATAGCAACAAATATTTTAGAAATAGGAATTGCAATTTCATTTCTTTCTTTAATTCCTTATCAAAGAAAAATGATTGTAAAATATAATGAATCTTAGATAATAAATAAAACCTAATTGTTAAACATAAAGTTTAACTTTAGGTTTATTTTTTTGCAAATTTATTTTTTTAGAATATTATATCCTTTAAGCTAATATAATTCTAATACCAGATTAATTAAAAAAGGAATTGCTTATGAAAAGTATAGGAATTATAAGTTTATATGGATTAATTTTTGGAATGATTGGAACAACAATTGGTGGAATTATTGGTGCCTTTACTAATATAAAATCAAATAAATTTTTAAGTTTTGTTTTAGAATTTGCAGCAGGTCTTATGACTGCTGTAATTTGTTTTGATTTAATTCCAGAAGGTCTAGAAATTACAAATGTTTCTGTTACAATTGTGGGTATTTTTATAGGAATAATTTCTATGATTTTTTGTGACAAAATAGTTAATTCTTCTTTTAAAAATAATTCTAAAATTAGAAATAACAATATGTTAAAAGCAGGAATTATAATTGCTATTGGGCTTGCTGTTCATAATTTTCCAGAAGGATTAGCCATTGGGGCTGGATTTGAAGCGTCAACTTCACTTGGTTTTAAACTTGCTATTGCAATAGCTTTACATGATGTTCCAGAAGGAGTTTCAATTTCTCTTCCCCTTAAAAGCAGTGGTACTTCTAAATTAAAAGCAGTTATTATAACTACATTATCTGGTTTAACTACAGGTCTTGGTGCTTTTTTTGGAGCTCTTATCGGAAATATTTCACAAACACTAATTGGAATTTCTTTATGTTTTGCAGCAGGAGCGATGCTTTACATAGTCTCTTGTGAGCTTATTCCAGAATCCAAAAGATTATATAAAGGTAGATTTGCTTCTCTTGGAAATATGCTAGGTTTAATTATAGGAATACTTGCTGAGCAGCTATAAAAAAATAGATAATTTATAAATAAAATGGTTCTCACTTTATTTATAAATTATCCATGTTTACTAGCAAAAAACCTCATAATTTCTTATGAGGTTTTTTTATTGATATTTTAAAATTTATCATTGAAATCTATTGTTTTTTTATTTTTGAACTAATTATTTGTACTGTATTCATTATTAATACAAATAGTAGTATTGATATTGTTAGAACAATTTGGTCACCAGTACTAGGAACGCCAACACCACTCTTTCCTACATTTTCACTACCACTAGTAGTAGTGCTACTACCTGTTTTTGAACTTGATGATGTACTTGCTGGAACAGTAGTTGCTTGATTATTATTTGTACTTCCGCTTTGTGTAGTAGTTTGACCATTGTTTGCATTTCCTGATTGTGTTTGGCTTTGATTATTATTTGGGTTTCCTGTTGGTGTTTGATTTTGATTACCGCTTATATTTCCTTGTTCTTCTTGTTTTTCATAATAATATTTTACTTCTATTGGTTCTTTTGTCATTGTTCCTTTATTATTTTCTGGATATGTTGTTTTATCTAATTTATATCCTTCAATGTATTTTTCTTCTGTTTCATAAGAATCTCCAACACTTCCATCAATATGTTTATCTTCTGCTAATTCTTTTTCAGTAGATTTTTCTAAATATTTTACAACAACTTCTGTTTTTATATTTGTATAATAATATTCTACAACTATTTGGTCTGTTGTCATTAATCCAGATTTGTTTTCTGGAATGTAGTTATCTTCTGCATTTTTTCCTAAAACAGTTAATAATTCTTCCACTGTTTGAACATTGTTTTCAGTTAAAACTTCTGGATGCTCTTGAACATATTTTGTATAATATTCTTCATTTGTTGCTAATCTATAATACTTGAATTCTTTTGAATTTGTTGCATATGGGTCTCCTTCATGTCCAGTATATACAGTTTCGTCTTCTAATAAGTTATCATTTTCTAAATCTTTATGTCTTTCAACTACTCCTTCTGATTTTTTAACATAATAGTATTTTACTACTGTTTCTGAATTTGTACTTCCATATTCATTTTTAGTAACAGTCATTTCTCCTTTAGCATTATCTGGATATAATTCTTGTACTAAATCATAATTTTCAAATGTTTTTTCTTTTGTTTCATAAGGGTCATCTTCATGTCCATAAATATATTCTGTACTGTCCTTAAGTTCTTCAGTTTCTGCATCTTTTTCTTGTATAGTTTCTCCAGTTATTTTGTCTATGTGTTCTACTTTTACTGATGCTCTTTTAATATAATAGTATTTTACTTCTATTACATCTTCTGTCATTTTTCCTCTTGCATTATCTGGATACATTTCTTCTACTAAATCATATCCTTCAAAACTTTGTGGAGCTGTAATATACTCGTCATCTACTTTTCCTTCGTATTCTTTATTGTCTAATAATTTTTCTGTTTTTACATCAATATGTTTTTCAATTACACCACTTGAAACATGTATATAATAGTAATTTAATGTTATTACATTTTTCTCCATTGTTACTGTTTCTTCACTTGGTTTTTGAACTAAAACATAATCTTCAAAATCTCTTGCTTCAGATGTAAATGTTTCTCCAACAAGTCCTTCTTTTTCATATGTATCTAAGTTTTGCTCTGTAAGTTTATCTATATAGTTTACTACTACTTTTGTTTTTTGTAGATAATAATATATTACTACTATTGGATCTTTTGTCATTTTTCCTGTTGTATTTTCTGTATCTTCTACAAAAGTATAGTTTTCTATTTCTTCTTGTGTTGCTGTATAATCTAATCCTTCGTGTCCTGGTATTGTTTTTTGTTCAGCAAGTATTAAATTATCTGTGTAGTCTTCTGGTGTATCATCTTTTTCTAGATATTTTACTATAACTTCTGTATTTTTTGCATAATAATAAGTTTTTACTTGTGGATCTTCTGCATATTCTCCTGTTTTTTCTGTTGGGCTTTCTACTAAAGTATATCCTGGTATTTCCTTTTCATCTGCTTCTACATTAAATTCTGTTCCTACTTTACCAGTATGCTCTTCTGTAGTTTCAAGAAGTGTATCTGAATATCTATCTTTATATTCTACACTTACTTTTCCTTCTATATTTATTGTTGTATCATATGTTGCTGTTACTTCTTCACTATTTACATCATTCTCTAATTGTAATTGTCCTTTTACTGTGTTTGTAATGCTATTTTGCATAGCATCTATATCTTCATATAATAAAGTTATATTCTTTTCAGCAGATACAATTGCTGTTCCATTTTCTTCATTAAATGTATTAATATTTTCTACATCTATATTCCATGTGATTGTATTATCTTCTGGATTATAAATACCATCATCTAAAATTGATTCTTCAGCATTAATTGGATATTGTAAATTATCTACTAATTTAATCTTAGCATTTCCAACATATTTGCTAACTTCTGCTTCATAATTTATTTTGTATTCAACTTTATCTTCTCTAGAATTTATAGCATCTGTTCCAGATTTTGTTATAGTTTGTTTTAATATTTCTACATTTTCCTCTGGAGTTACTTCTAATGATGTAACATTATTCTTTTCCTCTTTATCTATAATTACAACTGGTTGTGCTAAGTCGTTTTCTGTTGTTGCCCATAATGTTGGTCTTGTTTCTTCGTAATTTATGCTTGCATCTACTGTTATTTTGTCTACTTTTGTTATTGGTATAGATAAATAGAATTCTCCTTCTTTTACATCTTCTTTTTGAACTTCTGATTTTTCACTATTTAAAATTGTATAGTTTTCAACTTTTTGATCTCCAATTTTTACTGAAAAATCTACATCATATAGTAAATCATTATTTTTAACTATACTAATTGGTCCTACTATATAATTACCATTTTCTATTGTATATGTTAAAGGTTGTTCTGAATTTATTTTTGCTGGTTCTCCAACTCCTTGGAAGTTTTCTTCATATAATTCATTTGGTATTAAAGTTAAATATTTTGAAGCAGCATATCCTATTGTTCCGTCTGCTATTTTAATTTTATCCCAAACAAATCCATTAGCAGTAGCAGAATTTCTTTCAATTCTTGTTACTATTTCTCCATTATCTGCTCCACCTATTCTATTACCAGATGTAGTAGGTGCATCTCTTACGATTACTCCTGATGGAGTTGTTACCTCACATCTTTCATTATAATCTACTACTTTATATAAATTACTATTTACATAACCTTGTGTTCCATCTTCTAGTTCAACTAAGCTCCATGTTCTACCTTCCACAAATCCTACATTATCTCTTAATTTTGTCATAGTAGCACCCTGTTCTAGTTTAACTATAGTTTCTGATGAACTTCCTGGTTCTTTCTTTACATTGCATCCTTTTTTAGATGAAACTTCACATTTTTGATTTACAATTTCTCCTCCTAAAAAGTATCTTTCTGATGCATCTGCTAAATATTTGTATAATGATTCTATTTGTCTTTCTCTTTCTTCACCCTCTAGCGTTTCTGATTTATATTTTGTTAAATCATAATAGCTAGAAGCATCTGTTGTGTATTCTAATAAATCTGTTTTATTGTAATTTTCTCTATAGAATTCATCATCACTATTTACAAGACTCCATATTACTAATTGGTTTGCAACTTCTATATCTATATCTTTTAGTTCATGTGTATATTCATTAGGATATTTACTGTTTACTTCTTTTAGTAGTCTTTCTCTCTGCTGACTACTTGAACCTCCTGGTGCATATATATAAGAAAGTAATGCAAGCAACTTATTATATTTACCGCTGTTTACTAAGTTGTGTAAAACACTATTTTGTGCTGCAATTTCATCTTTTTCTGTTAGCATATCAAAAGATATATCATAAGTATATATTTTACCAGATTCCGAAAATCCTAATCCTGCTCTTAAGCAGTATATCGGTGGTTGATTAGTAATTGGTGGCACGTTTTCCTCATTTGAAGCATGCTCATAAATTTTCCAAATTATTTTACTATTTTCTTTTAATCTATAGCCTAGTATGTCTCCATCTCTTTGTCTAAGCATTCCTATACTTAAGAATCTCTGTCCTGATTTTGATGCAGAGCTATATGGCATCAATCCAAATATAACTCCACTTACTGTTGTAATTGTTAACAGAATTAAAAAAATAAATAAAAATACTTTTTTTGAAAATTTCATTGTCTTTTACTTTTTTACCTCCATTACAAATATTTTTTCTTTTAACAATATAACTCTTTTTAATTTACTTGCATATAAAATTAATTTTACATTTTTTGGCTATTTTTATAGTTTTTGTACGGAATATATATTTTTTTATTTTTATCATTTTTGTTTCATTTTTGACTATTATTTAATTTTTTATATAACAAAATATTTAAATTTATATCTTATTCTTAGGGAGTAAAACATTTTCGCACTTTCAAAACAAAAAAAATCTAAACTGCAAAATTTGCAATTTAGATTTTTTTGTTTTTACTTAAAAAATATAATTATTCATTATCGCCTTTTAACTTTTCTGCTCTATCTGTTGCAATTAAATTATCTATCATTTCATCCATATCACCATTTAAAAAGTTTTCCATTTGGAATATGCTAAGTCCTATTCTATGGTCTGTAATTCTTCCTTGTGGGTAATTATATGTTCTTATTTTTTCACTTCTATCTCCTGAGCCTACTTGACTTCTTCTTTCACTTGCAACTGCTTTTTCTTGTTTTTCTCTTTCCATTTCGTAAATTCTAGAACGAAGTAGTCTCATAGCATATTCTCTGTTTTGAAGTTGTGATCTTTCTGTTTGACATTCTGCAACTATTCCAGTTGGTTCATGAATTAATCTAACAGCTGAAGAAGTTTTATTAACATGTTGTCCTCCTGCTCCTGAAGCTCTAAAAACTTCCATTTTGATATCTGCTGGATTTATATCCACTTCTACATCTTCAACTTCTGGTAAAACAGCAACTGTAGCTGTTGAAGTGTGAATTCTTCCACTACTTTCTGTGTCTGGAACTCTTTGAACTCTGTGTACTCCACTTTCAAATTTAAATCTGCTATAAGCACCTTTTCCAGTTATCATAAAAGATATTTCTTTATATCCACCAATTCCTGTTTCATTTTCATTTAAAACTTGAATTTGAAAATGTTTTCTTTCAGCATACATAGAATACATTCTAAAAAGTACTCCTGCAAATAATGCTGCTTCCTCTCCACCAGCACCTGCTCTTATTTCACAAATAACATTGCTATCATCATTTGGATCTTTTGGAATTAATAAAATTTTAAGCTCTTCTTCTATTTTAGGTAGTTTTTCCTTTGCATCTAGCATTTCTGCTTCTGCTAATTCTTTCATTTCAGGATCATTAAGCATTTCTTTTGCTTCTTCTAAATCCTTTGCAACTTTTTTGTATTCTCTATATTTAAGAACTACCTCTTCTATATCGCTATGTTCTTTCATTAGCTTTTTCCATTCATTTTGTTTAGAAATGATTTCAGGATCACTAATTAAATTATTTAATTCTTCATATCTTTTTTCAACATCATCTAATCTTTGAAACATAAAATAACTTCCTTTTCTTTAAATTGCTCAACTATTATACCATAAATTTACTAGTTATACAATGTTTTTACTTTGTTTTTGGTAATATATTGAAAAATCGATGTAATTTTTCACATCGATTTTATTTTTTTATAAAGTGGCAATATTATACTTAATTTTTAATTTATCTAATACTTCTTTTTCTCTGTTTGAGCAAGTAAATATTATTATTTGATTATCTTTAAAATTTGCATTTATGTATCTTAAAATATTTTCCAATCTCTCGTTATCAAAGTATGCAAAAGCTTCATCTAATATAATTGGCATTGTTTCATTTGAAATTTCATCTAATGCACTTAATCTTAAAGATATATACATTTGGTCTATTGTTCCCACACTAAGTCTTGAAACTGGCATATAACTTCCGTTTTCTATTTCTATTTTTAATCCTTCATCATCAGTTAGAACAATATTATTATATCTATCGTTTGATATTTTAGATATTATATCTGATAAATTTTTTATAAACCTTGGACTAATACTTGATTTTACTTTTTCATAAGCTTTTTCTAAGCATTCTTTTGCTATATTATAAGAATTATTTAAGCTTAAAAGTTCTTTCTTTTCATCTTCTGCATCTTGCAATTCTTCTTCTATATTAGATAAATCATCTAATTTTTTAGTTATGTCTTCAGCAGTGGCTTCCATAGTTTGTAATTCGAATTTTATAGTGTTTATCCTATCTTCTTTTCTATCTATTCTTCTTACAATTGCATCATAATCTCTAGCTAAATTTTTTTCAATAAATTCACTAGTTAATAATTTTTCATATTTTTCTGCTAATTTTTGCTTTTTTTCTTCGATTTCTTTTTCAAGATTTCCTTCTTTACTTTTTGCCTCGTTTCTTTGTGCTTCTCTATTTTTCTTTAAAACTTCAATTTCATTCATAATTTTAGTTTTATCTGTGCTACTTATTTGAGCAACTTCAACAACTTTTTCATCTTTATATTTTTTATAAATAATTAAAAATATTGGAATTAAAAGTGCAAAATTAATTATTTTATAAGGATTTACAAACATTAATATAACGAAACTTATAATGCATAAGCTTAATACTAAATAATAATTTCTATGTGTTTCTATTTTATTCTCTGTTTTTTCTCTGTTCTCAGCTATTTGCTCATTTAGTTCTTTTATTTTTTGATTATATTCTTTCTCCAAATTTTTGTTAAAATTAATTTCTGCATCTTTAATTTTAGTATCTTCTAATATTGTTTTCATTTCTTTTAGAAATTCTTTTTCATATTGAGTTTTCTTTTGGTCTTCTAAAAGTCTTTCTTTTCTGCTTGAATTTCCTTCTATTCTATTTTTATAAGTATCTAAGTTTTTCTTTTGCTCATTTAATTTATATATTTTATTTTCAACTACATTTAAAGGTCTTTGTGAAGTTCTAGAAGTTCCTACCTCTTCATTTTGATTTCTGTTTATTTTCTCTAATGTTTTTTTAAATGAAATACTGTCATCTCCAGAAGAAACTAAATTACTTATTTTTTGAATAATACTGCTTTGGCTAGATTTACTAAGTTTTATTCCTTCTTGTTCTGTAATTGCAGTACTATAAAAAGTTTCTTCATCTATTCCCGTTTGTTCTACAAAAAATTCTATTCCCTTTGATTTATCAATTAAATAATCTTTTGAAATATCTTCTTTTTGTGAATTATATATTATTGGATTTTTCTTTTTAAAATCTCTATAAATTTCATAGCTTTCGCCATTATCTAATGTATATTCAATTTTTCCAGAAAATTCATCTGAATACCATGGTTTAAATTTATCAAAATCTGAAATTTCTTTACCGTTTTTATTCTTTGAAGCGCCATACAAAATACAAGAAATAAACTTTTGCATAGTAGATTTTCCTGCTTCATTATCTCCAACTACTAAATTAATTTCATTTGATAATTTTATATCTTTATCTGTTAATTTTCCAAAAGAATTAATTCTAAGGTTATTAATTTTCAAAATATCACCCTCTTACATAACTTCTAATCCAATTTCAATTGCTTTCTGGTATTCTTCTTCTGTGCACAATCCTTTTTCATACATATTAATTACTTCTCTAATAAACATTCCTTTTAAGTTTTGCTGTTTTGAAAGTTCTTCTATATCATAAGCTAAAGTTGTGGAATTTTTTATTTTTAAAACATTTTCTACAGATAATATTCTTAAAATTTCTCTTGTATTTATTTCAAAATTTCTTTTTCCAATTAGATTAATTTTATATAACTTTTTATCATCAAAATCTAAACTTGATATTTTTTCTATTAAATCTTCTTTTGAATATAAATCGTCTACTTTTAATTCTATTTCTTCAAATTGTCTGTCATCTAGTTTTACAAATTCCATACTGAAAGTATCTTTAGTGATGTCTCCTACAATCATTCCATGTTCACCTAACTCGTCAAAACCTAATGAAATTGGTGAGCCAGGATAATATATTCTATTTTTATTATCTATATTGTTTTTATGTATGTGTCCCATTGCAACATAGTCAAATCCTATTTCATTTAACTTTGATTCTAAAATTGGATTATAGGACATTCCATTACTATCTTTAGAACCATTTAAATCGCAATGTGTTATTAAAATGTTTACTTTTTCTTTATCATCAAGCTCTATATGTTCTAATGGTGATCTGTTCATATAAAACTCTGTAAATGCCATTCCATAAATGTTGAAGTTATCATCTTCATATTTTTCTATCCAGTATGTATCAAAAATTTTTACATTTTTTCCCCAGTCATAAGTTTTATAATAAGAATTTCTAATATAAGGATCATGATTTCCTGGAGTAATAAATATTTTTGTATCTGGTATCTCTTTAAATAAATTAATTATATATTCTATTGTTGATTTTCTTACATATTCATGCTCATATAAATCACCTGCTATAAATAAGTATTTAATATCATTTTCTTTTATATATTCAATTACTTTTTTTAGAATACTTCTTTGTTCTAATCTTCTTCTATCACTTAAACTTTCTCTTGAATTTAATGATGTAAAAGGAGCATCAAAATGCATATCTGCAATGTGAACAAATTTCATATTATCATCACCATTCTTATTATTTTTTTCCTTTTGGTTTAGTCATTTTATCATAATAAGCCTTAATAGTCAATTTAATGAACTATACAATTTTAAAAAACATTTTTTATTTTAAAATTTTAGTATAAAAAGAACCCTATTTATTTAAGCAAATTTTGCTTAACAAATTTGGGTTCATTTCATTGTAAAATATTAATCTTCATTATCTTCATCTATTGAGCCAAATAATTCATCAAATTTAGCCTCTAATTCTTTTTGTATGTCTAATAATTCTTCTTTTTTCTTATCTTCTTGTGCACTCATAGACATTTTTTTATTTTCTTCTGGTTTTGGTACTGCTATTTTTTCTTCTATAGGCTGATTTATTTTATTATCTAAGTCATTTACATTGCTGTCATCACTAAATAAATCATCTAAGTCTTCTAATGAGTTTTGTGTTCCTCCTGCACCGCCTCCTTCAGAATCATTCTCATCAACATAAGGATTATATGGATTATAGATTCTCCAAATTCCTCTTTCTACTTTAACATCATTATGGTCTGCTTTATATTTTGTAACTAATTTTCCTTCTGGATATTTAAAGTAATAATATTTGTTTGCCTTTATAGGCTTAATTCCTTTTTCATATATAATACATAAGTCATTATCCATTCTTCTTAGCTCATCTGGTGTCATAAGAGCTCTACCCATTACTTGGTCTGATTCGGTTTTTCCTTGTTTCCAGTCTTCTCTATCTTTGTTTACAGAAACGTTATCTCTTGTAATTGTTTTTTCACCTAATGCTTTTGAAAAATATTCAACTGTTTTTTGTGAGTTAGAACCTAAAAATACGTGCGTATCGCAGTTACCAATTATTGTTTCATAAGACTCTTTATAAACAGCCTCTAATTGATCCAAGTTCTGCAAGATAACACTAAAAGATATTTTTCTACTTCTTGATGTAGATATTTTCTTATCGAAGTCTGGTATTTGACCAATGTTTGCAAACTCATCTAATATAAAGTAAGTTGGTACTGGTAGCTGACCACCACTTAAGTCTGCAAAATCATATAATTGTTGTATCATTTGAGAGAAGAATATTGTTAGTAAAAAGTCATATGCTGTATGAGTATCTGAAGAAATAACATATACTGCTGTTTTCTTTTTTCCTATTTCAGGGAAATCTATTGTATTTGTAGATGTTACTTCTGCAATTTCTTTTGAGTCAAATTTACCTAATTTAGATTGTAGTGTTCCAAGAACTGAACCAAAGGTTTTTTCTGGTAACATTTCAATATTTTTATAATATTTCCTAGCTGGATGTTCTATTGGTAATTGATTCATTAAATTTGTAAGTAGGTTATCTCCACTACTTGCATTTGCTGTTCTTACAAGTTCTGAACAACTTGCTAAACTTTGTTCTTCTAGTGGTCTTGTTGCTTTTAAATAGTATATTAATGCTTTCATTAGCATTTCTGACATATCATCCCAGAATGGATCTGAACTTTTTGATTCGCCCTGTCCTTTTACTATTGTGTTTGCTATAACGTCAACATCTATTTCATTATTTATATGATGTAATGGGTTATATCCATCACTGTTTTGTGGGTGCACTAAATTTAATACTTTAATATCATAACCTTTTGCCTTAAAAAATCCTGATGTTTTATCATATAATTCTCCTTTAGGGTCTGTAAAAACATAAGAACCTAATAATTGCAAAGCATTTGGAATAACATAAGAAGCAGATTTACCAGCTCCAGAACCTCCGTACTATTAAAACGTTTACGTTTCCACGTTTATCTACTGGTAAATAGTTTTTTTCTGCAAGAACCATTCCTTTAGTTTTACTTAAAACCTTGTATTGTTCTCCTCCTTCGCACCAATCACTTGAACCATTTTCAATATCTTCATATTCATGCGTTGGAAAAGCTTTTGCAATTCCTACAACTACAAATAAACCATAAAATACTAAGAAATATCTTATTACAGTGAAAAAGCCTTTCATATATTCTGGTTCAAAAACACATTTTTTTAATTGCGCAAGTGGATCTATAATTCCAGCAGCTAATTCTTCTAATAGAACTTCCCAATCACATGGATCTTTTTCAGTTCCATTTCTCATTGCATCTTTTACTGCAACGCTAAAAGGTGCAATTGCCCAAACTATAATAATTAGCACGAGAATTGCACTTACAATTAATTTTCCTTTTATTTTTATTACAGCTTTTTTTAATCTGCTAAAAAATCCCATTTTTTTCACCTTTTCTTAAGTAAAATTATAAAAAATTATTAGTTTTTTATTTCACTTAGAAGATTATTCTTCCTTTTCTGCTTCTTCTTTTTCTTCTACTTCGTCTTCTTTTTTATCTTTTTTAGGCTTTTCGTTCTTATTTCTTTCGCCTTCTTTTTTTGCAGTAGCAGTTTTACTTCCGCCCTTTTTTACATTAATTTCTGAAAAGTTTTCTGGTTCTGATATCGACATTCCATTAAATTCATGACCACTAACTTTTACTGGTTCTTTAGGGTCAGCAGTAAAGAACATACAATTTAATCTACCGCGGATGTTTTGATCTGTTTCCTCAACTCTTAACTCATCTTCTGGTTTTCTACTGTCGCCAGTTGGCGAATTAGCTTCATTACTCATATTAGTAATCTCCTTCTATTTTAATTTTGTTTAACTTCAAAGGCAAAATATTTTTTATGAGGCCTTAATTTGCATTTTCCTCTAACTTCGTTTGCCTCTTCGTCAAAATATAATGTTGGTTTTATTTCTTCTCCATTTTCAGGATCTAAGATTATAATTGGTCTTTTCATATTTGGAGTATAAGCAAAATCTTTATAATCTGTTTCTTCTTCATAATATAATGTTTCAAATTTCATTGGCATTGGTTTTTTAGAAATTTTTATAACATCATAATCTAAAAATCCCATGTTTACTACTACTCTATCACTTTTAAATGAAAGAATAATAAGGGGATTTCCTTCAGGTGCAGGATTGCTTATGTAGAAAGTTTTTTTTCTTTTATCTCCTACCATTTCCTCTGTAAATTCTAGTCTTTCAACAGTGTACTTAGGAGCATTCTTCAAAAATTCTTTTTCTGTTCTGTTTACTTTATAAATTACAGTGGTAACACCTTGTAAATCTGTAATGCTAAAATATTTTCCATGCAAACTTTCGTCAACCATTTGTTTTACACTCCTTTAAAAGTTTATTAAAAATGTGATTTAATCTTTTGAAAAAATACAAAATAATTATATATTATTAATATGTAAAAGTCAATCCTCTATGCTTACTCTTTCAACCAATTAATGTAGGTTAGTCAATCATATGTCACACTTTTTTGAAAAATATATAGTTTGAGTACCTTATATCGCTAATAACGATTC
>CANQGE010000022.1 GCA_947601495.1 uncultured Clostridia bacterium | reverse complement strand
ATATTTTCACTATTATCAGTTATTTGTTCTTTTAATTCATTTTTCTTTTTAAATATATTATCTGGATTATATCGTTCTTGTAGTTCTTCCTGTTCTTTTTTCTCTAATTTATCATTTTTTGATAAAGCTGTTAATATTTCTTCTTTTTCATTTTCACTATCACTCCAATAATTTAGATTTAATATTGTAATGAAAATCATAGTTTCTCTTTTTAAATTTTGTTCATATAAAGGAATATTTACATTTATTTTAGGCTCATAATCTAGATCTCTTTCTTCTTTAAAGAAATTTATTATTCTATCGGGAATTTTTGATATATATTCATCTTCAAGTAAATTTAATATTTCATAAACTTCTGAACATGCTAATTTACTATTTTCTTCCATTGTTTACCTCCATAGAGTTTAATCTATATCATAAGTTTTTAATTGGATTTTTCCAATATTATTTTAGCATAGTCCTAAAATAAACTCAACAAAACAAAATATTATTTTTGAGTAAAATTTTTTGTTTAAGCAAAGTAGGGCATTTTTCTATACTTTCTTAGAATTATTATAAAAATTAAATTAAAGATAGAATAAAGATAAAAGCGAACAATATAAAACTCAAATTGCTCGCTTTTTTATATTAATTTTTCACTTCATATTCTCCGTTTTGATATATAAATAAATCTCCTTTTTTAGCATTTTGATATAATTCATTTGGAAATTTTGTTTCTTCAATTTCTTCTGATTTTCCATTTTCTTTTTTATCTAAATCATGTAGCAATATTCGTCCATCATATTTTTCATCTACTTCATAAGTATGTCCTTCTATTCTCTTACTATCTAGATATTCATTTTGCTCTTCTATTTTATTATGTATCATTTCATTTATTTCTGTTCCAACATTTTTTGTGTCTTCAGAGTCTAATATAAACTCTAAACTTTCTTTTCTTAACACACTTCCTAAATTAGCTCCTTCTGGAAGTTCTTCTTTTGATTTTGTAATCACTTCATTACTTTTTCCGCTTTCACAAGCACATAAATTAAAGCAATTACTATCCTTTGAATTTATAGAATAAATATAATACATTTCGCCTTTATTCTTAGTATTTTCACTATATTTCTGCAAAATCTGATTTCTTTCAATTAGCATTTTATCTCTATATTTAGAAATTATTTTTTCTCCATAAAGTGTTAAATCTCCTAAATGTATATCATTAAAGCTAGAGTCAACATTAGTTGTTTTTTTGTTTGCAATAGAATTTTCTAAATAATTTGACAATTCTTTTATAAAATTTTGCACAAAATTATTCTCCTTTAAATTATTAAATAGCCCATTTGCTAAGTCTAAATTCAATATATAATCACTCCTTCGTTTTTTGTTTTTTATAATGGAAATATACTATTTGATTTAATAGTATTAGAAAATAAATTTGGGAGTAATTATATATTGTTTTTTGTAGATTTACAATATTTTTTTATATTTTTCTTAATTTTCTTAGCAGTTTCATTTATAGTTTCTTAAGTATTTTTCTTAAAGTTTTTAAAAATCTTTTTCTCTAATTTTTTTCATAGCTTTCTCCTGTGGCATAGTCAATAGTTATTCCTGGCTGAACATTATAGCAATAAATATTAAAGCAGATTCCTGCTCCTGAGTCTTCAACTGACCACGCTTCCATTTCCACTCCGCTTGCTAAAAGGTTGTTATCTTCAAAAACAGGAGTTACTCTATATAAAACATGATTGTTTTTATTTTCATCTATATAATCAGCCACTTCATTTTCAAATGGTAGCATCCCCTCTGTGTTTAAATATCTTGTTCCAGTTATTAAATTGTTTTCATTTGCATTTTCTCCTGCAAGTTGCCAGCCAATTAAATGACAACGATTATACAAATATTTATCTTTTATTAAATCATCATATCTTTTTTGCACCCATCCCGTTGGCTTAACTCCGCCAATTTCTCCTCTTTCTTCATCTTCTGGAGGCATGATTTCCTTGCAAATGTTAGCATAAGCCACACCGCATCTTCCTAAAATATCAAATTCACTATACTTTTCAAAAGGCTCTATTGTATAATCTTCTTCAGTAAAATATGGAATATTATTATTAATTTGAACATATGGTTCTTCTCCTGTATATTCCGGAATTGTAGATAAATCAAATATAATATTTTGATTATTCACAGCATAATTATCGTCTAAATTAGTAGGTTCATTTTTTTGATTTATATATCCATAAATTGAAACACAAATTAATATAATTACTGCCAAAATATATTGCCAAATATTTAGTTTTTGATACTTCTTTTTTCTTCCCATAACATTTTACCTCTTTAGTAATCTTAACACTAAAAGCAAAAAAAGTGAACAAATAAATTGTTCACTTTTTTGATTTCAAACAGAATTTTATTTTCTTAAATTTTTAATATATACTGCAAAACATACTACTATCATTAGTGCACAAAATATAGATATTGCTAGGCTTGTGTTTTCAACTATTTTATTTTCTGATTTATATTCTTTGGCACTAACTTCTTGCACTCTTGTTTGGGTTTCTGGTTCTTTTTCGTCTTCATATTCAAATGAAAAATATTCATCGAAATTCATATTTTCTATGTCTATTTCCATATCGTTCATTCTTTTCACATATTCTTCATAGCCATCTGGAACATCGCTCATATATGTAATTTTGTAGTCTTCTCCTTCTATTTGAGTCATTTTTACATAATACATCATTCTATATTTAGCAGGTATTTGTGGAAATTCAACCTTTTCAAAGTTTTTCCAATATTCACTTTCAGGATTTACTGGAGTTACCAATGCACCTATATGAATATAAATTTCATCTCCTAATTCAAATGTTTTAGTATTACAAGGTCCATAACTATCTATTTGAAAATCTTCTGTTATTCTTTCATCTTCACTTACTGTATCTAAAGTTTGCTCTTTTAACCAATTTTCAAAAACTTTATTTGAAATGTTATATTCATAGTCTATAAATTTAGCATAATTCTCTATTGGAAATAAGATAGTAAATAATATTATGCTAAATATTAAAATTATATTTTTAAAATTTATTTTCATATTTTCTTCTCCTTAATTTAAATTTTTTATTGCATGCTATCTTTTTCCAATTTTATTTCTGTTTCTTCTCCTAAATATGTTACATGAAGAGTAAGCTCATCTGTTGCATCTTTTGAAGTTAAATCAAATGCACAATTTGTATTATAAATTCCATTTTCATCTATACTTCCGCCACCATTTGGTATTGGACCCATTGTTAATTCAAATTTGTCGCCATTAGAATTTGTTATATAAACTTCTTTATCATAAAGTTTTCTTCTTTCTTCACTTAATTTTTGAAATGCTTCTGATTTATACACTTTTGTAAGCATATAGCCTTCTATTGCAGTATCTGGATTTCCTTTTCTTATTAACTCTGCTATTTCCCTAGTTCTATCTTTAAGTATTCTAGATTTTAAAGAAAGCTCTACTACGGCTCCAGTGTTATATATTGCAAAGCTTCTAACTTTATGTTTGCTACTGCTTTCATCTACTTGATGATAAGTTATAGATTCTCTATTATAAAATTTTTCTGGTAAATCTACATTTACTTCCCAGTTTCCTTTTACTGTTATTTCTTCATCTCCATAAACTGTTTCATCTGAATTAGAAATAGCAATTTCTGTAAATTTAAAATTTAGCTTTTTGCTTTTTGGATAATGATTACTATATTCTACATACATATTATAAACTGCTTGAACTGGTGATGTGCCTCTTTCTTTTATGAAATTGTTTAATCCACTATTGCAAACTTTTTCTTCATTTATTTCTCCACCGAAAAAGTTTTTTAAAGCATCTTGATCTATTCCAAATAAAACATTTCCTTCTTCATCGCTTACTATTAAATCTGGGAATCTCATTTCCCAAATATCTTTTGCTGGAATTTGCTCTAAAATTTTATTAGATAGGTCCACAACTATTGTTGCACTTAAATTAAAATCGTCCATTACAATATCCTGAACTTTTACTTTTGTTTCAGTATCTTCAATTACAATTCCAGTATCTTCATTAGAAAAAGTTTCTTTTTGAGTTGAATTTGTATATTCAGATTCATTTTCTGCAATATATCCTTCATTCATTGCTGTTTCAACGCCTTTTCCTAGCCCATAAAAATCATAAATTCTTTGTGATATGTCTTTTGCAAATACAATTCCAGCAGAAAAAACTAAACAAGCAAATCCTGTAGCTAATGTTTTAAATACTGGAATTTTAAACTTTTTATCTGGTAAATTTGCTACTGTTTTTCTAACAGAAGAATTAAATTCATCTGAAAGCTTAATATCTTTTTTGAAAATTTTGCGAATTTCATTATCGAATTCGTCCATTAATAAATACCTCCTTTAAAACTATTTCTTATTTTGCTTTTAGCTCTTGAAATTCTAGTTTTTACTGTATTTTCATTAATTTTAAGCAATTTTGAAATTTCCTTACTAGTGTAATTTTCTAGATAATAGAGAGTGATGATTAATTTTTCATCATCATTTAAATTTTTAAGTAAATCGTCAATTTCTAATTTTTCAAATTCTACTGAATTTAAAGAAAATACATCTTCTACTTCATCTAAAGGAATTTTATCTAGCTTTTTCTTTTTATAAGTGTCATTACATTTATTTACTAAAATTTTGATTATCCATTTTTTAAAATTTTCTGGCTTATCAACATTTTTTATAGATTTATAAGCACAAATTATTGTTTCTTGCACTACGTCTAAAATATCATCTTCACTATGCAATCTAGTTTTTGCTATTTTATATAAATCCATTTTTACATAATCAATTAAATTAGAAAAAGCTTGTTTATCTCCTTTTTTTGCAAGTATAACTGTTTCCTCCATTTTTTTCTCCTCTTTTGATTATTACACTTATAAGACTTCAAAATTTTCAAAAAAGTTTCATTTAAGTTTAATTTTTTTCTAAATTTTCCAAATTATAGTCTATATTTTCTACTGTGTAGCCTGTAAAATCTGGAACAGCAACATCTTCATCTGTTACAGTATCAAAACTGTATTTATAATTAACATCCATATTCGCTGTATTTCTTACAATTTCTGTTCCTGGGAAAAAAGTTCTTATAGCATCTTCTTGGAATTCCTTTAAAGGCAAACCATTTTCTTTGTCTATCCATACTTCGTGTCTAGCGGATTTATCTAAAACATTTCTTAAAACATAGTATTCTCTTCCTATTTGGAAAGTACTTGTATTTATTCCATAGTAAAATACCATTCCAAGTCTTAAATAAAGAGTTCTATTTTGAACAAAAGGAACATATTTTAAGCTTTTCTCTGTATTAAGTTCACCTATTAAATTTCCTTTGTATATTGTTACACTTTTTTCTTTTTCATTTATATAAATTTGCTCATCTGAATCTATTTCTGCATATTTTGCATATATATTTTCAACTCCATTTTCAGAGTATATGTCAAAAGTTTGTTTATATTTTCCGTCTTTATAATATGTTCTATAAACACTTGCTTCTCCCGGATTTGAAGAACTTTCTGCTTTTTCGATATACATATTATTTGATTTTAAACTTTTCTCAGATTTATTTAAAAGACTATTTATTATTATAAATTTTCTTAAAAATAAAATTAAAGCTAAAATTAAAACAATTCCAATTGCAATTAAAATTGATTTTATTCTATTTTTTATTCTTATTTTCTTTAAATAATCAATTTGTTTTTTCTCATTTTCTTCGTCTTTTGTATCTTTTTTTATTTCTTCAAGTTTTTTTCTGCACTCTTCACATTCTGATAAATGCTTTTCTACTAATTTTTTAGATTCTGGATTTAAAACATCATCTGCATATCCAATTAATAAGTCTTGTACAATTTCACATTCAGTTTTCTTTTCCATTTTCCATTACCTCCCTTATTTTTTGTTTCGCACGGTAAAAAGTTACTCTAGCCCAGTTTGGTGTTTTTCCAAGTATTTCCGCAATTTCAATAAAGCTTAAATTTCCATTCATTCTTAAGTAGACAACTTCTCTTGAAAGTTCATCTAGTTTCTGCATGTTCTTAAAAAATTGCATTTTTTCGTCATCTCTTAAAATTATATCTTCTACTTTTTCGCCATACTCAATTTCTTCATTAAGTTCTTCAAAAGAAATATGTTTGTCTTTTTTTATTTTCTTATACCATAAATGTTTTGCAATCTGACATAGCCAAACTGAAACTTTGCAATCACCTTTAAATTTATTTATTTCTTTTACAGCTATTGCAAAAGTTTCCTGAGTTAAATCCTCTGCCACATCTTCATTTTTTGTAAGGTATAATAAATATTTATATAGAGTACTCGAATGTTCTTTGTATATTTCTTCTATACTCTGCATAACTTTTACCTCCCTCTACTATATAAGAGATTTAAAAATTAATTTTATTACAAAAAAAGTGAATTTATATAAAATGTTTTAATCTTTAGTAGTTATACATTTTAAAATAAATTCACTTAAATAATTTTTATATGTAGATATTTTCCATCTTGATCTGTTCCAAAAATAAGTTTAGTTTTTCCATATATGCATTCTTCTTGTTTTGATTTTTTCATTTCTTGTATGCATTTAAAAAAGTTTCCATTTTTAAATTCTTTTACAAATTCTTTTTCATGTTCATCTGGAACAAAAAGAATTTTATATTCTTTTAAAGCCTCTTTAGATTTTACTTTAACTATTAAATCAAATAGTTCACTATATATTTTTATGCATAAATTTGTATCATTTAAAGTTTTCATTAAAGGTCCCGTGTATCTCATTACTTTAATATTAAACATATTTTTAATAAATGCAGTTTTATCTATATTATTTTGCTTTAAAATATCATCTAAATTATTTTTTAAAGTTTCATATTCTATTTTCCCAGCTGTATCACAAATTCGTTCTATTGCTACTTTTTCTTTATTTCTTTTATGTGGTTTTTCATTTATTATTTCTTCGAAAAATAAATATCCATCTTTTATTCTTTCATATTTTTCTAAGTTCATTAAGCTTTCATCAACAGCAATAACATCACCATAAGACATTAAAAACAATATTTTTGGAATTTGTTTTTTTATATTTTCATCTGAAATATTAGAAATTAAATCTTCAAAATTGTTTTGAACATACTCGTCGCTTCCTTCAGATGATAAACTAGTAATTAAGGTATGATATTTTATTATAGATTTTTGAATATTTATAAAATTTGCTAGTTTTAAATTAAATTGTTTAAGACTTTCTTCTGTTATTCCAAGTTCATCTAAAACTTTTTCTACTAAATTTACTCCATATACATCATGTAGTCCAATATTTTCACTAACTCCAATATCATGTATTAGGCAAAATACTTTTAATACAAAAACTGCTGGCATATCTAAAGCACAATAAATTTTATGGAGTTCTTCTATTTGTTTTTTTGAATCTATATAATTTTCTAATTCTATATTTTTGGCAATGTTATAATTTACTATTTGATATACATATAAAGTGTGCGTCATCCAGCCATTTATTTTATATGTATTTGTGCCTCCACGAACAACTTCATTTTCTTTTTTCAAAGTATTGCTTAAAATATCTATGTAGTTTTCATTTTTCTTATATTTGCTATATAAAATCCATAAAATTTTTGCTGAATTTTCATCTAATAATAGATTTATAAAATTCTTTTTTAAAGAATTTTCATCAATTTTTATGTTTTGAAGTAAGCTATTTAATTCCAATTTAGAACTAGTTTTTATTTTATTTTTTTCTTCTGGTACATTTTTTAAGTTAGTACACAAATCTTTATAATATTTGTCATATTTAAAATTTAGTTCTTCATTAGAAATATTTTCTATTCCGAAAAAATTCATTTATTTCTCCTCTAATAATCCATATACCATTGATATATCTGTTGGAATTATATATTTTGCATCAATTTTTTCTGCAACATTTAAAACAAATGCACACATTGCCCTTGTTGCATACCACCAATTTGGATCTGATACTCTACTTCTAATTCCATCTAAAGATATTTCTTCAAAAAATCTTTTCGTATCTTTTTTTCTTGTTTCAATATCCATCATTATTGGTAAAAGTTCATCTGAAAATAATGTATTTTTTTCATAGGAAACGCCTGAATTTAAAGCAAAATTTTTATGTCCGCCTCCTGCTAAAATTAAAATATCCGCTTTTCCTTTTGGTAAATTTAATTTAATAGCTTTTTGTACTGTTTCTAGTTTTGTTTTTGCTAAATCGTCTCCCAAGTCTGGAAATTCGTTCATAATATCCATAACACCAATAGGAGAATTTACCATTTCTTCTATTTTTCCATCATAAATTGCAATTTCTGTTGAACCGCCTCCGCCAATAAATACTGCAACTTTACTATTAACATTTCTAACAGTGCCATAAACTGTTAATTCGTTTTCTTTTTCTTGAGAAATGATATTAAATTTATTTCCAGTTTCATCATAAAATAAATTTAAAAATTCATTTTGCTGAGTATTATTTAAACTTCTAAAAATACTAGTTCCACAAACATATATATTAGTGTATTTCTCACTATATTTTTTTACTAAATTAATTAAATTTTTTACATCATTTTCATCTAATTTATTTTGTTTTTTATAGTTTTTCTTAAATTCAATAGTAGCAGTTTCTAAATGAATTACTTTTTCTCCATTAAATAAATCTACTTTTGTATTTATTGAACCAACTTCTATTATAACTTTTTCCATAGCTTTCTCCTACATAAATTAAATTTATTGTCCTTTTCTTTTTTGCATATGATAACAACATTTTGCAAGTATTGAGGTTGGCACAATTTTAGAAAAGAATTTTGTACATTTAATTGTAAAACCTGGTATTATATAGAATTTGTTTTTAATCAATTTATCTACTGTATATTTTGCTACATATTCGCTTGAAAGTGACTTTAGCTCAAACTTTACATTTGCTACATTATTAAAATTTGTTCTAACTGGTCCTGGACACAAAATGCTTATTTTAACATTTGAATTTTCTTTTTTTAATTCTTCTCTTACTGCCTCTGAAAGTCTTACTACATAATTTTTAGATGCATAATATGTTGCCATAAGAGGTCCTGGCAAAAATCCTGCTATTGAAGCAACATTTAAAATTGTTCCTTCATTTTTTTCTTTCATATCTTTTAAATATAGTTTTGTAAGTATATGCGTTGCTATTATATCTGTTTCAATTATTTTTAAATCTTTTTCAAGTTCTGTTTCTGAAAAGACTCCAAAATCGCCTAGTCCTGCATTATTAACTAAAATATCAACATTTTTTACATTATTATATAAATCAATGCAGTTATCACTGTTTGATAGGTCTCTGCCAAAATATTCAACTTTTATATTATATTTACTAACTAACTCTTTTTTTAGATTTTCTAATTTTTCTACATTTCTTGAAACTAGAATTAAATTATAATTTCTTTTAGCAAATTCTCTTGCTAAATCTCTTCCTATGCCTGAAGAAGCTCCTGTAATTAAAACTCTCATAAAGCCCTCCTTTAATAAATTTATTTTATTATATTTTGTAGTTTTGTCAAGAATTATCCTTAGAATGATATATTTTATAAAAAAAATAAACTCATACTTAAAGCTAAGTGAAACAAGAATTATATTCTACATTTCCTTTAAGCTATTTTGTACGAGTTTATTTTAATTTACACTTTGTCCTTGTTTTATCCATACTGAAACACTACCATCTTTGCAATAGAAAATTCCATTTCCCTCATTATCAACATATACTGTTTCAGATAAGTTTCCTGTGCAATCATAAAAAACTGAATTTGCTAAATTTTTTCCAACATTCATTTGAATAGAACCACCGTTTTTATCAGACATAACAACTGCTAATCCTGAATTTGGATGTTCATAATCTCCTGTTCTGGTAAATCCTATTAAGTTATTATCGTAAAAATAATCATATTGGCTACCATAAGCATAATATTTTCTAACTTTTAATAAAATATCTAATATATTTTGTTTTGGTTCTACTTCTTTTTCTGGGATTCCATAGTAGTCTCCATAAAACACACATGGAAAACCTTGTTTTCTTAGTAGTATTAAGCTATATGCTAAAGGCTTAAACCAATCTGCAATATAAGATTCTAGAGCTTGCCCTGGTTCTGTATCGTGATTGTCTACAAAAGTAACTGCTTTTTCTGGAATAGTTCCAACTATTGTTCCATCAAAAATTTGACTCATATTGAAATCGCCATTACTTATAGAAGCTCTATAAAAATTATAGTGAAGTGGAACATCAAATAGAGACATGCAACCTTCTGTTTTTTCTATGTAATTTTTTATTACATCTATATTTGAACTCCAATATTCTCCAACTGCAAATAATTTTTTTTCTGAAATTTCTCTTAATTCTCCAAGCCATTCTGGGAAAAATTCGCTTCTTATATGTTTTACTGCATCTAGTCTAAATCCAGAAACTCCAGTTGTTTCTAAGTACCATCTTCCCCACTTTTTAAGTTCTTTTACAACATCAAAATTATTTAAATCTATGTCTGCTCCCATTAAGTAGTCATAATTTCCATTTTCCTTATCAACATCTTCGTCCCAATGTTTTCCATAGAATTTATATATAGCAGCAGTACCAGTGTTTTCATCCCAATCTATTCCATGAAAATGCGTCCAGTTCCATTTAAAATTAGAATATGTATCTCCTCTTCCTGGGAAAGTGTATTTTGTCCATACTCTAATTGGCTTTGCTTCTGTTAAACTAACATTTCTATTTGAAGCATCGTCTTGAACTGCTAAAACATTTTCTGTTTCATCAGCGCCCATTTTATGGTTTAAAACAATATCTGCTAAAACTTTTATATTATTTTCTTGCAATACCTTTATGCTATTTACATATTCATCCTTTGTTCCATACTTTGTTGGAATGCTTCCTTTTTGATCAAATTCCCCTAAATCATATAGATCATATACTCCATAACCAACATCATCCTTACCACTTGCTCCTTTATAAGCTGGCGGTAGCCAAAGATGTGTTATGCCAATATTTTCTAAATGTTTTGCATCTTTTGTAAGCTTATTCCAAAGTGTAGAATCACTAGGTAAATACCATTCGAAATATTGCATCATAGTATTATTACTAGGCAAATCTATCACTCCTATTTAAATTTTATTAAAACTATTTCACTAGTTTTAATATTTCATCTTTATGTTTCATTATAGTATCATATCCTGTTTGAACAACTTTATCTGCATCAGTTATTTCTAAAAGTGTTGTTCCACTGCAATCTATTTCAATTGCTAAGTCTGCTTCTTTTTGTGCTTTTCTAACATCCTTTAAAGAAAATATATCAACCGTTCTTAAAAGTACTGCGAATATATCTTCTTTTGGTTCATAGTCATCTATTCTAAAACTTAATGCTAATGTTTTATCAGCTCCCATATCTTTTAGAATTTTTACAGGTAGATTATCTTTTGTTCCACCATCTATAAAATTATATTTTCCATATTGACATGGTGTATAAACTCCTGGAAAAGACATGCTTGCTCTTGTTGCTGTGGCTATTGGTGCATTATAAATATAATCTATATCATCATTTTTAAAATTATATTCTTTTGATAAAAATATACATTCTTTTGTTGAAATTGTATCTACTGTTGCAATTGCATAAGGAATTTTAATTTGATTCATGTTTGTAATTTGTTTTTCCCCTGCAACTTTTGTTACTAAATTTTCTATGTTTTTGCCATCTATCAAGCCTTCTATTTTAGCTGTTCCAGATGTTACATAAGTAACTCCAGCTTTGAAAATTGGCTTTTTTTGTATTTTAGTAAGCATTTTATAATATTTCATTGTTCTATTTTTTATTTCTTCTGTTTTAAATCCCATTGCATAAAATGTTGAGAATATGCTTCCAGAACTTGTTCCTGATAGATAATCTATTTTTACTCCTAGTTCTTCTAAAGCTCTTAAAGCTCCTATATGGGCTAATCCTTTTAGTCCTCCACCTGCCAATGCTACTCCTAAACTCATTTTACTCTACCGTTTCTCCTTTTTCTTTAACATATAATGTTTGTGTTGGATATGCTAAATCTATGTTTTCTTTTTCTACTATGAATAATATACTACATAGTAAATCTTCTTTTATTTTTATGTATTTTAAATACTCTTTTTCTTTTACATATAAGAATATTTTTATATCACTACTGCAAGCAGAAATTCCATCTAAAACAACTTGCACTGTTCCTTTTACAACATCTGGATTGTTTTCTAAAACTAATTTTATTTCTTTTGTTATTTTTCTAATTTTTTCAGTTGGCGTTTCTAAACTTATATTTAAAATGGTTTCAAATCTTCTAGTATTTAATCTGTTCCAGTTTATTACATAAGATGATGTGATTGTTGAATTTGGTATAGTTATAACTGTGTTATTAACTGGTTTTATACGCGTACTTCTAAATGTTATATCAACAACTGTTCCTTCATATTCTCCAACTTGAATCCAATCGCCTATAACAAAAGGCTTATCACTTAATATTGTAAGACCACTTAATAATCCTTTAACTATATCTTGTGCTGCTAATGCTAACGCCGCACTTCCTATACCTAAACCAGCAGCTAAGCCTCCAAGGCTATTGAAGTTGAATCCCATTTCTTTTTGTTTAAGAACAACAATTACAAATATGAACCAAATAACTGCTCTTATAATTTTACAAATAAATCTATCTACTGCTTTATTATCTGACTTCTTAAAAAGTGTTTTATAAATTTCTGAATCTTCTGTAATTAAAGAACAAATTGCTCTAGTTATACAGTAAAATACTATTATTCTAAATATTAAATTCATATATGTTAAAATTTGTTTATCTACTGGTAATATATTTATTGCACAAAAAATTCCAAGAAAAACAAAAAATACTGTTAGTGGTTTATACATAGTGCTTTCTTTTGGAACGTTTTTGTTTTTTGTAAATATGTAATAAATTTTTATTAATATTCTAGATAGAATACCTCTAAATAAAATGAAAAATATTAAAACTGCTAATGAAATTTGCAAATCAAATATCTTTAGCAAATTGTTTACATCTATTGAACTTAGTGATTGCCTTAAATTTTCCACTTTTTCCTCCGTATTTTTTATGTAGTAAAACATACTCTACCCAATTTTATAAAGTTATTATATATTAAAAGATAAAAAAAGTATACATATTTTTTTATCTTTAGAAAAAATTTTAAAATTTTCATTCAATTTTAAAATTTTTTCTAAAATTTTTAAAAATACACTCTCATTTTTAAAAAACATTTCTTATTTTTTTAATATCCTATCTCTTAAAAAGGCTCGAATATTGTTTTATATAGTGACTTGGTGTCGCAATCTTCTTTTTTAAAAAATAAGAAAAGGAAGATTGCTCCAATCGCCCTCCGCTTACGCTTCGGTTGGTCGCTTACGCGTCACTATCAAAACAATATTCGAGTCTTTTTAAGAGATGATTAAATTGATTTTTAATGCTTAATTTAATATTAAATCTAATTTTAAATTTGATAATAAAAAAAGACTTTAGAAAAGTCTTTTTTTACACTAATTTATTAAAATCTTCTTTTATTTGCAGTTCCTCACTTATACTAAACTGAAAATATGTATTTGGTTCTCTTTCTTTTGAAAAATCATTTTTATTTGACATATATGAAAATATTATGAGCAAAAATACTGCTATAACCCATAATACTAATGACAATTCTTCTCCTAAATAATTAAGCAATCTATTTTCATTTTGATTATTTTCCATTGTTTCAACATAAACATTTTGTAATTTCATAAATTTTTCTCCTTCTATTTGTGAAGTGTTCTAAATATACATTTTATTTTTATAAATAGCAATTACAAATATATTACTTTATTTTTCCACTTTCTAGGGAAATCCCTTTAGCGCTTTTATTAAATTTTTATTACATAATATTTTATGATTGTTTTTTCAAAAATTTCCTTTAATTTTAAAATTCACAAACATATTTATTCTATAAATAAATATTAAAAAAGGCTTAAAATATGCAAATCACATACTTTAAGTCTTTTTACAAATATTTCTATATATATTTTTTATTTATTTGTTGCCTCTATTATATTCATATTCGAATAATATTTTGCTATCAGTTCATCTAATTCTACACTAATTTTATAAATAACAGAATAATCTTCACCATTTTCTATGCATTTGTTTAATTTATCTCTTAATTTACAAATTTTATCATCTAACATAACATCATTCTCCTTTTCCTTATTTTTTTCTCATTTGTATATTTTAAAAATACCATTTTACCTCATAAAAGTCAATAAATTCTCAGCATTTGAGGTGCTTTTCGTTAGACTTTTTTCGACAAAATATTACAATTAGTGAAGTTAAAAATATTAAACTAGACAAAACCTGTGAAATTCTACAATTAAACAACATTAAACTATCTGTTCTTAAGCCTTCTAAAAAGAATCTTCCAAATGAATAAAATGTTAAATAAAGCAAAGTAATTTCTCCTTTAAATTTTCTTTTCTTTTGAAGAGTTTTTAAAATGATGAATATTGAAAAAGTTAAAATTGCTTCATATAGAAAAACTGGATGCACTTCTTTATACCCTTCTAGAGTTTCAATTCCCATTCTAAAAATGTTTTTTGTTTCATAGCCATAAGCTTCAACATTAAAAAAGTTTCCAAAGCGACCTATACATTGGCCAATTGCCACAAAAGGAACTATGTAATCAAAAAAATTTAGAAAATCCTTTTTCTTTATTTTACAATTTACTATTATAGAAATTGCACCACATATTAAGCCTCCATAAATAGCTAATCCACCATCTCTTATATTAAACATTTCTAAAATATTTTGCTTATAATATTCTAAATTAAATAGCACAAAATAAAGTCTTGCTCCTATTATTCCAAAAATTATTCCTATTATAAAATTTTCCAAAACAAAATCATATTCTTCATCAAACTTTTCTTTGCTTATTTTGCATAAAATTAATGCACATATAAGCCCTAAAACAATACAAATAGCGTATTTGTATATTTCTATACCGAATACGCTAAATGCTATTTTAGAAAATTTAAATTCTAAATTAAATTCTGGAAATTTTACAATATTTAGTTTTTCCATATTAAAATTTTATTCAGCTACTGGCTTTATAACTGATACAACCTTTCTTTTTTCTACAAATAATTCTTTTAGAATTTTTTCTACATAATTTTTATTTACACTTTTAAATTCTTCAAAATAATCAAAAGAATTTATATTTTTAAAATAGTCAGCTACTATTATGCTAGCTATATTTGAAACATCATTATAATCCTTTATATAATTACCATACACAGCTTTTTGAGCTCTTAAAAAATCCTCTTCTGAAATACCGTTTTCTTTAACTTTTTCTATTTGATTATCTATTTCTTTTATAACTTCTTCAACATAATTTGTTTGAACTTGTATTAAAAAGTGTGCAAAAGTTTTTGAAAATTCATAATTTGTTGCTGGATTTGTTAAAAGCTTTCCTTCTTCATATAATTTTTTAAAAAATTCTGTGCTTTTACTAAATAATATTGTAGATAATATTTCAAGAGCTATGTCCTTTTTTATTTTATTTTCTTTTAGGTTATTATCTTTGTAACCAATTATAATTATTGGCATACTTATATTCATTTCTTTTTCAACATATTTTTCTACTATTTCTTCTGGCTCTTCATTATAAACTCTTTTTACATCTTCTGTATTTTTTAAAATAACTTTTTCTTTTATTTTTTCTAAAATTTCTTTTGGATTAAAATCACCAGCAAGAACAATTATCATATTTGATGGATAGTAAAAAGAATTATAAATTTTATATAATTTATCTTTATTAATTTGAGCTATAGTTTCTTTTGTTCCAGCAACATCAATATTTATCTCATTATTTTTATACATTGCTTTCATTGCATTCATATATACAGCCCATTCTGGATAATCATCATACATCATTATTTCTTGTTCTATAATTCCACGCTCTTTTTCAACATTTTCATCTGTAAAATATGGATGCTGAACATAGTCCATAAATTCTTCTAATGCTTCATCAAAATTATCTGTACATTCAAATAAATATGCTGTGTGATCATTTGTTGTATAAGCATTTGCATCAACTCCAAGAGATGTTAAAACATCTAAACTATTTTTTCCATTTTCTTGCTCAAATAGTTTATGTTCTAAATAATGTGCAATTCCGTCTGGCACTGTTGTTAAATTTTCTTCTCCTTGAGAATAAAATTTATTATCAATAGAACCAAAATTTGCACTCCACACAATATATTTTTTTCTTGTTTTTTTAGGCATAACCATTATAGTTAAACCATTTTCTAATTTTTCTATATATAGTTTTTCTTTTATTTTGCTATTTTCTAAAATTTGCACTTTTTTTCTCCTATTCTAAACATTATTTTAAAGCATCATTTTACTTAGTCTTTTAAAAAATAAATTGTATTTAAATTTATGTTATTTGCTAAATTTATTATATCTTCTCTTTTTACGTTTTCAATTTTTGAAATATATTCTTCTAAAGTCATATTTGTTTTAGCAATTTCTTGTCCTATATAATAAACAATTTCTGTATCTTGTTCTTCATTAACATTTTTAAGTCCTGAAATCAAATATGTTTTTGCATTAAAAATATCTTCATCTGAAAACTCACCTTTTTTTATATTTTCAAGTTGAACTTTTATAAGATTTAATGCTTTTTCATAATTTTCTATTTGTATTCCACATCTTATAAAAATATTTAACTTTTGTTTTACTAAAGTGCTTTTTGCAGAATATGCCAAACTTGCCTTTTCTCTTACATTCTGAAACATCATAGAATTTGCTCCATCACCTAGAATTGCATTATATACCATAGATGTTGCTTGCAAGTTTTCCATATTTGAAATAATGTCTAATCCCAAAACTAATTTTCCTTGAGTAACATTCATTGATTCTTTAATTTCTTTTACTTTTTCCACAGGTTGTTTACTTTCTGTGTATTCATTGTTCAAAATATAGTTTTCTATTCTAGGCTTTAATTTTTTTATATTTTCATTTGCATTTAAAAGTCCTGCTATTCTGTTTTCATCTATATTTCCAGAAACAAAAATATCTATTTTAGAATTTTGAATTAAATAATTATAATAATCTGAAAGCTCTTCAATAGTTATTTTTTGAATGTCTTCAACATATCCATATTTATATAATCCATATCCTTTTTCGCCATACATTTCTGATATGCATCTATCAAAAGAGTATGAATCTTTTTCATCTATTTTACTTTCTATAGTATTTTTCAAATTTTGTTTTTCAACATCTAAAAAATCTTTGTTTAAATTTCCTTTATCATCTGTTAATGGATTAAATACAATGTCTAGCAAATCTTCTATGCTTTCTTTTAATATGTTTTCATTATTTAAAGCATACTCTGTGCTTATTGATTCAATATAAAATTTTAAAACTACGTTATCACCCATTTTGTCTATACCACAATTAAAAGATGCTCCATAAATATTTTCTAGCTCTTTGCTTATTAAATATTGACTTGGTATTTTTTTACTTCCTCTTCTTAGCATAAATGGTATTAGTGCATTCTTTGTTACTGTTTCTCTTTTAAGTGGTGTAGTTATAATAATGCAAGTTATATCTGTTTTATATTTATCTGTTTTTATACAATGTAATTTTATTCCTTGCTTAATCTCAATACTTGTTTTACTCATTAAAATCTCCTTTTTTTCTAGTATTTAAATTTTAGAAAAATTTATTCATTAAAATTCCATTAAATTCAATCCTATTTCATCACTTAATTTTCTGCCAACTTTTCCATTAATTTTTCTTAAAATTATTTCTGTTGTAGCTGAAATTTTAGCTTTTACAAGATGTCCACCTCTTACATTTCCGTTTTCATCTCCAAAATTAATATGAATATGAAGATAAACATTTCCTTCTTTTCTAGTTGCATTTCCTATTAAAGAAGTTATTTCAAACATTCCTTCAAAAACTTTTGTATTATACTCTTTTGTGTTTACATTAAAAACTCCAATTTCTACGAAATTACTTGCTCCAAGTCCTGTAATTTCTGCTAATTCAATTTTTTCTCTACTACAAATTTCTGTTAAACTTTGAATTACCTCTTCTCCTTTTTCTAATCTTATAACATATGTATCATCAAATTTTCTATATTCCATTTTTTTATTTAAATAGCTTCTAAAAGCTATTTCTCCTTTCTTTTTTATTAGCAAATATATATTATCATAAGTTTTAAGTTAATACAAATTTTAATAAAAATATCATCTTTTTCTAAAATAAAAACATTATTTTTTTCTTATGTAGTTTATATATTAATTTAGCTGTGATTTGTTGTCGCAATCTTCTTTTTTAAAAATAAACAAAAGGAAGATTGCTCCAATCGCCCTTCGCTTACGCTTCGGTTGGTCGCTACGCATCACTGCTAAATTAATATATAAATTACATAATAAAAACATGAATAATTTTACTAAATTTTACTAAAAATTGAATTAGAAAAAATTATATATATTTTTTATTTCCTTGACTTTTGTGTGATTTTCTGTTATTATAATTATGTTTTAAATCTTATGCGGGAATAGCTCAGTTGATAGAGCGATGCCTTGCCAAGGCATAGGTCGCGGGTTTGAGCCCCGTTTCCCGCTCCACATTTATGTAAAATAGCAAGTATTATACACCTGCTATTTTATTATTTATAAACAAGTTTTTATTATTCTAAAATCTTAAAATATAGAAATATAAATGTTTTATTATGGAGAATATTATGGAAAAGCTTAAATCTTCTATAAAAGAAAATTGGAAATATCTTCTAACTTCCATTATTTTAATGAGTATTACTCTACTAATTACTGCAACAATGTTTTATAACCACGATTATTCATTAAATATTCCTGGAAGAGATTTATTTTCTAATGTTGCTTGGTCTGTTACTATTGTTTTAGGAATTCTTGGAATTATATTTTTAAAGAATATAGATCTTAAAAAAATAAAATTAGAAAATGTATTTTTATGCTTAGTAATTCCTTTAGGATTACTTTATGTTGCAGTATATCCTTTTGGAATGGTTCCTGATGAAGAATTTCATGCAAGAAAAGCTACAGCAATTTCACAAGGAAATTTCTTTTCTCATGCAAATGAAGAAGGTAAAGCAACAGATTACTTAAACTCTAAAATAAATGAAATAGTTACTCGCTCTGCTACTAGCTATGCTGAAGCTTGGAAAAGAATGTCTACCGAAGAAACAGATGCTAAAGTGGAGCTTGAATATACAACTATGGCTTTATATGCTCCAATATGTCATATGCCACAAGCATTGGCAATGTTCATAACAAGACTTTTTAAAGCTCCCGTTGCTGTACAATGCTATGTAGCTAGAATATTTAATCTTGCACTATCTATTTCTTTAGTATATATGGCTATAAAATTAATTCCTTTTAAAAAACAAATTGTTCTATTTATTTCACTTTTGCCTATTACATTGCAAGAATTTGCTTCTATGTCTGCAGACGCTTTAACAATTTCAATATGTTTATTTTATATTTCATACATACTATACTTAAAATTTGATGTTAATAAAAAGGACATTAATAAAAAAGACATTGCTATCTTAGGTATTTCATCAATTGTTGTAGCACTATGTAAAATTGTATATTTGCCATTATGCTTATTACTATTTATTTTACCAAAAGAAAAATTTAAAAATTATAAAGCAAAATGGATCCCTGCTATAATTATATTTTTATCAGCAATATTACTTAATTTAATTTGGCTTGCATATTGTAGTAGATTTTTAATTGTATTTAATCCAGATGTTAATGAAGCAGAACAAATAAAATACGTGTTATCACATCCTATTACCTATTTATTAACACTTTTTAGATCTTTTAATATGTTTTCTCAAAATTTACTTTGCTGTTTATTTGGTGAAGGATTATCTCTTTACACTGTCTCATCTTCTCCTTTATTTATTTTTTCTAGCATGACAATTTTTCTAATGCTATATTTTATAAATGAAGGAAGAAATGAAATTAAAGTTGATGGAAAAACTAAGTTTATATTTTTACTAATATTTGCTATGATATTCTTACTTATTTATACTAGCCTTTATGTTCAATGGTCTCCTTTAAAGAAACCTCTTGTATATGGCGTTCAAGCAAGATATTTTTTACCAATACTAATGTTGCTTGCAGTTGTGTTATTTAATAATAAAATAGTATTTAAAGGAAAAATTGAAAATAGATATATTGCATCATTTATGTTATTTTTTAATTTACATGTGCTAACTATTTTGTTTTTTACTTTTCTTATGAATACAATTTTAGATTTTTATATGACATAATATTTATTTTAGATGTTGCTATTTTTAAAATTTTATTGTATAATCTAATAAGTCTTTTTAAGAAAACTTATACTATGCATAAAATTCATATTATAAAATTTTATGCATAGTATAATATAAAAGATGGCGCCATAGCCAAGTGGTAAGGCACGAGTCTGCAAAACTCTGATCATCGGTTCAAATCCGATTGGCGCCTCCATGTCGAAGAATGTTGAAATTTCAGCAAAAATTTGAAATTTTGACATTCTTTTTATATGCAAATCAAAAATAGGTTTTAATAAAGTTTAAATTTTTATATATGATTATCAAAACATAAAAGATTGTTTTCCACGTATTTTCATCCTCGTAATTTTATAAATTCTTTTTATTGTTTTTAAAGTTTCTACCTTTGCTCTCTTCCAGTGCTTCTTGATTTATATACTTATAATTCAAAGCATTTTTTCTACTAATAACAGTCTTTCCTAAATTCTTTTCTATATCATCTCTAGCAACCTTTGCAGCATGTCCACCCATATTTGCAACTTTTTTATTTTCTTCTAACCCGTAAGGTCTATGCTCTTTTGCAAGTTCTCTTGTAGCTATTTCTCCTAAATCAGTTAAAGCTATTTCCATATCAGTCAT
>CANQGE010000021.1 GCA_947601495.1 uncultured Clostridia bacterium | reverse complement strand
AACACAGAAGTCAAGCTCCTTAGTGCCGAAGATACTTACGAGTTACCTTGTTGGGAAAATAGGAAGTCGCCAGTTTTTTTATGCCTTTTTACTCATTTGGGAGTAAGCTAGTAAAATAGTTATGTTCGAAACAGAAAAAGGTACCACAGAAGAGTGCAAATATAATTGTGCTCTTTTTCATTTTTCAAATTTTAAAATTTTTTTAAACAAAAAATTTTAAAATTAAAATAATTTTTCTAAATAAAAATTATTTTTTAATTAAAACTATTTTTTAATTAAAACTATTTTTCAATTAAAACTATTTCTTTAATTTTAAATTTATAGTATTCATATATAACTTTACACGTGACTTGGCGAAAGCAATCTTCTTTTTTTAAAATAAACAAAAGGAAGATTGCTCCAATCGCACTTCGCTTACGCTTCGTTTGGTCGCTTACGCGTCACTTATAAAGTTATATATGAATACTATAAATTTTAAATTAGAAAATATAAAAAGTTAATAAAAAGGACTAAATATATTATTATAAGAAATAATATAAATATGTATATAAATTTTGAAAGGATTAATTTTGAAAAAATTTTTAAGAAGTTTAAATAATTTTTTTATAAAATGTAGAGAAGATTTAGTAAGTGAATATGCAGCAGAATGTGCATATTTTACTTTTCTTTCGTTTATACCATTTATAATATTCCTTTTAAGCATAGTACAATATATTAATATAAGCCAAGAAACGGTTTTCTTTGCAATAAAAGAAGTAATTCCTTCTCATATGCAAGAAAGTATATTAATGATAATTAATGAAATATATTCAAAATCATTAGGAACTATTTCTTTAGCAATTATTATAACACTTTGGTCTGCTGGACGTGGATTTTTTGCTTTAACAAAAGGATTAAGGAAAATATATAAAGTCGAAAATGAGAAACCAAACTTAATTATAAGATTAGAAGGAACTTTATATACTTTAATTTTTATAGTTGCTATAGTTTTATTTTTGATAATTATGGTATTTGGAAATAAAATTCATAAATTAATATTAAATAAATTTGGGCAGATAAGTAATATATCATTATATATCTTAAATATTCGTTCAATATTTTTCTTGTTTGCAATGTTTTTTATTTTTTTAATGATATATAGATTTATACCAAGACATAAATTAAAAATAAAAACACAACTTCCAGGAGCAATTTTTGCTTCTATTTCATGGCATATAATATCATTAGTATTTTCTTTATATATAGATATATTTAATGTTTTTTCAAATACTTATGGAAGTTTGTCTTCAATAATACTAATAATGATGTGGCTTTATGTTTGTATGTATTTTATTTTAATAGGTGGAGAAATAAATATGCTATTAATAAATAAAAATAAGTATAAAGATATGAATTCAAAAAATGAATTAGTAAAGTATAAATCCAAAAAATTTAAATGGGAGAATTAACATAAAAAATTAAAACAATTTATGTAAAAACTATTGAAATAAAATGATAGTTTATGTTATACTTAGCATTGGTTAAAATATCTTATAGGGGAGAAATAAAATGAAATCAAATTTAAGAAAAACAAAAATAGTAGGTACTATTGGACCATCTAGTGAAACAAGATTAGAAGAATTATTTGAAGCTGGATTAAATGTATGCAGAATTAATTATTCACATGGAAGTTATGATGAACAAGAATGGAAAACAAATAAAATAATAGAACTTAGAGAAAAATTAGATTTACCAATTCCAATGATTCTTGATATGCAAGGACCAGAAATAAGAACAGGAATGTTAGTTACAGGTAAAAATGAGAAAATTCCTTTAGAAACAGGTCAAAAATTTACTTTAGTAAATGAAGACATAATTGGAGATAAAGATAAAGTTTCAGTAACTTATAAAGAACTATATAAAGATGTAGCTCCAGGAACAAAAATTTTAATAGATGATGGAGCAATTGAATTAAGAGTAGATGAAGTAGTAGAAAAAGATATAGTTTGTACAGTAGTTCATGGAAATCCTTTAGGAAGTAGAAAAACAATGAACTTACCAGGTACAATTATTCGTCTGCCAGCTTTAAAAGAAAAAGATATTAATGATTTAATTACAGCTTGTGAACATGATTATGACTTTGTTGCAATATCATTTGCTAGAAATGTAGATGACATTATGCAAGTTAGAAAAGTATTAGATGAGCATGGTGGTCAAGATATAAAAATAATCACAAAAGTAGAAAACGTAGAAGGTTTATCTAATATGGAAGACATAGTAAAAAATGCAGATGCTCAAATGATTGCTCGTGGTGATATGGCTACTGAAACAGATTTTACTGAACCACCAGTAATGCAAAAGAAATTTATAAAATTATGCAACAGAGTATTTAAACCAGCTATTACAGCTACACAAATGTTAGAATCAATGACACATAACCCATTACCAACTAGAGCTGAAGCTTCAGATGTTGCAAATGCTATATATGATAGAACAAGTGCAATAATGCTTTCTGGAGAATGTGCAATGGGAGAATATCCTCTTGAATGTGTTCAAGCAATGGATAAAATTGCAAGAAGAGTAGAACCAGAAATAAATTATTGGAAAAGATTTGACGATAAAGATAAAATAATATTAAATAGTCTAGAAGAAAACATCACTTACTCAACTTGTATAATAGCTAAAAATACAAATGCAGATGCAATTGTTTCATATACACACACAGGAGACTCTGCAAGAAGATTATCAGGAATGGGAGCTGGTTGTCCAATTTTAGCAATTACAGACAGCAAAAGAACATTCCGTCAATTAGGACTAGCTTGGAACGTACATCCAGTATATATAGATCCAAAAGATTCTATAGATAATACTGTTGAAGCCGGATTAGATAAATTAAAAGAAAAAGGAATATTAGAACCGGGAGATAGAGTTGTTATCGTTGGTGGTAAAAACTATGTAAAGAATGCTAAAACTAGTAAAATGATTGGTGGATACGTAGAAATTTAATAAATAAAAAACTTCAAATATTATTTTTAATATTTGAAGTTTTTTTATGAATAAATTCGCAAAAGCATTGGCATACTAGTAATATAAAAATTTTAAAAAATTAGCACTCAGCACTTGACATTGCTAAAATAAGTGATATAATTATATCGTAAAAAGAAAAAAGTACTTTTAATATAGATTTTCTAAAAGCTAGCAAATGAAAATCTAAATTATGTGCTACCATACAAAATGGTGTCAACACATAAGAACAATTAATTTTTATAAAGGAGTGATTTATTATGATGATGATACCAAGAAAAAGAAATGAATTTGATTTATTTGACGATATGTTTATGGACCCATTTTTTGAGAGAAAAGAAACAAGATTAATGAAAACAGATATTAGAGAAAAAGGAAACAACTACATTATAGATGTTGACTTACCAGGTTATGAAAAAGAAGACATCGATATTGAAATGGAAAAAGGTTATTTAAAAATTACAGCAAAAACCGATAAATCAGTAGAAGATTCAGACGAAGAAAAATATATTCATAGAGAAAGATATTATGGAGAATGTTCTAGAAGCTTTTATGTTGGAGAAAATATAAAAGAAGAAGATATAAAAGCATCTTTCAAAAATGGAATCTTAACTTTAACATTTCCAAAAGAAGCACCAAAACAACTTGAAGAGAAAAAGAAAATACAAATTGATTAATAATTTAAAAAAAGTAGTCAAAATTTTTACATTTTGACTACTTTTTTTCTGTTTTATTTGAAAAAGCTGTTATACCGTGCTATAATACAAATATGCTTTGATTACAAATAAAGAACTAGACTAGCTCTTTGTAATTAAACGATAGACGTTTTGTATCAAAGCATAGAAATAAGGAACTCTTATCTATTCTATATAACAACAAAAACCAAACCAACGACTTTAAAGATTGGAGAGAGTAAGCAATGAAGAACAGCAACTTTAAGGCCTACCTGTCTGCCTACCATAATGAGGTAACAGGTTCAAGAATTTTGCTCAGGGTCTCTTTTCCGGATGGCAAAGACTACCGGATTCTAATCGACTGCGGATACTTCCAAGAAATCCAGTATCGGCATTTGAACTACGTGGATGACATAGACCCCACGACCATCGATGCAATTTTGGTAACCCACAACCACATCGACCATACCGGACTTCTTCCCAAAATGGTTAAGCAAGGCTACAGAAATCCCATCTACATGACAGAAATCACTAGAGAGCTTCTGCCAAAATATTTGATGGATTCTGCAGATCAGCAAGAGGACAATGCAAAGTATCTTCAAGACAAGTTTCCTGGCGATGAATGGAAATTTAATGTTCCTTATCATAGCGAGGATGTCGAGCGAACAATTAAACTGTGCCGTGGCGTGAAGTATCAAAAAGCTCTGGAAATTCTTCCTGGGGTTAGAGTGACGTTTTTCGTTAATGGTCACATTTTAGGCGCTTCGATGATTCTGGTGCAGTGCACAGCCTATTCTAGAAAGCCTCTGAACTTCCTGTTTACGGGAGACTATAAACTCAAGAACCCGTTTTACGAAGTCCCGGAATTGCCTAGCTGGCTTAAAAAGACGGAACTCATCATGGTTCATGAGTCAACTTATGGAACTACCGATTCTAGCAGTATAAAGGTATGTTTCAGAAGTAATCTCCTGGAGGCATTTGAAAGAGGCCAGGACATTTTGATTGGTGCTTTTGCACAGGCAAGGATGCAGGAAATCCTATTCGAGCTGAAGAAAATGCAAGATGAATGTTTAATCCCTAAGGACTACAAAATCTATGTAGACGGTTCTTTGGGAATAAAAACCAATTTCGCATATGGAGAGATCTTGAGGGAGTTTAATCCTGAAAAGAGTCACTTCATGCCGAGTGACATTCATATTGTGGACCCGAAATCGAGGGAAAACTTTTTCAGTTTCGAAGGAAAAAAGATCCTAGTAACAACTTCTGGAATGCTATCAAACGGACCTGCAAAGAATTACGTTCCAATGTTTCTTGAAAGGGAAAATGCGATGATTCATCTAACAGGTTATGCTGCAGAGGAAACTTTAGCAAGAACCCTGCTTGAGGCAAAGGATGCAGAAATGGTTCTGATTGGTAACAAACCATATAGGAAGCGTGCACTAATCAAAACAACTCGCGAGAAAACTTCGCATGCAACAAGAGATGAAATGCTGGGATTTATAAACAAATTTGCAAATATTGTTTTCCTGGCGATCAATCATGGGGCAAGTGATGTAAAACGCGATTTCGAAGAAACAATCCAAAGCCAATGTCCGCGTGTTCAAAGAGTTGACATCTTAAACAGAGACTATGTTTACTGCATTTATCAATTTGGAAACGAAGGAGATAAATTCAGTAACGTTGTCGTAAAAAGGATGCCAGCCAAAATGCAAGTGCTTTCGCCAAAAGATAAAAACTACAGAAAGCAGAAGCAAAAGCAAAAGCGGAAGAAAAGGAATGAGGAGAAAGCCCAGAAAAAGGCGGCCAAGCGAAGGCTAAAACTAAAGCCCAAACATCGCCCCTAATTTATCAGCAATCACTTCAAATTACCAATTTCTATGCAAAAGCAAAACTCTACATCCCCCGGCAGCTCTGGCTGCTGGGGGATTTCTCTTTTTACTTTAAAAAAGTTAGATTAATCTAACTTTTTATTGACAATGTAGCACATATGTTATATAATGTTAACCGAGGCTAACAAAAAAGGAGAAAAAGTATGATATCAAATGCGTTAGAAGAATATTTAAAAAATATGTATATTTTGCAAAAACAAAATAATGAAATACGTGTAACAGATATTGCAAATAAAATGAATTGTTCTAAGCCTAGTGTAAACAAGGCTTTAAATAATTTAAAAGAAGAAAAGCTAATAAATTATGAAACTTATGGAAGAATAGAATTAACAAAAGAAGGAGAAAACTTAGCTAAAAAAATATTAGCAGCTTATGATATTGGATATGTATTTTTTAAAGATGTTCTAGGTTTAAATGAAGAAAAAGCTTGTAGTGAAGCCGAAAAATTAAAGTCAGCTTTAGAAGATGAAACAATAAATAATTTAGCAAAATACGTTCATAAAGTATTAGATTTTAATGATTTAGAATGTGGTTATGATATAAATAAAGAAAAATGCAGATCTTGTGCAAGAATTTCTTTAAAAGGAAAAAGTATAAAATAAAAAATTGAAAGGATATATTATGAGTAAACTATTAGAAATTAAAAATTTATTTGTAAATGCGGGAGAAAAAGAAATTTTAAAAGGAATAAATTTAAAAATAAATGCAGGAGAAGTTCATGTAATAATGGGCCCTAATGGTTCTGGTAAAACAACTACAGCAAATGCTATTTTGAATAATCCGCTATATCAAAAAAAATCAGGAGAAATTATTTTCGAGGGTGAAAATATAAATAATTTAAAAACAGACGAAATAGCTAGAAAAGGAATATTTATGTCTTTTCAATTGCCAGAAGAAATACCAGGAGTTTCAGTAACAAACTTTTTAAAATATGCTAAAAGCAAAGTAACTGGAAAACCTGTTAAAATTTTTGAATTTAAAAATGAATTAAAAACATATATGGACGAATTAAAAATGAATCCAAAAAATATGGATAGAAGTTTAAATGTTGGATTTTCTGGTGGAGAGAAAAAGAAAAATGAAATTTTGCAATTACTTGTGCTAAATCCAAAACTTGCAATTTTAGATGAAACAGATTCAGGATTAGATGTAGATGCAATTAAAACTGTTTCAAAAGGTATAGAAATGTTTAAAACAAAAGAAAATTCTGTTTTGATAATAACACACAACACTAAAATACTTCATAGCTTAAAACCAGATTATGTTCATGTTTTAGTAGACGGAAAAATAGTAAAAACAGGAGATGCAAGTTTAGCAAAAGAAATTGAAGAAAATGGATATGAACAATATAAAAAATAATTTATTAAATTTCGTAGATGAAAGGAAATCAAAATCTTTATGAAGAAAACAAACATAGATGAAATTAATAGAAATATTTATGATATTAAAAATAAAGATAGTTATGATTTTAAATCTCAAAAAGGTTTAAACAAAGAAATAATAGAAGATATTTCTAAGCAAAAAGGTGATCCAGATTGGATGAAAGAATTTAGATTAAAAGCTTTAGAAATATACAATAAGTTAGAACTTCCAACTTGGGGACCAGATATATCAGAATTAAATATGGACGACATCTCAACATATGTTAAGCCAAAATCAAAATTAAATAGCTCATGGGAAGATGTTCCAGACGACATTAAAAAAACATTTGATAATCTAGGAATTCCAGAAGCAGAGAAAAAATCACTTGCTGGTGTTGGAGCTCAATATGATTCAGAAGTTGTTTATCACAGTATGAAAGAAGACTTAATTAAACAAGGCGTAATTTATACAGATATGGAAACAGCTGTTAGAGAATATCCAGAAATTGTAAAAAAATATTTTATGAAATGTGTGCCAGTATATGATCACAAGTTTGTTGCACTTCATGGAGCAGTTTGGTCTGGAGGATCTTTTGTATATGTTCCAAAAGGAGTAAAAGTAGATATACCACTTCAATCATATTTTAGATTAAATTCGCCAGAATCTGGTCAATTTGAGCATACTTTAATTATAGTTGATGAAGGTGCATCACTTCATTTCATAGAAGGATGTTCAGCACCAAAATATAATAAAGTAAATCTTCATGCAGGATGTGTTGAACTTTATGTTAAAGAGAATGCATATTTAAGATATTCAACAATAGAAAACTGGTCTAAAAATATGCTAAATTTAAACACAAAAAAAGCAATAGTAGAAAAAGGCGGACAAATAGACTGGGTAACAGGTTCTTTTGGCTCAAAAATATCTATGCTATATCCAATGAGCATTTTAAACGGAGAAGGTGCAAAAACAGAATTTACTGGAATATCTTTCGCGGGAAAAGGTCAAAACTTAGATAATGGATTTAAAGTTGTTCATAATGCACCAAATACATCAAGTGTTGTTAATGCAAAATCAATTTCAAAAAATGGTGGAAAATGTACTTATAGGTCTTTAGTTAGAATAAATGAAGAGGCTAAAAATTCAAAATCTTCTGTTTCTTGCGAATCATTAATGCTTGATGATATTTCAATATCAGATACAATTCCAACAAATGATATAAGAAATGATGATGTAGAATTTTCACATGAAGCAAAAATTGGTAAAATAAGTGATAAAACAATTTTTTATTTGATGAGCAGAGGAATGTCAGAAGAAGATGCAAAAGCAATGATAGTAAGAGGTTTTGCTTATCCAATATCAAAAGAATTACCAGTAGAATATGCAGTTGAAATGAACAATTTAATAAACTTAGAACTAGAAGGGTCAATCGGATAAAATTATATAGAAAAACAAAAAACTTTTAAATTAAGCAAATTTATAAAAAGGGGCAATATTATGGAAAAGCTAAAATTAAATGAAACGCCAGTTAGAACTTCAAGAAATTTCAACATTAATAATATTAAATTAGAAAATGTTGATTTGCCAAAAGAAGTTCAAGAATTTTCAAATTTAATAATAAAAAATGAAAATAAAGATATAAAAATAGATTTTGAAAAAGATGAAATATCTTTAAAATATGGCGTTGGAGACATACTTTTAGAAAATTCAAAAAAATTATCAAATAAAAATTTAAAAATAACAATAGATTCTAAACAAAAAAAAGAAGCTTTTTTAGATTTTTATTTAGATGAGACGAATAATAATTTAATAGAAAATATTGAAATTATTGCAAACGAAAATTCAAAAGCAACTATTTATTTAAAATATGAAAGTAAGGTAAAATCTTTTCATAATGGAGTTTTAAAAATACTTGCAAAGGAAAGCTCAGAATTAAATATTGTTATTGTTAATTTAGTAAGTTTAGATACAAATAATTTTATCAGTATAGATAGTGAAGTTTTAGATAATGCAAACTTAAATTTCACAATTGTAGATTTTGGCGGAAAGGCAAGCGTAACTAATCTATATTCTAATATAACTGGAAAAAAAGCAGAAAACAATATAAATACAATTTATTTAGGAAAAGAAAATCAGTTAATAGATATAAATTATATTGGTGAATTAAAAGGAGAAAAATCTAATATAAATATTGAAGTTCAAGGTGCTTTAAAAGATAATGCAAAAAAACATTTTAAAGGAACAATAGATTTCAAAAGAGGCTGTAAAAAAGCAAAAGGAAATGAAAATGAATTTTGCACACTTTTATCAGATACAGCGAAATCTTTAGCTCTTCCAATGCTTTTATGTTCAGAAGAAGATGTTGAAGGAAATCATAGTAGTGCAGCAGGAAAAATTGGACAAAAAGAACTATTCTACATTATGAGTAGAGGCTTTAATCATAAAGAAGCCATGAAATTAATAGTACGAGCTAATTTCAATAATATAATAGAAACTATAGAAAATATTGAAGTAAAAAATAGAATTGCTTATGAAATAGATAATAGATTAGATTAAGAGAGGGATAATATGAATATAAAAAAAGATTTTCCAATTTTAGAAAAAGGTATAACTTACTTAGATAGTGGAGCAACAACTCAAAAACCTATTCAAGTAATTAATGCAGTAGATGAATATTATAAAACTATGAATGCAAATCCACATAGAGGAGCATATTCTTTAAGCATTGAAGCAACAGAAATTTATGAAAATACAAGAACTAAAATTGCTAAATTTATAAATGCTAAATCAAGAGAAGAAATTATTTTTTCTAAAAATGCAACAGAAAGCTTAAATTTAATTGCTTATTCTTATGGTATGGAAAATTTAAAAAAAGATGATGAAATAGTTATATCTATTATGGAACATCATTCAAATTTAGTTCCTTGGCAAAAAGTCTCAAAAGTAACTTCTTCAAAATTAAACTATATGTATATAAATAGTGAATTTGAAATTCCTGATGAAGAAATTGAAAACAAAATTACTGATAAAACTAAAATAGTAGGAATTACTCATGTTTCTAATGTTTTAGGAACTATAAACAATATTGAAAAAATAATAAAACATGCACATAAAAAAGGTGCAATAGTTATTGTAGATGCATCACAAAGCATTCCACATATGAGAATTGATGTTCAAAAATTAGATGCAGATTTTCTTGTTTTTTCAGGACACAAAATGCTTGCTCCACTTGGAATTGGAGTTTTATATGGAAAGAAAGAATTATTAAACAAAATGACTCCATTTTTAATGGGTGGAGATATGATAGAATATGTTCACGAACAAGAAACAACCTTTGCTCCGCTTCCAAACAAATTTGAAGCAGGAACTCAAAATGTTGGTGGAGTTGTAGGCTTAGGTTCTGCAATAGATTATATTGAAAATTTGGGATATGACAAAATAAGAGAAATAGAACAAGAAATAGTAAATTATGCAGAAGAAAAATTAAGAAAATTAGATTATTTAGATTTATATTTAACACCAAACAAAGAAAATCATTCAGGAGTAATTTCTTTTAATATAAAAGGAGTTCATCCACATGATGTTGCAAGCATTTTGGATTCTAATGGGGTATGTGTACGTTCAGGAAATCACTGTGCACAACCACTTATGAGATATTTAGGAATAGATTCAACTTGTAGAGCAAGTTTCTACATCTATAATACTAAAGAAGATGTAGATAAGCTAGTTAGTAGCTTAGATAAAGCCTATAATATGTTTAAAAAGTATATAAAAAAGTAATTAAAAAAGAAAGGTAAATTAATGGAAGATTTAACAGATGTTTATAATGAACTTATTATGGAACACAGTATGAATTCATATAATAAGAAAAAATTGGATAATCCAGACTTTGAAGAAATAGGGCATAATCCTAATTGTGGTGATGAAATTACTTTAGAAATAAAGTTAAATGGAAACATAATAGAAGACATGGCTTTTTCAGGACACGGATGCGCTATTTCACAAGCATCAACATCAGTTATGATAGATACTTTAAAAGGAAAAACAGTTGAAGAAGCAAGAGAAATAATAAAAACATTTATAGGCATGATAAAAAGAGAAATAAATAGTGAAGAAGAGCTTGAAAAGTTAGAAGATGCTATTGCTTTTAAAAATGTATCAAATATGCCTGCAAGAGTAAAATGCGCTTTACTTGCTTGGCACACAATGGAAGATATTATTTCTAAAAATGAAACTTCTGGAAAAGGAAATATAAATTGTTGTAATTAATATAACTTTAAGAAATAAAAATTAATTTATATTATATAATAAAGAAAAAAATGTTTTATAGGAGAAGTAAAATTGGAAAATAAAAGAGTTTTGCTTGGAATGAGTGGAGGAGTGGATAGCTCTGTTTCTGCACTACTACTTAAAAACCAGGGATATGAAGTTATAGGAACTACTATGGAACTCTTTGCAGGGAGTAGTTGCTGTAACCAAAATACATATTTAGATGCTAAAAACATTTGCAAACAAATTGGAATTCCTCATTTTACATATAATTTTAAAGATGAATTTAAAGAATATGTTATAAATGATTTTATTAATTGCTATTCAAATTGTAAAACTCCAAACCCATGTATAGAATGTAATAAATATATGAAATTTGGACTTATGTATGAAAAAGCAAAAGAAATGGAATGTAATTATATTGCAACAGGTCATTATGCTAAAACAGAATATAGCGAAAAATATAAAAGATGGGTTTTAAAAAAATCTAATGCAGGAAAAAAAGATCAAAGTTATGTTTTATGGAATTTGCCAAAAGAATTATTATCACACATAATTTTTCCATTATCAGATTTTGAAAGTAAAGAGAAAATAAGAGAAATTGCACGAGAAAATAATTTAAAAGTGGCAAATAAACCAGATAGTGAAGATATTTGTTTTGTGCCAGATGGAAATTATAAAAAATTCTTAGAAAATAATTCAAATATAAAACCAAAAGAAGGAAACATTGTAAATTCTTCTGGAAAAGTATTAGGAAAACATACTGGACTATATAATTACACAATAGGCCAAAGAAGAGGACTTGGAATTTCAAATCCGGTACCACTTTTCGTTTTAGGATTTAATAAAGAAAAAAATGAAGTAATAGTAGGAGAAGAAAAAGAACTTTATAAAAAAGAGATTTTAGTTTCTAATATAAATTTACTTTTAGTAGATAGCATAAATGATTGGATGGATGTTGAAGTTAAAACTAGATATTCTTCAAAAATTTCCAAAGCTAAAATTATAGAAAATGAGAATAATATAAAGGTAGTTTTTGATGAACCACAAAGAGCTATAACACCAGGTCAATCTGCTGTATTTTATGTAGATGACATTGTTCTAGGTGGCGGAAAAATAATAGGTTAAATTTATATTATTAGGAGTTTTATATGAAAGTAAAAGAAAAACCAGAAAAAAAAGAAGTTAAAGTAGAAGAAAACAAAGTAAACGCTGAAGAAATAAAACCTAAAAAAGAAGAAATTAAGGAAGCAGAGAAAAAATTAGAAAAAACTAGAAAAACAAGTAAAACAGAAAAAATAAAAGAAAAAGCAAAAGAAAAAATAAATAAAAATAAAAAAGAAATAAAGAAAAAAATAGATGAAAAAGTTAAGAAAAGCAAGAAAAAAGATGAACAACTTGAACCTAAATTTGAAATTTCAATGTGGAGAGTAGCTGCATATTTTATTGTATATAGCTTTGTGGGTTATGTTATTGAAACAATTTTTGCTTTGTTTAATTATGGTGTATTAGAAAGTAGAAAAAGCTTTTTATATGGCCCTTTCTGTAGTATTTATGGAGTAGGAGCAGTTATTATAATTTTAGCATTAAGATATAAATTCTTTAAAAATAATCATACTTTATTTTTAGGGGGATTTATAGTAGGGTCGGTTGTTGAATATATAATTAGCTTTTTAGGTGAAGCAGTACTAAATGTTAAATGGTGGGATTACTCAGACAGATTTTTAAATATAAATGGTAGAATATGCTTACTTTACTCATTGTTTTGGGGACTACTTGGAATATATCTACTTAGAGTAATTAATCCAAGAGTTGATAGATTAATTGATTGGATAAAATCAAAAATAAATATAAATATAGCACGTTTAGCAACAGCTCTATTAATTGTATTTTTATTTGTTGATTGCTTATTTTCTACATTTGCAATAGATATGTTCCTACTAAGAGTTAGTGTAGAAAAAAATCTTCCTGTAAAGGAAAAAGCAGTTGCAGAAGAAACTTATAGAGGAGTTTATGGAAATAAGGAAGTTTCAGACTTTATTTATAAGTATATTGGAAATGAAAAAATGCTTATGACATATCCAAATTTAACTATAACATTAGAAGACGGTTCAATTGTTAAAATAAAAGATTATTATCCAGATGTTAGAAATTGCTATTATAGATTTGATACGTCAAATAATTTATAATGAGCAAAATATATGATTTTTTAAAAGGCAATACTTTAAAAAAACTAAATATTTTATATGAGGAGTAAAATATGAAAAAGGAAAAATATGATGTTCAAGGAATGACATGCAGTAGTTGCCAAGCACATGTTGAAAGAGCAGTAGGAAAACTTGAAGGAGTAAAAAATGTTAATGTAAATTTACTTTCAAATAATATGGTTGTTGAATATGATGAAAATATTGTTAATTCTTCAAAAATAATAAATTCTGTTGTAGATGCAGGATATGGAGCTACTTTAGTTTCTAATGAAAAAAAATCTTCAAATACAAAATCAGAAATTACAGATAAAAATAAAGCAAATTTAAAATCTATGAAAAATAGATTAATAATTTCAATTTGTTTTTTAATTCCGCTTATGTATATAGCAATGCATCATATGTTATATGAATGGTTTAAAATTCCAATACCAAATATTATAAAAAATATATTTGATGGTACATCAAATGCCCTTACATTTGCATTTACACAATTTTTATTACTACTTCCAATTATGTATGTAAATAGAAACTATTTTTTAGTAGGATTTAAAAGATTATTTAAAAGAAGTCCAAATATGGATTCATTAATAGCTTTAGGAAGTTCTGCTGCAACAATATATGGAATTTTTGCAATTTATATGATTAGCTTTGGATTAGGTCATAATAATCTTAACATAGTCCAAAGATATAGCATGGATATATACTTTGAATCAGCTGGAACAATACTTACATTAATTACAGTAGGAAAATATTTAGAAACAAAATCTAAAGGAAAAACAAGTGATGCTATAAGTAAATTAATAAACCTAGCTCCAAAAACAGCAATAGTTTTAAGAGAAGGAAAAGAATATGAAGTCTCTTTAGAAGAAATTTTACAAGGAGACATTATAATAATAAAACCAGGAGATAGCATACCAGTAGATGGAACTGTTATAGAAGGAAATTCTTCAGTTGACCAATCTAGTATTACAGGAGAAAGTATTCCAGTAGAGAAAAATATTGGAGATACACTAGTTTCAGGAACAATAAATAAAAACGGATTTCTAAAAATGAAAGCAACAAAAGTAGGCGAAAACACTACTCTTTCACAAATTATAAAATTAGTAGAAGAGGCTAGTAACTCAAAAGCTCCTATATCAAAAATAGCAGATAAAGTAAGTGCAATTTTTGTTCCAACAGTAATAGGAATAGCAATTTTAACAGCAATTATATGGACTATATTAGGTCAAAGTTTTGAATTCGTTTTAACAACTGCAATAGCTGTTTTAGTAATTTCTTGTCCATGTGCATTAGGATTAGCAACACCAGTTGCAATTATGGTAGGAACAGGAAAAGGTGCTGAAAATGGAATTTTAATAAAATCTGCAGAAAGCTTAGAATTACTACATTCAATAGATACAGTAGTTTTAGATAAAACTGGAACAATAACTACAGGAAAGCCAAAAGTAGTTGATATTATAACGAGTCAGAATTTTGTTGGTAATACAGAAAATTTAAAAAATGATAGAGTAAAAATAATTGAAAACACAACTTATAATGAAAAAGTAGAAAATGAATTATTAAAAATTGCAGGAAGTCTGGAAAAAAATTCTGAGCATCCTTTAGCAGAAGCAATATTAGAAAAAACTAAAGAAAGAAATATAGAGCTCTTAGAAGTTACAGACTTTTTTGCAGTGTCTGGTAGAGGCGTAAAAGGAAAAATTGATGGTAAGCAATATTTTGGCGGAAACTTAAACTTTATGAACGAAAACCATATTAATACAGATGATGTTAGAGAAAAAAGCGATATGCTTGCTAAAAATGGAAAAACACTTCTTTACTTCGCAAAAGAAAACAATCTAATAGGTTTAATTGCAGTTTCAGACATGATTAAGAAAACAAGTAAAAAAGCAATTGAAATTTTAAAAGATAAAAACCTTGAAGTAGTAATGCTTACAGGAGATAATAAATTAGCTTCTAGTGCAATAGGAAAAGAAATAGGAATAGACAATGTCATTTCAGAAGTTATGCCACAAGATAAAGAAAAAGAAGTAGAAAAATTACAAAAACAAGGAAAGAAAGTTGCATTTGTTGGAGATGGAATAAATGACAGTCCAGCATTAGTAAAAGCAGAAATAGGATTAGCAATTGGCTCTGGAACAGATATAGCAATAGAATCAGCAGATGTAGTTTTAATGAAAGACAACTTATTAGATGTTTGCACAGCAATAGATTTAAGCAGGTCAGTTATAAACAATATAAAAATGAATTTGTTTTGGGCATTTTTCTATAATACAATAGGAATACCAATTGCAGCAGGAGTATTTTATTTAAGTTTTGGATTAAAACTTAATCCTATGATAGGTGCAGCTGCAATGAGCCTTAGCTCAGTATGTGTAGTTACAAATGCATTAAGATTAAGAAAGTTTAAAAGCAAATATAAAGAATTTGAAAATAATGAAATTGTTCAAAAAGAGCAAGTAGATGAGAAAGCTCACAATAATCAAAATATAAATAAAAAAGAAAATTTAGAGGAGGAAAAAAGCATGGAAACAACAATTTATGTAGAAGGAATGCAATGTAATCATTGCAAAATGACTGTGGAAAAAGCATTAAGTTCAATAGAAGGAGTTTCAAAAGCAGAAGTAAATCTAGAAGAAAAAAAGGCAGTAATAGTATCTGATAGAGAAATTGATGGTAGTAAAATAAAAGAAGTTATTGATGAAGCAGGATTTACTGTTAAAGATATACAAAAATAAGTGGTTTTAAGTTTTAGTATTTTTATAAAGATTCTTATAAAAGTTAAAAAACATTTCTTATAGTATTTATATATAACTTTAATAGTGACGCGTAAGCGACCAACCGAAGCGCAAGCGAAGGGCGATTGGAGCAATCTTCCTTTTTCTTATTTTTAAAAAAGAAGATTGCGACACCAAGTCACGTATAAAGTTATATATAAATACTATAAGAAAGAGTTATAAAATTTATATATAACTACTATAAGAAATTAATTTATAATTGAAAAATACTAAAACTTAAATTTTTATTTTGTTGCTTTTTAAAGTATATTATAATATAATGACAAAAAATAAGAAGGAGAACTTTTTAAATGAAAGATACAAAAATATCAGACAACATAATTTATATTGGAGCAGATGATAAAACAATAGACTTATTTGAAGGACAATATGTTGTTCCAAATGGTATATCTTATAACTCATATTTAATCAAAGATGAAAAAAATGTAGTTATGGATACAATAGATAGAAGAAAAACTGATGAATGGCTTGAAAATTTAGAAAAAGCACTTGATGGACAAACTGTAGATTATTTAGTAATTTCACATTTAGAGCCAGACCATGCTTATAATATAGGTGTTTTAGCAGAAAAATATCCTAATATGAAATTAATAGGAAATATGAAAACTTTTGCATTCTTACCACAATTTTTTAGTATTGAAAACTTAGAAGAGAGAAAAATAGTAGTATCAGAAGGCGAAGAAATAAATATTGGAAAACATACATTACAATTTTTTATGGCTCCAATGGTGCATTGGCCAGAAGTAATGGTAACTTATGAAAAAACTGAAAAAATAGTCTTTTCTGCAGATGGATTTGGAAAATTTGGTACTTTAGACACAGAAGAAGACTGGACTTGTGAAGCTAGAAGATACTATTTCAATATAGTAGGAAAATATGGGGTTCAAGTTCAAGACTTACTTAAAAAATTAGCAACACTAGATGTTAAAATGATATGTCCATTACATGGACCAATTTTAAAAGAAAATTTAGGATATTATATTGGAAAATATGATATTTGGAGTAGCTATAAACCAGAAGATGATGGAGTTTTTATAGCATATTCATCAATTCATGGAAATACAGCAAATGCCGTAGAAGAACTTGCAGAAATTTTAAAAATTAAAGGAGCAAAAAAAGTATCTATGGCTGATTTAACAAGAGATGATATGGCAGAGGCAATAGAAGATGCTTTTCGTTATGATAAAATAATTCTTGCTTCATCAAGTTATAATTTTGGAGTTTTTCCACCTATGGAACAATTCCTACATCACTTATTAGGAAAAAATTATCAAAATAGAAAAATAGGTTTAGTAGAAAACGGAACTTGGGCTCCAACAGCAGGAAAATGCATGAAAGAAATTTTAAGTCAAATGAAAGATATTACAATTGTTGAACCAATGGTAACAATAAGATCAACTCTTAATGAAGATTCAAGAAAAAAATTAGAAGAATTAGCTGTTGCTATATTAAATAAATAAAATATATAATAAGCATAAGTGCTTATTATATGGGGAGTAGAGATGATACAAATAGTTTTATTAATAATTCTAATATTATTAAATGGCTTTTTTGCAGGAGCGGAAATTGCTTTTATTTCATTAAATGATGCAAAAATAGATTTAGAAGTAAAAGAAGGCAACAAAAAGGCAAAAAAAATAAAAAAGATGCTTGAAAATCCAAGTAACTTTTTATCAACAATACAAATTGGAATTACACTAGCTGGTTTCCTTTCAAGTGCATTTGCTTCAGAAACATTTGCAAGTAAATTAGCACCAGTATTAAATGACTTAGTTCCTGCAATTGGAATTAGTGCATGGAATAGTATTTCAATAATAATTATTACATTAATTTTATCATATTTTACGTTAATTTTTGGCGAACTTGTTCCAAAAAGAATTGCAATGAAATATTCAGAAAAAATTTCTTTTGCAACAATAGGAGTAATAAGAGCAATAGCATTTTTAACATATCCTTTTGTAAAATTTTTAACATTTTCAACGAATGTAGTATCAAAAATATTTGGAGTTTCTAGTAATGAAGAAGAAACTGTTACCGAAGAAGAAATTAGAATGATGGTAGATGTTGGAAAAGAAAAAGGAACAATAGACCAGTCAGAAGGAGAAATGATAAATAATGTTTTTGAATTTAATGATAAAACAGTTAGTGAAATAATGGTTCCAAGAACAAAAATATTTGCTTTAGATATGAACTTATCTATTTCAAAAGTTATTGAAGAAATATCAGAAGATTTTAGATATAGTAGAGTTCCTGTTTATGATGAAACTATTGATGAAATAAAAGGAATCGTTTATGTAAAAGATATTTTAGTTTCTACTAAAAATAAAAACGTTAAAATCAAAAATTTAATAAAAGAAGCCTACTATGTACCAGAAACAAAGCCAGTAAATGAGCTTTTTAGTGAGCTTAGAAAAAATAGAAAACAAATAGCAATTGTTGTAGATGAATATGGCGGAACAGCTGGTATTGTTACAATGGAAGACATTTTAGAGGAAATAGTTGGTGAAATTTATGATGAATATGATGTAGTTGAAAAAAGTTATGAAAAAATAGATGAAAATACTTATATGATAAATGGAAGTCTTTCTATTTCAGATGTTGAAAAAATTTTAGAAATAGAAATTCCAGAAGGAGATTATGATACTATTTCAGGATATTTAATAGAAGAACTAGGAAGAATTCCAGATGAAAAGGAAAAACCTGTTATAGAAACAGAAAAAGTAACATATAAAGTCGAAAAAATTAAAGATATGAGAATAGTAAAAATAAAAGCTTGTAAAAATGAAACAGTAGAAGAAAATGAAAACGAAGATGAATAAAATAAAAATAACTTTAATTATTTTAAATAATTAAAGTTATTTTTTTAAATGTTAAATTTGGTTGACAAATTTATAATAAGAATTGATAGAAAATATTGCTTTATTATTCTATAATTTGTTTATAAATTTGAAAGGGGACAAAAGAGATGTTTAATGAAAAATTATTAGAACTAAGAAAGCAAAAAGGATGGTCACAAGAAGAACTAGGATATAAAATAAATGTTTCAAGACAAACAATATCAAAATGGGAAGCTGGACAAACAACTCCAGAACTTGAAAAATTGAAAACATTAGCACAAGTTTTTGAAATATCAGTTGATGAGCTTATAGATGAAGAATATAAAAAAGACAATCAAGTTTTAAAACCTAAAAAGAAATATAAAAAAATTATAATAGCTATAATATTAATTTTTATAATTGCTTATATGATTATTGTAGGAGTAAGAACATATATATTGTATAAAGTAGACTTAAAAATGAGCAAGGTTTATTTTGAAAGTTTTAATGGATTTGAACTAAAAAAGAATGTTACTTCTACATATGGGAAAAGCTTTACAAATGAAGAAATTGGTAGAACAGAATATTATTTTTTATTTGAGAATAATATAGAAAAGGGAAAAATATTATATTTTAAAACTGAATTAGAACCATATATGGCAACATATACTACTAAAACTTATTTAGATAATAATATTACTCAGTATGAAAACGTAGAAGTAAATTTAAAAGATAAAACATATAAAACTAATATGTTTGAAAATAAAATTCAAGAAGAACCATCTGTTTTTTATAATGAATGGAACAATATGTTTAATATGACAAAATTTTTGAAAAATAAAATTTTTACAGCTATGGACTTTAGAATAAAAATATCAAAATCTAAAGAAACTTATTATATAAGTAATTATGAGTTAAATGAGCCTAAAATGAAAGATTCTATAAAGGTAAAAATTGATATGAATGAAAACAATAATATTATAACATTAGAAAAAACAGAGCATAATAAAGAAAATTTAACCGATAGTATGACCATATTATATGAGATAAAACCCAAAATAAAAGTTTTAGAAAATAATGATCAAGAAATTAATAATTTAGATTTGCAGAATAAAGTTAAAATTCCAGATTTAAGTGAATATAAACTTATTGAAGAATAATATAAAATATGATATCGTATAAATAATTATATGGAGGTGTTAAATGAAAATATTATTAGTTAATGGAAGTCCAAATGAAAAAAAGTGCACATATACAGCACTTTGCAAAGTGGCAGAAGCTTTAGAAGAAGAGAATATAGAAACTGAAATTTTGCATTTAGGAAATAAATTAGTTGCAGATTGCATAGCATGTGGAAAGTGTAGAGAAATAGGAAAATGCGTGTTTGATGATGTGGCAAATGTTTTAATAGAAAAAGCAAAAACAAGTGACGGATTTGTTTTTGGAACACCAGTTTATTATGCACATCCAACTGGAAGAATTTTATCAATATTAGATAGAGCTTTTTATGCAGGAAAAAAAGAATTCGAATTTAAACCAGGAGCAAGTATAGTAAGTGCTAGAAGAGGAGGAACAGTTGCATCTTTTGACGTTTTAAATAAATATTTTACAATAAATCAAATGCCAATAGTTTCTTCAAATTATTGGAATAATGTTCATGGAAATACTGTAGAAGAAGTTAAACAAGACTTAGAAGGAATGCACGTAATGTATAATCTAGGTAAAAATATGGCATGGATGTTAAAATGCATTGAAGCCGGAAAAAAAGAGAATATAAAACATCCTGAAAATAAAGATGTAAAAACTAATTTTATTAGATAAATCAAAAATATATTTTACCAGAATAGAACAATTTAAAATTTATAGAAAAATAAAAAAATTCTCGGAAATTATTTCCGAGAATTTTTTGCGTGTTAAAATAATTTTGTTAAGATTTTTAATATTAATAAATAATTATTTACAATTATTATTTAAATAATAATTGTTTCTTTGATATAGCTTTTCTTGAACTCCATTTAAAGCTTCACCAAATCTTTGAAAGTGTACTACTTCACGTTCTCTTAAATATTTTAAAACATCAACAACATCAGCATCATCTTTACATAAATCAATTAGTTTTTCATAAGTTGCACGAGCTTTTTGCTCAGCAGCTAAATCTTCTGTTAAATCTGCAACAGGGTCGCCTTTTACTTGAATAGAAGCAGCTGAATAAGGATATCCAGCAGCTGCTTGTGGATAAACTCCTAGTCCGTGATCTGTGTAGTATGGCCCAAGTCCAGCTTTTTGAATTTCTTCAGCACTTGCACCATCTGTTAATTGATGAACTAAAGTACCAACCATTTCCAAATGAGCTAATTCTTCTGTACCAATGTCATTTAGTATTGCTTTAGATTTTTTATCAGGCATACCAAACCTTTGTGATAAATATCTAAGAGAAGCACTAAGCTCTCCATCTGGTCCACCATATTGTGAAATAATATTTTTAGCCATCTGTAAATTACGATGTTTAATGTTTATAGGATATTGTAAAGTTTTTAAATAGTAATACATATTAATAAGCCCCCCTTTCCCAAGGCCATGGTTCATCTATCCAATCCCAAGTATCTGAAATAAAGTTTATAGTTAAAGGACCATATAATTTTTGGTATTCTTCAGTAAGTTTTTCAACCTCTTTAACATATTCATTATGCTTACAAATTGCTTGTGAATCAGTAGGATGAGTATTTAAATATAGAGATAAATCGTTTATAGCAAAATTTAAGCTCATAATTTTATGAAGCATTTCTTTTTTACCAGTATTTTGACATGAACAAGAATTATCCATTTTCATTACCTCCATTTTTTAAATAATTTATAAAATCCATAGATTGACCAGGAGAATAAGGACTTACAAGCTCAGGAAAAACAGTACCATTTTTTAAGCCAATTTCTGGAGTAAAAGTCTTTTTTAAATATTGAACTGGAGTATATGCGTGACCAAATAAATAATTTTTTGGAAATACAGCATTATTATTTGTAAAACAAGAATTAGAATAGATATTTTCTTGAGAATTACAATTACAACTACTCATAAAATAACCTCCTTTTATTTTATATAGTACATAATATGAAATAAAACTTTTTATGTTACATAATTTGCCTATATAGGTTTAAAATAGATATGTCACAAGTAAATTGAAAATAAAATATTGAAAGAGAGTACCAGAAATGATATTGTTT
>CANQGE010000020.1 GCA_947601495.1 uncultured Clostridia bacterium | reverse complement strand
ATACTTCGTATTTCATATCCTTCAAAAAGATTTGATATAATTTTTAATTTGTTATTTTCCATTAAATATCACTCCTTTTAAAATGGTTTTAATAACATTAGCGAACATTTGTATTGTATCATCTTTTTATTTCATATTCAATATTTTCACAAAAAATATAAATTTTTATACAAAAAAGAAGTGTCATCCATTTCCTTTTGGATACACTCCTTATTTTTCAATATATTTCAGTTTTTATTTTCTAGTTTGGGTAACAAACTATTTTTGAGTACTTATCTTTTTATACTTTATAAATTCTTCAAGCCATCGATTTTAAGCATTCTTCCCACAACAATTCTTGTATTTCTTACCACTTCCACATGGACAAGGATCATTTCTTCCAATCTTTGGACCACTATTTACTATTGGTTGAGGTTTTGATGTTTGATTTGTTTTTGGCACATTATTCTCGCCCTCAATGTTCATACTATTTATTGCTGAATTATCTAATCCAGCATTTGTAATATTTACAGTAGAACTTCTTTGGATAGGTCCGCTTGATTTAACAACATGAAGCATAATTTTTGCAACTTCCAATTTAATTTGAGCTATCATTTCATCAAACATTTCCCCACCTTCAAATCTATATTGAACAACAGGGTCTTTTTGACCATAAGCTCTTAAGCCAATACCATTTTTTAGCTCGTCCATTGCATCAATGTGATCCATCCATTTTCCGTCAACTACTTTTAAAAGTACTATTCTTTCTAGTTCTCTAATATCATCTCCAAATTCCTTTTCTTTAGCTTCATAATTTGCTAAAGTCTTCTCCTTCAATTCTTTTAAAAGTTTATCGGCATTAATTTTTTCTTCTTTTAATGCATCTACTTCTCCAATGTTTAATGTAACTTTTATTTCATTAAGTAAAGCATCTTTATTAATTTTATTTTCTTCAATTTCTTGTCTATAAGTGTCTACTATCATTTCACAAGCAGACTCTATCATGTCTACAATATTATTTCTAATATTTTCTCCATCAAGAACAGATCTTCTTTGTGTGTATATGATGTCTCTTTGAACATTCATAACATCATCATAGTTTAAGATATTTTTTCTTATTGAAAAGTTTCTTCCTTCAACCTTACTTTGAGCGCTTTCTATAGTTTTAGAAATTATTTTTACTTCTATAGGTAAATCTTCTGGAATGTTTCCTTTATCAAATATTCTAGTAATCATATCTCCACCGAAGATTTTAAGAAGATTATCGTCTAATGCTAAGTAAAATCTAGTTTCACCAGGATCTCCTTGACGACCACTACGACCACGAAGCTGGTTATCAATTCTTCTTGATTCATGGCGTTCTGTACCAATGATTTTTAATCCGCCTGCTTCAATTACTTTTTCTTTTTCATCTTTTATTTCATCATCAAATTTTTTCTGTAATTCTTTAAATGTTTTTCTTGCAGATAGAATTTCTTCATCATCTGTTTCATTAAAAGCTGTTGCTTGCTCAATTAAATATTCTTCATATTTTTGCTTTCTCATTTCTTGTTTTGCAAGATACTCACTATTACCACCAAGCATAATATCAGTACCACGTCCTGCCATGTTAGTTGCAATAGTAACTGCACCATATTTACCAGCTTGGGCTATAATTTCAGCTTCTTTTTCATGGTTTTTAGCATTTAATACTTCGTGTTTTATTCCTTCGTTTGATAATAATTTGCTTAATTTTTCTGAATTTTCTATTGAAACAGTACCAACTAAAACTGGTTGTCCTTTTTCATGACTTTCCTTAATATCATTAATTACAGCTCTAAATTTTGCAGGTTCATTTTTATAAATAATGTCTGTTTGATCTTTTCTAATTAATGGTTTATTTGTTGGAATTTCAATAACATCCAAATTATAAATTTCTCTAAATTCTGCTTCCTCCGTCATTGCAGTACCAGTCATACCAGATAATTTAGTATATAATCTAAAATAATTCTGGAATGTAATAGTTGCTAAAGTTTTTGATTCATCTGCAATTTTTACATTTTCCTTAGCTTCTATTGCTTGATGAAGTCCATCATTATATCTTCTTCCATACATAATACGTCCTGTAAATTCATCTACAATAAGAACTTCTCCATCTTTAACGATATAGTCAATATCTCTTTTCATAATTCCATTTGCTCTTAATGCTTGTGTTATATTATGAACTATATCTGTGTTTTGAATATCATTTAAATTTTCAAGATTAAATTCTCTTTCTGCCTTTTCAATACCTTTTTGAGTAAGTGATGCAGATTTTGCTTTTAAATCGACAATATAATCATATTTTTCATTATCTTCACTTTGATCTATGTCTTTAACATCCTCTTCTATGATTACTTTTGCTTTTAATCTTTTAACAAAATTATCTGCTCTTTTATATAAGTCTGAAGATTTGTTTGCTCTACCAGAAATAATAAGTGGTGTACGAGCTTCATCAATTAAAATACTATCTATCTCATCTACAATAGCGTAGTTTAATTCTCTTTGAACCATATCTTCTTTATGAATAACCATATTGTCTCTTAAATAGTCGAATCCAAATTCATTATTTGTTCCATAAGTGATATCTGATCTATATGCTTTTTGCTTTTCTTCGTGTGGCATTCTTCCATAAATAAGTCCAACAGAAAGTCCTAAAAATCTATAAATTTTACCCATCCATTCACTATCTCTTTTAGCTAGGTATTCATTAACTGTAATAACATGAACACCTTTTCCTGTAAGAGCGTTTAAATAAACTGGTAATGTTGCAACTAAAGTTTTTCCTTCACCTGTTTTCATTTCGGCAATTCTACCTTGATGTAGAATAATACCACCTATTAATTGAACATCAAAATGCCTTAATCCTATAACTCTTCTTGATGCTTCTCTAACTACTGCAAATGCTTCTGGTAATATATCATCTAAAGTTTTGCCTTTTGCTAATTCTTGTTTAAAATATTCTGTTTTTGCAGTTAACTCTTTATCTGTTAATTTCTGCATTTCTGGCTCTAAACTATTGATTTTTTCAACAATTGGCATTACTCTTTTTACTTCTTTTTCACTATAATTTCCAAAAATCTTGCCAAAAAGTCCCATTGTTTCCTCCTCAAATTCTTTTTTTAAACATAAGTTACTATATCACTTTTTATTGTTTTTTGCAAGGAATTTTGATTATAGAAACTATTTAGTATATTTTTTAACATTTGGGCATAAAATTTACAAAAAAACAAAAGGAGATTTTGCTATGTTAGTTTGTAATATTAAAATTAATAAACAAAATATTTTCAAAACTTGTTTAATTATAATGATTATTGCTTCTATTGTAATTGCAATTATTTCTTTATATAAGCTTTTATCCTCTTCTAATTCTGAAGATAAGAATTTAGTTAATGATACTATTCCGTCAAAAGAAGTTGCTGAAATTGAAAGTGAAAATTATACAAATATTTTAAATATTGTACATAGTAATATTGATAAATATGTTGGTCAGAAAATTTCTTTTTCTGGCTATATTTATAGACTATCTGGTTTTTCAAAAGACCAATTTGTATTAGCTCGTAATATGGATATTAGTAATAATCAATCTTTAATTGTTGGCTTTCTTTGCTCTTCAGATAAAGCTAGTGATTTTGAAATGTATTCGTGGGTAAAAATTTCTGGAGAAATAACTAAAGGAACTTATAATAATGCAGATATTCCTATTATAAAAATTACAAGTATTGAACAAATTTCAAAACCTGAAAATGCAAATGTGCCACCACCAGATGATTCTTTTGTTCCTACAGCAGTTATATATTAATCATCAACTAAAGAATTTATTATTCCTTTATCTAAAACCTCTGCAAAAATATTTTTTAAAATAATAAGTATTATTGGACCTACAAGTAGTCCTATAATGCCTATTATTTTAAAACTAGTATACATAGCTAGAAGTGTAAAAATTGGATGTATTCCAATATTGTTGCTTACAAGTTTTGGCTCTATTAATTGCTTTATAGCTAGTATAAAAACATATAATCCCAAAATTGAAAAAGCCAAATGATTATTAGCTTTAAAAAATAGAAATACTGCCCATGGAATCATAATGCTTCCTGCTCCTAAAATTGGGAGAGCATCTACAAATCCAATAAGTAATGCAACTAAAATAGGATATTCTATATCCATTCCTATTATATAAAAAATGTTTAATCCTGTTAAAACTATAATAAAAGTTATGAAACTTAAAGTAATTTCTGCTTTTATATACCCACCAAGAGAAGAAATTATAGATTTAGCATGAGTAACTATTTTTCCTACCATTTTTTTAGACAAATGATGCTCCATTCTATCTAAAATATAGAATTTATCTGAACTTATAAAATAAGTTGCAAGTATTGTGATAATTATATTTATAAACATATTAGGTATAGATGTTATATAATTTAATATTTTGCTTAATAAATTCTTTATTTGTTCTGCAAGAGTATTTAAAAAGTCATTTGCTGAATTTTTAAAAATAGAAATAACTTCTTCTGATAAATTTATTTTTTCTAAGTTTATACTAGAAGTTTTTTCACTAATAAAATTTACTGCTATTTCTAAATAATTATTTAATCCTGATAATAGATTTGTTGTTTCACCAACAAGTTTTATAATTCCAAAAGCACTTATAGCAAATATAATTAAAAATAAAGTTACAAGCACAATAATACTGCTTGTTTTTCTGCTTAAGCTTGTCCTTTTATTTATAAATTTTATTAGAGGGTCTATTATTACTGAAATAATATAAGCTATTAAAAACGGTACATAGAAAAAAGTAAGTTTTAAACAGATAAAAAATATAATAATTAGAAATATTCCTATAATTATTTTCTTAAATATACTAAAATAATCCATATTAAAATTATATTCAAAAAATATTTAAAAATTCATTAATACAAAAGATATTTTATAAAAGCTATATTATATCCTTTCATTTCAGTTGCTCGCTCAAGCTAACTCACGTAGAATTGGTAAATAGCATTTTTTGGCACCCTTCCATCAGGAGATGAACTCTTTCCAAAAAATGTATTAACCAATTCTACCTCAGTTACTCTCGATTCGCTTCCTTCAATTCATGGATATAATATAGCTTATTTAAAATTATTTTAAAGTATTTCTATTAAAAGTTTTGACTATACCCCATTTGATTATAATAAGGATAATAACTTGCACTACAATTAGGTCTTGAAAGAATTTCTTTTAAAATAAGAATTTTGATAATATCTTTAAGCAAATTATCATTTTTATTAGGTCTTGAATTACTAGTTTGTGAACTTCTTCCGTCTGATACTTTAGACATAGTAGCATTTGAAGAATTATTAGAGCTTTGAGAATTTGTTTGAGCATTTTCTAAACTTTGAGAACTATTTTTTTCATAATCAATTTGGCTTTCTACAATGTTAAATACTGTATCTGTCATATTATTTAATGCCTCTTCATTTAAAAATTGATAATTACTATTTGCAATTACTTTTGAAACTACAGGACTTATTATTTTATAAGTATCTGGATATAAATTATTTGGATTTTGTCTTATTTGATTTGCAGAAGCGTTTTGATTATACATATTAGGTCCCATCATATTTTGCCAAGGTGCATTATTTGCATTTGGCATATTATTTATCATATTATTTGGAAAATATGTATTATTAGGTGTTTGATTGTAAAAATAAAAATCTTGCATATAATTGTCATTATTATTTGAATAAAACATAAAAAAACCTCCTTTTTTTCATTATATGAAGGAGGTTTTTATTTGAGAATAAAATTTAAAATTATTTTACTATTTCGTTAACATATTCTTTAAATATTCTTCCACGTTCAGCAAAATTTGCAAACATATCAAAACTAGCACTTGCTGGAGAGAATAGTACTATATCTCCTGTTACTGCAACATTGTTTGCCTCTTCTACTGCTTGCTTTAAAGACGCTGTATTATAAATAGGCAACGTTTGTTTCGTTTTTTTAAGCTCATCTTGAACAGCTTTTTCTATTTTTCCAGCAGTTTGACCAAGCAAAATTAAAGCTTTGCAATTATCTATTATTGGCTTTGCAAGAACAGTGTAATCTAAGTTTTTGTCATATCCACCTGCTATTAAAACTATGTTTTTAAGAGCAAATGCGTTTAGTCCTGCAATTGTTCTAGTAGGACTAGAGCTAACAGAATCATTATACCATTTTATTCTATTTTTAGTTTCTTTTATAAGTTCTAGCCTATGCTCTACACCTTTAAATTCAGTTAATACTTTATCTATTGAATCTTTTTTTACTAAATCTTTTGTTGCAATAATTGCTGCACATGCATTTTCAAAATTGTGTACTCCACGAAGTTTCATATATCGAGTATCGAATACATGTTTTCTTAAACCATTTTCGCAAACTTTAATTTTTCCATCATCGCTGTCATATATATATCCATTAGGAATTTTTTCTTTACTACTAAAGAACATTACTTCTCCTGGAGCTTCTTTTGCACATTCCCTTGTTATTTCATTGTCATAATTTAATATAAGTAAATTGTCTTTTTCTTGATATTTAAAAATTGTTTTCTTTGCTTCAATATATTCTTCCATATCTGTGTGAACATTTAAATGATTTGGAGTTATATTAGTAATTACAGAAATTTTAGGGCTTATTTTCATATTCATAAGTTGAAAACTGCTTAATTCTAGAACTACTATATCTTCTGGTAACATTTCAGATATTCTAGTAAATAGAGGTGTTCCAATATTTCCACCTAAAAAGCAATTATATCCATCTTGTTTTAAAATTTCATATATTAATGTTGTAGTTGTAGTTTTTCCATCACTTCCTGTAACACCTATTACTAAACCTGGGCATAATTCTATAACCATTTCTATTTCTGTTGTAATTATTGCTCCTCTTTTGGCTTCGTCAACTAATGCTGGTGTATTTGGCAAACAACTAGGTGAACGGAAAATTAAGTCAAAGCCAACTAATTTTTCTAAATAATTTTCTCCAAAAGAAAAACTCATGCCATAATCTACTAATTTATCTAATACTTCTTTTTCTACATCATCATATTCCTTAGAATCAAATATAGTTACATTAGACTTTAAATCGTGCAAATAATCAATTAAAGGTAAATTACTAACTCCAAGTCCTATTACAGCAACTTTTCTTCCTTTTAGATAATTATTAAATTCTAATAGTTTTTGATTTATGTATTTCATAATACCTCCTAAATCTTATACTAATTCTGGCATTTTAATTTTACTTAGTACTAGTTTTGTAGATTCTTGAGCTGATTTGCAATTTGTAACATCTATTTCTGTTGTAATGCTACTGTATTCATAAAATCCAGCTTTTCTTTGTAATTCATCACGCTTTGTAATGTTTTCTCTTATTTCTTGAGGTGTTTCTTTATTATTATATTGACTGCATTTTCTTTTAATTCTTTCTTCTAAGTCTGCAACTATAAAAAAGTGATAATCACAGTCTGGATAAATTTTCATTACACTTCTACCAGAAACTATTACATTATTTTCTTTTTTTAAATCATTAATTAAATTTCTTGCAAAAATAAATAAATTTTTATTTTCTGCACTACCTCCAATTGTTGAAACAGCAAGAGAAGATTCTTTTGATTGAAGAGCTTCTTCATCTGCTTTTTTCCCATCTATATATATTATTGTTTCATTATTTTCAATTTTTATTTCAATTTTAAAAAAGTCCATCATTTGTTTTATATCAAGGTTTTTACCTTGCTTTTTTAGTTCTTCTAACTCTTTTCCATTTTTTATCATACAGTAAACTATTGCTCTATATAAATTTCCACCATTTAAAAGAACTGTGTTTGGAATTTCTTTTATAAGTTCTCTACATATACTAGTTTTTCCAGAGCCAACTAAGCCTTCAATTCCTATAACTATATTTGACATTTATTTTTCCTTTCATGTAGAATTCTCTAAATTTATTGAATTATATCAAATTTTTAAAATTTCTTCAATACATAAAGAGTTTATTCTTTTATGCTTTAAATGTTTACATATTGGTATATTTTTTTTAAAATTACAAATACTATTTTTGAGTCAAAAGGAGGTGCTTTCTAAGATGTCAAAGAAAAAGAATAATTCAAAAGGATCTAATAACTCAAACTCAAATAATAATAACAATAATAATAGCAACGACAAAATGTCAAAAAATTAGTTTTAAATAGTAACTTTTTAAGCTTTAAAATACATTATCTATTAATTCATAATATTATTGTTTAAGCAGATACTGTTTAAGAAAAGCCTCTCCTAAAATCAATTAGAAGAGGCTTTAATTTATTTATAATTTACTCTATAAATTGTATATCCTTTTACTATATCAATAAATTCAAAATTTATTTTTTCTGTATTATATTCATCTAAGAATCTTGCTGTAAGAATATAATCTACACTGAGTGTTCTTAATTCTTCTGGATACACATATACAGTAAATTGATCTTCACCTACTAAAGTAAATTTTTCGCTACATTCGTCATTTTCATGTAATAAGTCAATTCTTATATGGGCATATCTATTATAAAAATATTTATATTTATTTTCTGTATCTATTTTTTCCCATTTTTCCAAATCTGGATATACATTTGTTGAATTTATAACTGGGACTCCTGCCATTAATACATAGTTTGGCATTGGAAATCCTATTCCTTCAACAATCCATGTTCCATTTCTACTATTGTTTATACTTTGAATTTCTTTAATAATTGGACTGTCATATATTATTGAAATTCCTTGTCTTAAAGGATTAACTCTTACTCCTGATTGAAACATTATGGCTGTAATTCCTAATAATAAAAATACTTTTCCAAACTTTGTTTTGTAGATTAAAGTAAAGAAAAATAAATAAATAGAAATAATAAGCAATGCAATAAATATTTTAGCTGAAACATAGTTAGGATTAAATTTCTTTGCAAAACATACCATGATTATACTAACTATTAAAGAAACTAATATTGCACTCCAAATTTTAAAAGGTTTTTCAGTTAGGGTAAGTCCTCTAATTAAAATTACTATATCAATAAAACCCACAGCCATAAAAGCTCTTATTGGTAACGAATAGCCCATTAGAGTAATTTTGGCTATTATTTCTGGAAGTCCAAAAGCACAATATATTCCAATGAAAGCATAAGGTATTAACAATAGAAGTGTAATTATATCTGCTTTTTTGTTTTTTATCATAGCAGTTATTGCTAAAATTAGTCCTATTGGAAATAGACTAAACATAACAGCTTCTTCGCTAGTATTTGTATTTAATCCATATTCTTTGTATGTTAAAAATATATTTGGAAGATATTTTGCAAATCTGCCTTTTTCTCCGCCACCTAAATATGTTCTAGATCCAGGATAGTCAGTATTCATAATTGTTTTAATTGTGTCAGCTGAATTATTAAATATGTATAACATACAACTTGCAAAAATTACAAGTGCTAAAACAATTGAAATTATATCTTTATAGTTTAACTTTATATTCTTTCTATTTTCAATAATTATGGCAATTCCCAAAAAAGCAATTACATAAATCATTGGAACTTGCCATGCTGGATATAGAATTAATAAATATCCACCAGCAGATAAAACTATGAGAAAAAGCCATATAATTCGCTTAGATAAGCTTTTTGCATTTATGTAATAATATAGGGAAACCAGTGCCAATTCTCCAAAAATTAATATTTCTGCCATTCCATTAACTGCAAACCACCACTGAACCATTGGTGAAAAAGTTACTAAAATCGCCATAAGAAGTGAAAGTAATTTATTTTTCTTTGATAATATCATTCCTAATTCAAAACTTATTAAAAATAAAAATACAAGTCTAGAAAACCAGAAAAATGATAATCCACGTGAATTTCCTAAAAACAAATAGCCAAGTTGAAAAGGTCTAAAAATTTGCATTAAATTAAGAGTTGGAAGTCCATATACCATAAACACATCTGTTTTATTTCCTCTTAATAAATTACTAAACCATTTAAATCCAGAAAATTTCTGTGAAAATGTCATTGGAGTTAAAACTGCCCATTCATCACTTCTAATAGATCTTGGTGTTCCCAAAATAGTTTTATCTTTTATTCCTGAATTTACAAATATATCCCAACAGCCAATAGAAGATCCACTAAGTTCTAAAAAAGTGCAAATTAAAATTATAAGTATTCCTATTAAATATCTATATTTATATATTTTTTCTCCTAAATTATTTAAAAATCGTTTTACTTTATTTAGACTTTCCTCCATTTATAAATCCTTTCATTTTTATTAAAAAAACCTAATATGATTATATATCATATTAGATTTTTTTAAAACATTATTATAAATTTTTTTAGTTATTATAATTCTAAATATTTTTTCAAAAACTTTCCTGTATATGATTTTTCATTTTTACATACTTGCTCAGGAGTTCCAACTGCTATGATTTCTCCTCCGTTATCTCCACCTTCTGGGCCTAAGTCTATAATGTTATCAGCTGTTTTTATTAAATCCAAATTGTGCTCAATAACCAAGATAGTGTTTCCCGTGTCTACTAATCTTTGAAGAATGTCTACTAATCTATGAACATCTGCAATATGAAGTCCTGTTGTTGGCTCATCTAAAATGTATAAAGTTTTTCCAGTAGCTCTTTTTGAAAGCTCTGTTGCAAGTTTAACTCTTTGTGCCTCTCCTCCAGAAAGTGTTGTTGAAGGCTGTCCAAGTTTAATATATCCAAGTCCTACATCACTTAGCGTTTGAATTTTTTGTTTTATTCTAGGAATATTATTGAAAAATTCTAAAGCTTCTTCAACAGTCATGTCTAAAACATCAGAAATACTTTTTCCTTTATATTTAACCTCTAAAGTTTCTCTATTATATCTTTTTCCTTTACAAACTTCACAAGGTACATAAATATCTGGAAGGAAATTCATTTCAATTTTTAATACACCATCACCTTGGCATGCTTCACATCTACCACCTTCAACATTAAAGCTAAATCTACCTTTTTGATATCCTTTCATTTTAGCTTCATTTGTTTCAGCAAATATATCACGAATTACATCAAAAACACCTGTGTATGTTGCTGGATTAGAACGAGGTGTTCTTCCAATTGGTGATTGGTCTATATTAATAATTTTGTCTATGTTTTCAATTCCCTTTATTTTTTCGCATTTTCCAGCTTTCTCATTAGACCTGTTTATTTCTTTAGCCAAATTTTTATATAAAACTTCATTTACTAAAGTTGATTTTCCAGAGCCAGAAACACCTGTTACACAGTTAAAAATTCCTAAAGGTATTTTTACAGTAATATTTTTTAAGTTGTTTTCTTCAGCATTAACAATTTCAATTGATTTGCCATTTGATTTTCTTCTTTTTTTAGGAACTTTTATTTTTTCTCTTCCACTTAAATATTTTCCGGTTATAGAATTTTCTACTTGTTTTATTTCTTCGGCAGTTCCTTGTGCTATAACATTTCCACCATGAATTCCAGCACCTGGTCCAATATCTATAATTTGGTCTGCTGCATACATTGTATCTTCATCATGCTCTACAACTATTAAAGTATTTCCTAAATCTCTTAGTTTCTTTAAAGTTGCTAAAAGTTTATCATTATCTCTTTGATGAAGTCCAATGCTAGGTTCATCTAAAATATATAAAACTCCTGATAATCCAGATCCTATTTGAGTTGCGAGTCTAATTCTTTGTGCCTCTCCACCAGATAATGTTCCAGCACTTCTAGATAATGTTAAATATTCAAGTCCAACGTCCATTAAAAATTGCAATCTAGCATTTATTTCTCTTAAAATAACATCTGCTATCATTCTATCTTTTTTATTTAATTCTAAATTACTTAAATATTCTTTTAATTTATTAATTGGTAAATCTGTTATTTGATTTATGTTTTTATCTCCAACTTTTATTGCTAAAACTTCTGGCTTTAATCTTGCTCCGTTACAAGTATAGCAAGGTCTATTGCTCATATAAAGTTCATAAAAACGTCTCATTCCGTCTGATTTTGTTTCTCTATATCTTCTGTCTAAAGTAGGTAAAACACCTTCAAATGGTTGTGTAAATTTTCTTGTTCCTGCAGCAGAAGTATATTCAAAATCTATTTCTTCATCACCAGTTCCATAAAGTATTTTTTCTAAGAATTCTTTTGGTAATTTTTTTATTGGTTTATTTTTAATATCTACTCCATAGTGTCTGCCTATACTTTCAAAATACATTCTAGCCATTGTGTCGCCTTTTTTTAATGTGCTAGAGCCAAAAGCTTTTACTCCGTCATAAAGAGTTTTGTTTTTGTCTGGTATAATTAAGTCTTCATCCATTTTCATAAGATATCCTATACCAGTACAATCTGGACATGCACCAAAAGGATTATTAAAAGAAAACATTCTTGGTGTTAATTCTTCAAAACTAATGTTACAATCTGGGCATGCATAATTGCCACTAAATAATCTTTCATTATGAGGTGCTTCAATTTTTACTAAACTGTCTGAATGTTTCATAGCAGTTTCTATAGATTCTGATAATCTATTTTTTATTTCTTCTTTTACTACTAATCTATCTACAATTATATCGATGTTGTGTTTTTTATTTCTATCTAGATTTATATCATCTGAAAGTTCATAAACTTCTCCATCAATTTTACATCTAACAAAGCCCTCTTTTTGCATATTTTCTAGTAATTTAGTAAATTCGCCTTTTTTACCTCTTACTATTGGACTTAATACTTGTATTCTTGTTCCTGGTTCTAATGTAAAAACAGCATCAACAATTTGATCTACTGTTTGTTTTTCAATTTTTCTACCACACTTTGGACAATAAGGAACTCCTATTCTTGCATATAGTAATCTTAAAAAATCATAAATTTCGGTAACTGTTCCAACTGTTGAACGTGGATTTTTTGATGTTGTTTTTTGATCAATAGATATTGCAGGTGAAAGTCCTTCAATGCTTTCCACTTCTGGTTTCTCCATTAATCCTAAAAATTGTCTTGCATATGAAGATAAACTTTCTACATATCTTCTTTGACCTTCTGCATATAAAGTATCAAATGCAAGAGAAGATTTACCAGATCCAGAAAGCCCTGTAATTACTACAAGCTTGTTCTTTGGAATATCAATGTTTATATTTTTTAAATTGTGCTCTTTCGCACCACGTATAATAATTTTATCGTTCATTTTTTCTCCTTCACACAAATTAATCTTATCTTAGAAGTTTTTTGCACTTCTTAAAATTCTATATATTAAATATATAAAGTGAAAAAATATTTTTTCAAAAAGTATGAATATTATATCACATAAACAAAAGTTTGTATACACAAAATTCTATTTTTTATATTTTTTCTTATTATCTTTTGAATCTGTAAAAATATATTTTAAGAGTGACGCGTAAGCGACCAACCGAAGCGTAAGCGAAGGGCGATTGGAGCAATCTTCCTTTTATTTAAAAAAAAAGAAGATTGCGACACCAAGTCACTCTAATAAATATATTTTTACAGATTCAAAGGAATTATAAATTTATAAGAATTATAAATTTATAAGAATTATAAGTTTAAAGAAATTATAATTTCAAATGTAACAATTTAAAATTTTAAAAGATTTTGCTCTTTTCCTTTACTTTTAGACAAAAAGGTAGTATAATTTTTCTTACTCAAAGTTCTTATGACATTCTTTAACAACGCATTGGACTAATGAATGTTAAAGTTCTTTGGGAATCTAGGAAAAGAGGTGTTCCTCTATGGTTGACTGGCAACTTGTGAAGAGTGGAAAAGTCTGCGACATCTACGAATCGAGGCTTTTTCCAAACCTGCTGGTTTTCAACAGGACTGACCGGTTCTCAGTTGGGGACAAAGTCTTCCCTGGACTGGTCAAGGACAAAGGCATGGTGCTGAACCAGATGTCTTTGAAGTGGATGAAGCTCCTCGAAGCTGACGGCATCGTCGAAAGCCATATCATCGCTTCCACACCGGAGACGATGGTCCAATATGGACTCGAAGATACCTTCCAAGGTACTGCCGTTGTTGCCTCAAGGTGCATTCCGATTCCTCTCGAGGCCATTGTTCGTGGATACTACATCCCCGAATCCAAGAGCTGGGATTCCTACAAGAAAACCGGCGTGATGTACGGCAACATGCTTCCACTTGGGCTTAAGGAGTCCGAAAAGCTTCCTTGGCCCATCTACACCCCGTCTACCAAGGCCGCACCCGGCAAACACGATGTCAACATCGGCTTCACTGAAAGCATTAACGTTGTGTGTGATTTCCTCACTCAAACGTTTAATGTTTTGAGTTACGTCGATCATTCGTCTCTAGTCCACTGGGCTACTACGATTGCGAGTGCAATTCGTGAGATGTCGCTGAACGCATACAAGTACGCTCACGCATTTGCTCTCAAGAAGGGAATCATCCTGGCTGACGCCAAGCTCGAGTTTGGTTTGATGGAGAATCCGTTCACTCAAAAGGACTGGAAGATCGTTCTCATCGACGAAGCCTTCACACCAGACAGCAGTCGTTTCTGGGATGCCAAGGAATACGCAATCGGCAAGCCTCAGGCAAGCATGGACAAGCAGTTCCTTCGGAGGTACGTCTACAATGTGCTGAAGTGGGATGGAAACTCGACTCCGCCACAGGTACCGAACGACGTGCTCGTCAAGCTCTCTGGCATCTACCAAGACATCTACGAACGGCTCTTTGATGAGTCGATTCTCGATGTTGAGGCGCAAATCGCCTGGGAGTGGTACGACGCACTCATCGCACTCGAAAAGAGAGATGATGATGATTAACCCTAGGAAAAACTCTCTTCTTTAGTTTCCCGACTCACAAATGACAAAAAGGGTGGTCGACTTTCGCAGTCGGCCACCCTTATGATTTTACTATTAATTTTTATTGTCACAATAATTTTATTTAATATTATTTATTTTTCGTATTATTAATTTTCATATTTTATTTTGAATATTCTTCAACTAAATTGTCTTGAGAACCTACTTCTTTCTTATGGTAAAGAAGTTGTGTTGCAAATTCATCTCTTGATTTATATACTTTGTTTGCAAAGTCAACATAGCAACTAGGTAATCCTTCACATGAACTGACTATATCATTTACTGTTTGAGGCATATTTCCTCTTAAAGCACATTCTAAGGCAAAAGTTGTTTCTTCACGATATGTTTTCATCAAATAATTTAAAACATCTTTATAAGAAGAATGTTTTTTCGCTTCACCTGGAACTTTCATTCTTGAAAATAAAAGCTGTTCTGATGTTTTTTCAACATTTCCGTCTCTTAACATTCTTTCAATTTCATTTTGATTTTCATAAAGTCCTAAAACTTTTTCATTATCATATAATGGATATAATTCTATATCTTCGCTATTTCTTCTCATAGACCAATTTTCATCATGTCTATCATTATTTCCATATAAGCAATCATACACCATCATTTGAATTGCTGAAAATCTATTTTTTTGAACTTGATTTTCAATATGCTCATCAGAAGTATTTCCTTTTTGCTTATAAAATTCTCTTGTACGATATTCAATTGCAGATAATACTACTTCTATATTATCATCTGAATCTGTGTATTTATTATCATTTGAAATTAAATCTCTATACTTTTTATTTTGATCAAAGCGGAAATAATCCAAAATAACTTTTCCTGGTTCTAATTCATCTCCTTCTTTTAAAAGAGAATAAACTAAACATCCATCTTTTGGAATTGGTGTTCCATTATTTAAAAATTTATGAATATTAGGATAATATTTTGATAAATGTGCAAGCTCTGCAGGACAAGATTTAACAGACGCATTTCTAGCTAATTTATACCCTACAAGTTCTCCATAATGGTTGGCACAAAATACTTTTCTATCTTTAAATTCATTTCTTTTAGGTTTAAATAGAGCCATCTGGTTTTTAGTAGAATCTAAATACCATCTTTTTCCTTTTAAAACGCCTGTTGTTTCAAATTTATTTGGTACAAAGTCATCAATATTTTTGAAACTAAACATTTAATTACTTCTCCTCTTCAATAATAAATTTATCTGTTATTAAAACTCCTTTTGTTTTTCTTAAATATTCAAATTCGTCATATTCTTCCATTTGCAAATCTTTTAATAATTCATCTAACTCTTCTTCTGAATATTTCTCTATTTTAGGCAATCTTATTTTAAAAATTGCAAAAATTTCATCACTTTCATAAATTCTATCATAATCTGAAAAAGGTAAAATTGTTTCATTAATAGCCCCTTCTTCTAATGCTTTTTCAATATGTGCTCTGCTTAATTTAAAATAATATTTTCCTTTTTCTTTATCTCTAAATAAAGCCCCGATTAAATATTTTTTTCCAGTTTTATAGTCAATCCATTTTAAATATAAATATTCCATAAGAAAATTAATTCCTTTCTTTTATATTTTAAAGAGAATGTTCGTCTAAATCTTCTTTTTCACGTTTTGACTTAAATTGCTGAACTACTTCACTTATCTCTTTTTGTCTTTCTAAAAATATCTTCTTTGCAAATTCTTTATGTTCTGGAGATAATCCTTCACATACATCCATTACTTTCTCTAAATCAGAAAGCCCATATCTTCCAATATCTTGAATAGAATCCATCGTTTCATCATAATAATGTTCTAATAAATAAGCTAGTAGTTCTTTTGTGCTAATCTGTTGTGTATTTCCTGGAATTCCAATACAAGTTGTTAACTGACTTTTTTTGAATTTTTCATATTCTTTTTGGTCTGTTAAATATTTTATTACAGCATTTTTTTCTTCTTGCATTCCAAGTATTTGTTCATTATCAAATAATGGGTAGAAAGTATTTTCGCCTGTAGATTGATTAAATTTTAATCCAAAGTTTTCATCATGTCTATCTCTATTAGCAAACATTATATCAAATATGCACATATCAAAAAATTGTTTTCTTATTTTAGGTATATCTTTTGCTTTACCTGTTCTTTTATATAAACTATTTAATGTTTCCAAAATTACTTCCACATTGGTATAGTTTCTATCAGAGCTTGTTCTTCCTCTTTCTGTTAAGTCTTTATATTTTTCTGAATGTGTCCTTTTGTATTCTTCAATATATGTTGATATTGGAAGAAATACTTCCTCTTGAGTTAATTGAAAATGGCTTAGTATTCCATCAACAGGAATCTTTTTTCCATTATAATGATTTAGTATTTCTAATGTACCTAAATCTACTTTACAAGCTTCTTTCCCTAATTGCTTTAAAATTAAGTAAGCAATATATTCTCCATAGTGGTTAGCAAAATCTTTTGAATTTTTATATTTTGTGCTATAACCTTGTTTTGACTTAAAATGTCCAAAAGAAAGAGGTTGGTGAGTTCCGGGGAAACTTAGGTTTGCACTTATTTTTTTGTTTTCAAATATAAAATCTCTACCCCTACATCCAACAAAATAATATTTTTTGCTAGGGTTAAATTCCTTAGGCACTCCTAAATTCTCTCCTATTTCTTCACTAACTTCTTCTAAAGTTTTTATTCTTTCCATAAATTCTCCTATTTTTTTCAATACTTTGTATATTATACCACAATTTTCCTCATTTTTCAAGAGTCTTGGCTTCTATGGCACTTGTTTTAAGAGTATACATAATATCTTTTTGCAATATAAAAAATGAAATTCATAATTTTATTTATGAATTTCATTTTTCATTACTTATATTTTCCAATTCTTTAATTTTATCTCTTAACTCTGCTGCTTTTTCAAACTCCATTTTTCTAGCAAACACAAGCATTTCGTCTGTTAATTTTGAAATAATATCTTCAATGCTTTCATCTTCATTAATATCATATTTACTTTGAATATCTTCAACTATTGTTGCTTTTATGGTATCACGAACTGATTTTCTAATTGTTTGTGGTGTTATATTGTGTTCAATATTATATTTTTCTTGCAAAGCTCTTCTTCTATTTGTTTCAGAAATAGCTTTCTCCATTGACTCAGTTAGCTCATCTGCATACATTATAACTCTACCTTCTGTATTTCTAGCAGCACGACCTATTGTTTGAATTAAAGAACGTTCCGAACGTAAAAATCCTTCTTTATCTGCATCTAGAATTGCAACTAAAGATACTTCTGGAATGTCTAGACCTTCTCTTAAAAGGTTTATTCCAACTAAAACATCGAATTCTCCAATACGTAAATCTCTAATTATTTCCATTCTTTCTAATGCTTTTATATCTGAGTGCATATAACGAACTCTAACTCCTGCATTTCTTAAATATGCTGTTAAGTCTTCTGCCATTTTTTTAGTAAGAGTAGTTACTAAAACTCTATCGCCTTTTTCTACTTGTTTATCTATTTGTTCCATTAAATCATCTATTTGATTTTCTGTTGGTTTTACTTCTATTTTTGGATCTAAAAGTCCTGTTGGACGAATTATTTGCTCTACAACATTGCCCTTGCTGTGCTCTTTCTCATAATCTGCAGGTGTTGCACTAACAAAAACACATTGATTTATTCTTTCTTCAAATTCCTCGAATTTAAGAGGTCTATTATCAAAAGCAGATGGAAGTCTAAATCCATAATTAACCAATGATTCTTTTCTTGCTCTATCTCCATTATACATTGCTCTAACTTGTGGAATTGTTGCATGTGATTCATCTATAAGTAAAAGAAAATCTTTTGGAAAATAGTCAAATAATGTATATGGTGGGCTTCCTGGTTTTCTTCCACTAATATGTCTTGAATAATTTTCTATTCCTTGGCAAAATCCAGTTTCTTTAAGCATTTCAATATCAAAATTTGTTCTTTCTTCAATACGCTGTGCTTCAATTAATTTCTTATTTTGCTTAAAATATTCTACCCTTTCTTCCATCTCTTCTTCTATTGTTTCTAAAGCTCTTTCAAGCTTATCTTTACTTGTTACATAGTGAGAATTTGGATATATCATAACATGTTCTCTAGTTGCTATAGCCTTACCTGTAAGAGGATTTATTTCTGAAATTTTATCTATTTCTTCTCCCCAAAATTCAACTCTTATAGCTGTTTCTTCTTTATTAGATGGAAAGATTTCTAGAATATCTCCTTTTGCTCTAAAAGTTCCCCTTTTAAAGTCCATTTCATTTCTTGTATATTGCATATTTACAAGTTTTCTCATTATTTCATTTCTATCTCTTTCCATTCCGGGGCGAAGAGATACTATCATATTTTCATAGTCTATAGGATCTCCTAAACCATATATACAAGATACTGAAGCAACTATTATTACGTCTCTTGTTTCAAATAATGATGCTGTTGCAGAATGGCGAAGTTTATCTATTTCATCATTAATAGAAGCGTCTTTTTCAATGTAGGTATCTGAAGAGGCAATATATGCTTCTGGTTGATAATAGTCATAATATGATACAAAATATTCTACATTGTTTTCTGGGAAAAACTCTTTAAATTCTGAATAAAGTTGCCCAGCTAAGGTCTTATTATGTGCCAAAACAAGAGTAGGTTTTTGCACTTTCTCTATTATATTTGCCATTGTAAAAGTTTTACCTGAACCTGTAACACCAAGAAGTGTTTGAAACTTTTTTCCTTCTTTAATTCCATTACTCAAATATTCAATTGCTTCTGGTTGATCACCAGTAGGTTTATATTCTGAATGTAATTTAAACATATTTTTCCTTTCACTATGACCACAGTGAGCCTAAAAGTTCGTTCACAGTATCTGTTCGAGTTTGTATTTTTCACTATTTTATTATTGTAACATCTTTTATATAAAAAAACAAGATAAGCCCTATAATTCTTATCTTGTTTTATATTTTACTTCAGTTTATTGTACTTCTAATAGCTTTTTACTCACTCTTGTTTGGACTTCAATGTAATAACTCATTTCTGCTGTATTTAAGTCTTCGCTTTCCCATTTTTCAAAAGCATCAACCTGTTCTGCATATTTTTTCATTACTGTAGCATACTGACCAATCAAAGATAAATCAGTAGAATTTGCTTTATATTTTTCCATAAATTCAATATATTCATCAATATATGCTTCGTAACTATCCATTGCTTTTTTAAAATCTTGTCTAATTCCACCATTGTTAGAAGTTGAACTACTAGAATTATTATTTGACGGTGTTGTTGTTTCTGCAGGTGTAGTTGCTTCTGGTGTAGTTTCTGTAGGTGTAGTTGCTTCTGGTGCTGTTTCTGTAGGTGTAGTTTCTGCAGATGTAGTTGCTTCTGATGTTGTTTCTGTTGACTTATCTGGTGCAGTTATACTAATTTTCATCACATTATGTCCTTCATAATCAACATTAACTTCATATCCATCAGCATTTTTTCCAGAAAAGCTGGTATCTCCGCTCTGATAGTCATTAGAGAAACCTGCATTAAGAACAGAGTTAGAATAAGATGAAAAATCATCTTTTGATGTGTTTCCTACATAATATGTAAAAGATTTTTCACTATTTGAATCTACTTTTCCTATTTTTGATGATGGTTCCGGAACTAATTTTGAAAGAGGTGTACTAACCCAAGCATTTTCTTTCATTTCCATTGGTGCATCTAAACTTATATTATATTCTTTACTATACTCACTATAATATAAGCTTAATTTATAACCATCTGCATTAAATGCATCATAAGTATTCGTATCTCTTTTTGCTTCTTCAGTAAATCCTTTTGCTTTGCAATCTTCTACATATTTACTATAATCTTCTCTTGAAGATTTACCAATATAAATGCTTAAACTTTCTTCACTGTTTGTAAAAATATCTCCTTTATCACTCTTTGGTTCTGGCAATACATCGTGCATTGCTATGTCATTCCATACAATTTTTTCGTATTTTTTTGTTGAGATTCCTTCATCTAAACTAAGAATTGGCACTATTAATACGAAAGCAATAATAGCCAAAATATTGTGCAATCCCTTTTTTGATTCTTTTATTATTTTTGAGCCCATTAGCCAAGAAGCAATTAATAATACCCCCTGAATAAATAATAGAGCTTTACCTAAAAATCCAGACATGGTAAAGAAAAATATAACATCAAGTGCAAATAATACTAATATGATTTTAGAAAATTTACCCTTTTTAAATTTTGCTACTTCCTCTTGTTCTGCTTGATTTTTACTTTGTTCTGCTTCATGTTTTAATTTTTCTTGCTCTATTTTTTGTTGAGCATTTGTTTTAATTTTTTCAATTCTTACTGCATCACTTTCATTTAATAAATCTGATACAGCATACTTCGTGCCACAAAAAGGACATTCTACATATTCTTCTAATGTATTTACATCAATTTGTCCTCCACAGTTTGAGCAAACAGTAGATTTGTTTTTTGTTGCTTCCATTTTTTCCCCCCATTAAATAATATTTATTTAATAATGTGAATATATATTTTAGCAAAAATATATATTCACACAACTTAATAACTATTTTATTAATTTAGATTGTATGTTTCTTTTATTTATAAGAGATATTAGTTCCTTTGAAATACTCTTAGCCATTTCATTATCATTATCATTTACTGCATTTTCAAATGAAGCATATTCTCTTTGAATTTGCTCATTAATATCTTTCATGGAATTATCACTAATTGTATTACTATATCTAAAACTTTCATATACTTTTTTACATATTTCATTCATTTCAGTAGAACTTGCTTTCTTCATTAAATTTTCGGAATTTGCTGTAAGTGATTTCATTGCAAAAGTTTTAGAATTTATTTCATCATTTATATCAGATACTACATTAATAACAAAGCATGTTATAACAACTAAAGCTGCAAAAATTCCAGTTATAATCATATCTATTACTATACCTATTGATATAGGTATAGTAGGAGTTATTATACAAATAATTCCAACAACGAAAAATGCAATAAAACTAATGTAACTTATTAAGACAAGTGAAATATTATAAAACATTTTTCGTACATTTTTTTCTTTAAATGCTATATATGAACATAGTAATTGTCCCAGAAAAGCAAGTATTATAAATATATATCCAGTCCAAAAGTTTCCAATATTAGTATTTACTCGTAATGGACTAATAAAAGTTACTGCATTAAAGATTATAAAGCCAATAGTCCATATTATTAGATATACTTTAAAAGTTTTCGTCATTTTAATCACTCCCTTTTCTTTCCACATTTTGGACAGAACTTACTATCATGTTCAAACTTATATCCACAATTAGCACATACTTTATTTTTTTTATTTACTTTTTCTCCACATTCTTCACAGAAGTCAGCACCTTCTTGAATTTTCGCACCACAATTTTCACAAAAACTTACTGTTTCTTGGTTATTTGGTTGAGATTTTGTTGTAGAATTTACAGCTTCATTCATCATACCTCCAACCATACCTCCAACTGCTCCGCCTACACCTGCCATTGTTCCTAATCCTATACCCATATTGTTGAACTCGCCAACAGCCTCATTTTCTGCCACTTTTTCAGCAACATCAAATCCTCTTTCTTGTTGATATGTATATCCCTCTTGTGAACGCTTGGTTGCATTTGCTTTTGATTCAATAACAGTTTTTTGTGCCTCTGTTTCAGCATTTATTATTTCTGTTTGCTGTTTTATTTTTGCTTCTGCAATATCAGCATATTGACGAAAATGTAGTTCTTTGAATTTTTCGTACTGCGTATCTCCATCTGGTCTCATTACTCTATTAACCATAAATGTTCTTAAAGTAATTCCATAATCATCAAAATCTGGAATCAATTGTTCTTTTATTGCATCCGAAAATTGACTTAATTTTTCATCAATTTCAAAAATATTTATGCTTTCTGATCTTATAATTTGTGCTATATATGTTTTTGCTCTTGTCATTAAAAAAGAGCGAAAATATGATACTAAACTTTCCTGTGATAAGTTATGTTCTGTTCCTACAAGCTTTACTAGCAATTTTTTACTATCATTTACTTGCAAACTCATTTCTCCAGAAGCACCTATTGACAAAGGAAAATTATATGTAGGCTCTATAAATTGTATTCTTGAATCAGTCCCCCATTTTATAGCCATTTGTTCACTTTTATTTATAAAGTATAACTCGCAGTGAAATGGACTTAATCCTCCTGTCGCTAAGTTTAATACTTTTCCTATAATTGGAATGTTTTGTGTTTTTAATGTGTATCTACCCGGTCCGAACATATCTAATGCTTGACCATTCATAAAGAATACTGCTTCTTGATTTTCATGAACAATAAGTTGTGATAAACAATTAAAATCTTCACTAGGATGTTTCCATACAAAAGTGCTATTATCTCCTTCATATTTTAGCACATCTAGTATTTTCATCATAATACACCTTACCTTTCAATTTCTATATTGTCTATTGCAAATTCTAAACACATTTGCAAAACTTCATTTCTATTTCTTCCTGTTTTTTCACATATTTCATCGAGTTCTTTTATCAAGTCGTTAGGAAGTCTTGCAGATACAACAGACGTATCGCCAAAATATTTTTTGGCTGATATTTTAAGTTTCTTTTCAGACATACCTAATCTCCTTCTTTCGACATTTTTTTATTATATGTTCTTATTGTATTACAAATGTATACATTTGTCAACAGTTATAATTATTTAAGTTTCGGTATAATCAGAAATAGAAATTTGTGATAAACTATTCATAAACTTTTCATCGCCTTTGTATATTTTTTGTAACTAAATTATATCAAATTAGAGATAATAAATATCCTCCGGCTAAGCCGGAGGTATTTTACTCATAACGCCTAAAAGGCTATATTACAAGCAGAGCCTCAAG
>CANQGE010000019.1 GCA_947601495.1 uncultured Clostridia bacterium | reverse complement strand
TCAAGGAATGGTTATAAAATTAATATTCTTAGATAATGATAAACATCATAAACCACATGTTCATGTTTATTCTGGAGAATACGAATCTTCTGTTGGATTTGATGGAGAATTATTAAGTGGTTCTATTCCTTTAAAGAAGCTAAAATTATTACAAGCTTGGATGATTCTACATGAAGAAGAATTATATAAAGCTTGGAACAATGCTATACAAGGTTTACCATTTGAAAATATTAAACCACTAGACTAGGAGGTTTAAAATGTATGTAAAAGACGATATAGTCTATGCAAATAACTCTAATAATGAAAGCATAAAAGTTGTAGAAATTAAAATCTTAACTGACTTATGTATGTTAGTTACTTTTAATAATGGAGAAAAAAGAATTTTTGATGCAACTAAGATATTAAAATATCCAATTTATGAGCCATTAAAAAATTATGAAATATTTAAAAAAGCTTATGTAGAGCATGGCGTTATTATATGGGAAAACGGAAAAATAGATATATCACCAGAAATGGTATATAATAATAGTTATGTATATGAACAAGGAAATATTATTTAAAATCGTTTATATAGATATTTTTTATTTTTAAAAATTATTTAACAATACAAAAGGGATTTAATTTTCATTGAATCCTCTTGTATTAATTTAATCTTATTTTTCTTTGATTATTCAAATTATAATTTTCAACATACTTAATGTCTTCTTCTCTTTTCAAATTTGCTTCCATTAATTTTTCATTCTTACTATTTAATCTAATTAACCATTTTAAAAATGATACTATTTCATATTTACTCATACCATCTTCCATAGCATTTTTTAAAGCTTTTTGTCTTTCTTTACTTGATACACCTGATGCTACACTATATCCATATTGTGAAAGCTTTGATTTAATATTATAATTCCAATCTCCTTCATCAAATTTTTTATTACCAACAATTTTCTTTTCTGGCCACAAAACTTCTACTTCAACTAAATCAATAATATTTTCAATATCAAAATCAGCAATGTAATATCTATCCAGGTATGAATTATAATATCCATTTTTAAAAATGAAATTATTAGAAGATAATTTTATAATATATGTAACACTCTCATAGTCTTTATTATGTCTTTTTAAACTTGTTACGTAAAGATTATTAATTTTGCTATCTTTAGAGACATATAATATCTTTTGATTTTTATTAAATATTTCTTTGCCAAAAAACTCTTTATCTTCTATAAAATAATGTTTCCCTTTAAAATCAAATTCAATTTCGTTATTTAAACATTCTTGGGCAAAATTAGTTGATAAACTAATAACAGTTTTATCCTTTATATTATTATCAGTAGCAAAGTAAATGCTATGACTTAAATAATTACCGTTTTTCTCTTCATTATTTACTTTTATATACATTTTAATATTATATTTTAATGAAATAGTAAATTTAGTTTTATTCTTATCAATATAAGATATATTATATAATGATTTATCAAGTTTTTCTAATATAGTATCACTATAAATTATAGGCTTATCCAAATCATTATATTGATAGTAGTTACTAATTACAAAATCATTTACAATCTGTTCATCACAATTATCATATTTTGAAAAATCATAATTACAATATAATTTAGGGACATCTAGTTTATTATATTTTAATTTATTATCTTCATAATAAATTATCATTTTATCATTTTTTTTATTAGGAAAATGTGATTTTTTTACTTCAATTAATAACATTATACCAGTACAGTTTTCGTTTTTATAATTATTATCATTATTATAATTATACGTTGATGTTATTCCAAATTTATTATCCTTTTTTTTAATAATATTTAATAATTCTACAAATTTTTTTAGTTCCTCGCTATTAAATGATATTCTATCTTTCTTAATAAATAATGTATATGTATGCTCATTTTCATAAACACAGATTTCAGTATTAAATAAAGTATTAATTTTATTTAAGAATAAGTACAAATCTATAGGAAGATTTGCTTTTTCAATTATGTTATCTGCAATATTATTATTGTTTTCAATGAATTTTAAAATTTCCATAGAAATAGCATCTATAATCAATGGTTTTTGCTCTACGCACATTTCAATTTGTTCTTTTTCAGTTATTTCTTCTAGCTTTATTCTATTATATTCATTCAAAAATTTTTCTTTTTCACTATATGAAAATTGATTGTCTTTTATTCTCCCAGAAACCTTTAGTTTATCTTGATATGGAAAAATCATAATATTGTCAAAAAATTTCAAAGTATTTGTGGTAAATTCTATTTCACATAATTCTAATCCATTTTCCAATAATATATTAAACCTATTTTGATTTCTTCCAAAGCAATTCATTAATTCAACTATAATTTCTCTCATTATTATTTCTCCTTGCTTATTTTTTATATCATAAAGTTTATAAAATATAAATAATCTTTTTAAAAAAGTAACACCTTAAAATAGGATGTTACTTTTACTTACTTCTGATAAAATTATCTATTATTCTTTTTAAACTTTCAACAGAAAAATTGAATAGCTGCTTTCCAATCTCAAAGGTATTATCAATATAATCTTCAAGTCTTGACTTCTCTCTTTCAAGATAATTTACTTCTTTATTAAGTTTTGATACATTTTCATAAGTTCTGCAACACAGTCAGATTCTGACATTTTTCGCCAATCAAATCCATAAGCTTGCATGACTGCTGCATCATTATTCTTATGTGCTTTATATAAATCATTATATATCAAAGTCATATTTTCACCATATAACTCTGCTAATGATATACCTTCATATTTTTCTCTAACATTTAAAATTTCTTGTGATGTCTTAATTATTGTTTGTTTTTGTTCATTTGTAGGACTAGGGAAAGGAAAATTATTATATACTGCAGGTGAATATCTAAAATCGCTTTTTAATCTACCACATACAATTTTTACCCATGCCATATGAACATTACTTTCTAAAACTCCAAAAATATATAAATCTGCATTAGGTAGTACAGTAGTTGTATCACCAGCTATAATATTTTTAGACAAGTAAGCCATTGGAATATAACTCCTATTTTCTGAAGATACTCTTGGAATCATTATATAATCACTATTAGGTTGTCTTATTTGAGTAAATATAAAAGGAGTATTCGCACACTCTCTTGTTTGTGAATTTTTACTCTTTAATCTAAATTCTCTTACTTTTTCTATTCTAGACATTATATTTTTATTTTTGCTATATATAATAGGATTAATATCTTTAAGCCACAAACAATATTTTTCTTGCTTTGTAGAATTTAAAAATTCTCTTGCCCCCATAAAAGGTCTTATACATTGCTTCATAGATTGGTCATTTTTTATTATTTCATCAGCTTCTTCTTGTGTTAAAATTAAATTTCCATCATCTGTTGGTTGAGAACCTTTTATTAATTTGGGTAATCCTTTTTGTGGAACATTAGTCCTTACATCTAATACAATTTTGGGAGCATCTATTAAATATCCATTAATTTGCTTTACTTTCTTTTGTAAAACCTTTTTATTATTATCTTCTTCATATATATATGAGTCCATATTATCTAATAAAGAAAATCCAATTATTACAACATGTACATGTGCTTTTTGAGTTGCATCGCTATCCCAAATAAAAGATTTATATGCAAAATTAATATGTATATTATATTTATTAAACAAATAACTCCATAAAATAGGAACTTGCTCACCTTGGCAAATAGAATTTGTGGATACAAAAGCAACTTTTATATTTGTATTCAAAATATAATCACAAGCTTTTTTATACCAACATGTTACATAATCCAAATGCCCAGATTGTTCATTGTCATCAAATATAATATTCATATCTTCACTTTGAAATTCATTTCTTAATTGTTGCCCAATAAAAGGAGGATTTCCCATAATATAATTTAATTCATTTTTTTGTACTAATTTATTCCAATCCATTCTTAAACTATTTGCTTGTATAATATTTGCATAGGTTTCTAATGGAAAAAAATCTCCTTCAAATCGCACAATATCTTGCGTTTCTTTATACATTTGTGCTTCTGCAATCCACAAAGCAGTTTTTGCAACTGTTACAGCAAAATCATTATATTCTATACCATAAAAATTTTGTATAGTAACTTGTATTGGATTTTTAATTGCACCTAATTGAATTTGTCCGTGTTCTAAATTAAAAATAACTTTATTTTCAAGCCTTCTTAAAGATATATAAGTTTCTGTCAAAAAATTACCAGACCCACAAGCAGGGTCCAAAAATTTTAAATTTGCTAATTTATTTTGATATTCTATTAACTTTTTATTTTTATCTTTTATAATAGGTTCTTCAATTATTTTATCTAATTCATATTTTAACTCATTTAAAAATAAAGGATCTATTACTCTATGAATATTTTCAACTTTTGTATAATGCATACCATTATCATGACGAGTTTCAGGATTTAAAGTGCTTTCAAAAACAGCTCCAAATATTGTAGGAGAAATATCACTCCAATCAAAATTTTCGCTTGCTTCAACCAATATAATATTTCTTATTTCGTCTGTGATTTGTGGAATTTGTAAATCTTCAGCAAATAATCCACCATTAACATAAGGAAATGATAATAAATCTTCATTTGCAAATTTATCTCTACTTTCTAGTGGTTGATTTAGTACTTTAAATAATAAATTCAGAGCATTTTTCCATTCTTTAGCTGGATATTGTTTTAAATAATCGTGGAACATTAAGCGTTTTCCAAATAAGCCTGCATCTTCTGCATATAAGCAAAAAATTAATCTTACACATAATGCATTAATGCTCTCTGAAAATTTAGATTCATCATCTTCTTTCTTTTTATATTCTTCAAATAACTTTTCATATAATTTTCCAACTATAACTCCTGCTTTATATGAAATTTCCATTTCTCTTTTGGTGTTTTCATCATTTATATCTATTAAAAAATTTAATCTAAAACATTCTTTTTCTAGATTTTTCAATAAAAGAATTTCTGGCTTTTGATGAGGTTTATCCATATCATAGATATGGAATTCTTGAAAATTGCAAACAATTATCCATCTAGGTCTCATTGAATATCCTAAATTATCCCCATATCTTTTAGCTTGTTTATATGGTGTAAGCATACTTCCATCTGATTGTTTTTCTTCTTTAGTTAAATCTATGTTCTTACCCTTCATTTCAATTAATGTGTGTGTATTTTCAATATATCCATCTGCAAAAGTCGTTGATGAATTTAATTTAATTGGAAGTTCAAAATTAATATATTGCTCTGAATTTTGAACTCCATATACTTCTCTTAATAGTTGTATCCAAAACTTTTGTGCTTCGCTTCTTTCATTACCTTTATCTTTCCAAATTTCAACAAATTTTTTTGCTGCTTGTTCTTGTTCAAGTTGAGTCATTATATCTCCTCCATTATTATATCTAACTCTGTCACTGCTCTGCCATTACTCTGTCGATTTATATTTTTTGTTTGGTGTATGGTCAGAATTTCCAATACTTTCAATACTTTTTTCATCTGTAAGTTTTTTAAGAATTCTTCTAACCGTTCTATCAGGTATTTTTGTTTGTTCAATAATATCTTTTGCACCAATAATTACATTTTTCTTAATGCATTCTAAAACTTTTATTTCATTTTCAGAAAGTAATAAGGTTGATTTATCTTGAATTTCTTTTGAATTCATTATATCATCAACAGCTTCATCTATAACTTTTAACATAAATTCTATAAATTCCGTTGATTCTCCACTATTATTACATTTTTGAATAGTAGTATAATATGCTTCTTGATTTTTCTTTATCATACTTTCAATAGGTAAATAAGTAAATGCTTTTTCCCAATGTGAAAGTATAACTGTTTGCCATAATCTAGCAGTTCTACCATTTCCATCTGAAAAAGGATGTATAAATACAAATTCATAATGAAATATTGAAGAAAGTATGAGTGGATTTATTTTATCTTTTACTGAATTCATCCAATTAAATAAATTATCCATTAAACTCGGAACTAATTTATGTGGTGGAGCCATAAAAATTTGAATATCTCCATCATAAACAGCTTCTCCATGATTTCTAAATTTTCCAGCATCTTCTTCAATTAGAAAAGTAAGCATTTTGTGTACACTTTTTAAATCTTCTACAGAATATGGATTTAATTTATCAATTTGTTCATAAGCTTTGTATGCGTTTTTAACTTCTTGAATATCTTTTTGCTCTCCAATTACAAGTTTTCCATTTATTACATCTTCTACTTGAAATAAAGATAACTGATTATTTTCGATAGCTAATGAAGAATGAATTGATCTTATTCTTGTTTTTCTTCTTAATTCTGGAAATCTATTTAGACTTTCAAAATAGTTTGCTTCTCCTATTTTTTTCATAATATCTGATACATAATTTAATATTTTATCAGTTATTTTATATGGTGGATAATTTATTTTCATTTTCTACCTCCATTATTGTTAATTTATTAAAAAACTTCATCTTGTATAATTTCAAACAATTTATCTCCATTTACAAAACATTGTAGATATTTCTCTATTTTTTTAGTATCTAATAAACTAGTTATTTTTCTATAATTAGATATTATTTCCTTGTATAAATCATACTTTGTGTAATTTTACTATTTTTATGCGTTTAGCTTTCTTTGTACTTCTACATATGGTATAATTATTTATACTCATTACTTATATGTTAAAGATTTCGCATATTGAATTTTTATTGTATGTACATTCTTCGCATTTTTTATTATGTTTAATATACCATTGATAAATGGAAGCACATTGCTCTTTGATATTATCTATTTTTATACATTTATCTGGAAAAATCTCTTTAATTATTGAAATTCTTATAAGCAATAATAATTTCCAATAATACATTTTTATTTTTGTAAAATCCCATTCATTATTATCTTTTATATGTGATAATGCATTTCTTTGATTAACAACTTCGTTTAAAAATTTATTATATTTTATAAATACTTTGCATTCATTTGCTTTTTTTTCATATTTAAAAAATAGTATTTTTTCTTCTCGAAATATATCATATTTATCATATTCTTCTATAAAAGTTTTAATTCTATTTTTTAATGATTTTCTTCTCAAACTATTTAAAGCACTTTTTAATTCACCTTCATATTCATTTGTTTTTAATTCTTTTAAATATTGTATTAATTTATCAATTATTTTATTTTTTTCATCACTTTTATCTAAATTATATAATATATCAGTATACCCATCTAAAACTTGTATAACATTACATAATTGTATATTAATATATTTATTACAATTTGAAGTAATATAAAATAAGAAATTAATAAATGTTTCTCCATATTTATTTTTTATATTTTTCCATTTTTCAATCATTTCATATAAGTTATCAACCTTTTCAATACTTACCAACTTATTCATTTCAAGAAAATGTTCTCTATTTGAAACTCGATTATACACAAAATCAATATATTCTGATATTTTTTTCTCATTATACATATATTCTATATGTTTTATTGGTGGGAAAAAGCCATATGCAATCCACATTAATTCATACAATTCATATAAGTCTATATTTTCCTTGTTATAATTTTCTATTGTTATATTTTGTTTATTAATTTTAATAGTACATTCATTTACCATAAATGTGCAATTTTCTTTAAATATTTCTTGCATTTTATTATTAATATCTAAAATGGTTTCATCTCCAAAAAAAATATTAATTTGACTTGAAGATGATGGCATTTCAGCAAAAAAATATTGCCCTATATATAAAAATTGTCCTTTAATAACTATATACATTTGACTTTCTATTATTTCTGTAAAATATGTAAAATTTATTAATGATATTTTTTCTCCATTGTCTAATTCTATAAATAATTTATAATCCATAGAATTTAGATATAATTGTATCGTTTCTTGTTCTATAGGGTTATTTATCATAATTTTAATAATTTTTTTATCTTTTTGCAATATTATTTGCATCTCTTCTTCGAATAATGTAATATTTTCAAAAGTTTTAAATTTTAATTTAATCACCAGCAATTCTCCAAATTATAAAATAATATTTGTTAATATAATAGCATAAAAATAGCTAATATTCAATTAAGTAATTTTTAAAGGTAATAAAAGATTCATAAAATTGTAGATGTATAAAAGAAATATAAACTATAAAAAGATTGAGTGATTTTTAATTGAAAATAAAGTTTCCAAAGAATACACAAAAGATAGATTAATTCACGTTAAAGGATTTTTTAAAAATTGATATGTTAGATTTTTGGAGGCTATTTTGATAATTTTAAATGATTTTTTAAGATATAATATAAAAAAGCAGATGGATGTTCTTGATGATAATTTGTTTGATTATCTCTGTTATTGGAATAAAAAATATTATAGGATTATATTTGTAAATGGATAAGAATAATATTGACTTATATTCAAAATAAATAATTTAAGTACAATAAAAATAAGAATTTGGCAGTTTGTTAAATTTTTATTTTTATTATATTTTTGAGAATTTATCATATATATCTTTATAATACATTTCATTATCTTTTAGAAAATTTAGAATTTTTTTATCATTAGTAATTAATATAGGAGTATCGTTATCAATACTAGACAAAATTAACGCATCTGAAATGTCATTTGAGTCCATTTTTCCACCACTAATAATTAATTTTTTAAATATTATTTTAATATATTTTTCAAATATATTATTATTAAATTTCTTATCTAAAAATGGTTTCATTTCTTTTATAAAAAATATATCAACAAATTTGTTTCTTGTTGCTTTTGTTATCTTACTGTCAGCATGAAATACATACATCATGTCGCTTTCGTTTCCATAAAAAGATTTTATTATTTGTTCTAATAGTGTATTATTCATCCTAATGTTAAAATTTTTCATTTTTTTTAATTCTATATAAATAATTTTATTAAATTTATCTTTTATTTTTATTTTGCTTTGTTCATATAAATTTCTGAATTCCATTTGAAATTGATAAGATTTTTTATTTAAATATGTTCTATACTCAATATTTCCATTCAAATTTTCACTTAGTAGTTCCATTAAAGCATACAATACCCATTCAGCAAATAAGCTAATGAATTTGCATAAAAAATTATAATAATTATCTTTTATTTTGGAAAAAAAATCTTTTCTCTCTTTCTTGTTATCTATCTTAAATTTTTGAAAGGAAAAAGTTTTATCTTCAATACATCTATTATTTTTAAATTCAACAATATAGATTTTATTATTTATAAGAAAGTCCATCAATTTATAAAATTTTTCTTTATTATTAATTTTCTGTTGAACAATTTCTACAAAAGTTGCTATATTTATTGAAAAATTATAGTCTTGTGCTAATTCTTTTAATATTCCATTAGCTTCTAATTTATTATCTAATATTTTATTTATATAATTAGTATCAAAATTAATGAATTTCTTTTCCATTATTTTCTCACTTTTTACTAAAATTTAAGAGATATTTTTTAATTTTTATATTAAATGTAATCGTTTTTTCATTTTTTATTTATTATCTATTTCTTCTCTCTCCACAAACACTTCTTTTTCAGCCCCATCTGCTTCCCTTACTTCTTCTGCTGTAACTCCACTCTTTATTGCATTTTCTGTTAAGTTTATAATTGAAAGAGCTTTTGATTGTGAAATATATGTCCTATCTTCTAAACCTCTTCCTTCATAACCTTGTTCTAATATTTCTGCAAATTCTTCATCTGAAATTTCGCCAGCTTTTACTCTAATACCTGTGCTTTCATCTTCTCCTCTTACTAAAAACTTTTTTCCATTTATTTCATATATACACGCAATATCACAGCTATCTTCGGTTTCTTTTAAAATATTTGCTATTTTAGGTCTTGATTTTATAAAATTTTTTCCAACAAGAAAAACAAAATCTTTTGCTTCTTCAAACCCAAATGATGCTTCATCTCTTTGAAAACATTCATTCAATTTTTCAAAAACAAGATTAAATTTCTCTTCTTCACTTAAATCAGCAATTTCTTCTCCAAACAAACTGTTTATATATTCTGGTGATAAATTATTTTGTGATAAACTTTTTTGTGCACGTTCTTGATATTCTTCAATTGGACAAATTCCTGGCATACTACCAGGTGTCATTTCTGCTTCTCCTACTTTTATTCGCGTTAAAGCTGATTCTATTAAGTAATCTTGAACATACTCTTTTCCATCTATTTTAAATATTGTGCAATAATGTTTAGCTTTATCTTCGCCTACTTCCTGCAACTCTCCCTTTTTTTCTACTCCAATTGCTCTAGCTTCAATTCCAACTTCATTTAATATCTCAGCATAAGCTTCTGCCATTCCCTTGCAAATTTGAGCTTTTGATACTTTAGATGTTTTTGCTTTTAGCATATTGCTTTTTCTAGCTTGAGACATATTTGTCTCACTGCCCTCATTTTCAATTTTGGCACTATAATTATTGTCATAATACATAATTTTTCCAAGTTCAATATGTACAAACTTAGCAATATCATAATCTGTTATTTCAGGATTACTTTTCATTTCTTTTGCATTATCAATTATCTCTCTTATTAAATCTTCCATACTTTGATTCCTTAAATACATTATTAAATTTGGCTTTAATTAGACTTATGAATTAATTTATAAAACCAATTTTTAAATTTCGTAAATATCGATTGATTATAAGAAGCAATCTCAGTTTCATTTTTAATTACAGAATTTTCTTTAACTTTTTCTTCTTTAGTATCTTCTTTTTTATTTTTTGTTTCCTCTGAAATTATATTTTTTTCTTTGTTATCAAACAATTTGTTATAATCATATTTTTCGCGCAATTCTGCTTGATGTTTTTGTTCATTTTTCCATAATATTTTTTGTAATTTTTCTTTTTGAACATCTGTAGCAAAAAAATCTCTAAATATAGTAACAATTATTGCATTTGTTTCTCTTGAAATATTTTGTTCTTGTAAAGTTTTAGTTGCATCAAAAACAAAGATATAATCTTTATCTTTGTTTTTCTCATAAAATTCAATTTTTTCTTTAGGAATTCTCTCATATTCCTCTTTTGGCAAATACTTCAATATTTCGCAAATCTCTGTATATGCCCTGGCATATCTACTATTCATCTAAAACTATTCCTCTTCTCTTGTACTTTCTGCAATCTCTTTTCTCCTTATACTTAAAATAATAGCATAAAAGCAAATAATTGTAAATCAATCATTTGCTTTTAATTTTATTTTATTAATCTGATACTATATAATCCATTAAAGCTCCACCAATAATTTCGCCTGTTGTGCAATCTACAAAATAGCTATATTGCATTTCTGTATATCTTCTAACTACATCATCTCCAAAATTATCTTCATATGTAATTACCACAACCCATGCGTTTCTTGCTCTGTTTTCAACTTCATAATAATTTCTATCTTCAAGCTCACTTTCAACTGTTTGAACTTCTTTGTAAAATTTTTCTGGGTCTTTTATTCTGTAATAAGCATTCGCGTTCATTTTTACTATTCTTTTTTCAGCTTTTGTTTGAACTATTTTATTTGTTTCAATTTTTTTATCTTCATCTAAAGCAATCTGAATAGCCTCGTCTTTTGTAATTATAGTTTCATTATTATCAAAAGGTGTATTATCATCAACTCTAAAATACTCTAAGTTTTTATCCTTTGATTCTATTGCTAAACTAATAGTTTCAAAAGGATTACAAACATCTCCATATTTTTTAGAATATTCAATATCTAATAAATATCCTGGTCCGTTTCTACTTCCTTCATTATTATTTGATAAAACTCTAGTTAATTCATAATTTTTTAAATCATATCCAAATAATTTGCAATACTCTCCTGCTTTTTCAATTGCTTCCTCTTCTGTAATTTCAATTGATTTATCTTGTATGTTTTGGTTTTCATTCCAAATATCAAAAAATTCTCCTTTAAGCCCGTCAATGTTAATTTGATAATTGTCTTCTGTAATAAATCTATAATAAATTTTATTTGAATCTATTTCTTTAACATGATTTGTTTCCACAATATTTGAATTAAATCCAATTTCTTTCAATTTATTTATTGCAATTTCTTTTGCTTCTTCTTCAGTTATGTTTTCTTTTTTGCTTTCCTCTGTAATATTACTTGTTATTGTTTGAACTTTTTTGGGCTCTTTCCATATTTTTTCTATTATTTTATTTCCTGCGAAAACAACTCCTGTTGTAGAGACTAAAACACAAACTGCTATTCCTATTCCCCTTTTTATTCCAAACTTACTCATCTCTATATCCTCCTCATTTTTTGCATTAGATATAGCTATTTTCATCTTTAGTTTTTGAAAAATTTTATCATTATTCATAGCGATTAACCTCTTTTCTTATCTTTTTTCTAATCCTATATAATCTCTGTTTTACACTAAATTCTGACATTTTTTCTTCTTTAGCTATATCTTTAATTGACCTAGAGGAATAATAAAAGTTTAAAAAAATCTTTTTGTCTACTTCGTTCATTTTTTCTAGATTTTTTTCAATTTTACTAATAACTTCTGTATCACCTTCAAAAAAATCTGTTTTATCATAGATATATAATGTGTTTTCATAGTCTGAAATATCAAAATCAATTTTCTTCTTTTTTAAATATTCCTTAACTATGTTTCTTGTTATTCCTGCTATATATGGACTAAAATTTTTATCTTTATCTAGTTTTTCTGTGTTTTTCCAAAGTATAAAAAACACTTCTGAAGCTATTTCTTCTTTATCTTCTTCGACTAAAGTATTCTTAGACATATTATCTATAATTGTAGATATGTATGGCGAATAATCTTTTATTATTTTTTCTAAGTCAAGATTATTGTTTTCAATATAATTCTTTATTTCTTTATAAACTTTCAATTTAGATCTAAACTCCCTTTTTAAGATATCTTTCATCTATATATTGGCAAAAATAAAATAAAAGTAACATCTTTCTTAAAAAATTTATACAAAAAAAGCAAATGACTTTGCAATCATTTGCTTTAACCTAAACTTTATTTTAAGCTTTTCTGTATTTGTTATCATATAATGCAATTATTACTGAACCAATGCTATTTCCTAAAATCATAACAAGTATATATCCTAAAACTTTTAAAGAAAAAACTCCTGCTATGCTAAAATAAAACATATTTGCAACACAGTGTTCAAATCCACAAAGTATAAATGCCATAATTCCCATAAAAATTGTAAAATATTTTCCAATAACATCTTTTTCCTTTTTATAGTTATTTACTGCAATATACATAATCATTCCGCACATAACTGCTAAAATAAATATACTTAAAATATTATCATTTAATTTGGTATTTACAATGTTTGTAGCGGTTGCAACATAATTTTCAAATCTCGTTAATCTCATTAAACTTCCCATAATAAATGTTCCTAAAAAGTTACCTATTAAAGAAACTAATAATTCTAACACATAACTAATTTTATTAACTAATATGTACCCTATTTTTCCAGTGTATAAATTAAACGAATACATGCATATTGTAAGTAGTCCAAATGAGAAAATAAATGAACCTACAATTTTATTCTCAATCGCAAGAAATGCTATTCCGCCTATTCCTATTAGAATACCTGCATAAATTCCTTTAATTAGAAAGTCTAAATATTTTTTCATTAAAATCGCTTCCTTTTTTATTTTATTATAGCTAATTTATATCACAAAAATTAAAAGTATTCAATTTTTATTTAACCCCTTATTATCTCTTCAAATTTTGACATATACTTTGAAAAATGCTAAAATAGTGTATTATAAATCATAAAAAGAATTTTTAATGGAAGAAGTGATAAAAATTAAAAAGCGCAGTAAATTTGTATTTATTTTATTAATTATTGTAGTTTTTATAGTGCCTTTACTTATACCAATTTTTTCTCAATCAGAGTCGCAAAAAGGCGAAACCATAACAGAAACTATAGAAGATACTAATGATGTTTTATTAAATCCTGGCAAAGGCTTCGTTTTCTATGCTAGGAGATTAACTTATGATGGAAAGCATTTGCTTAATTCAGTTTCATCTGAAATTCTAGACTTATCTCAAGTTGTTTATACAAGATATGATTGGTCTGAATTGCAAACAGCTGAAAATGAATATAATTTCGATTTAATAGAAGAATCTATTAATGATTGTATTCAATATAATAAAAAATTTGCTTTTGGAGTAATGTGTGCAAACTCTTCTTCATCATCACAATATGTAACACCACAATTTGTTTTTGAAGATGGTGCAGAATATGACATTGCAACTTATACTGAAAGTGATGGCGAAGAAAAAATACAATATATTCCTAAATGGGAAGATGAAACATTTTTAAAACATCTAAATGCTTTCGTTCAAGAATTAGGTAAAAAATATAATGGAAATCCAAATATTGCTTTTATAGATATTAGATCTTATGGCAATTTTGGTGAGCAACATCTATTTGGCTTACCAGTTGACGATAACTATAATTGGAAGGCTAGAATTGATGCCGAATTCTTTAAAGTAAATTATGTGGAACCATATATGGAAGCTTTTCCAGATACGCTTTTAGTTAATCCTTGGGGTAATGATAAATTCAATAGTGTTTATGAAGAGCTATTAGATAAAGGCGTTACTTTACGAAGAGATGGTATAATAACATATACAAATGGTTTAGATTTTTGTGCAAAAGCATATGGAAAACTTCCAGTAATTTTTGAATATGCTAAAAGTTATAGTGATGAAGAATATACAAAAGAATATTTTAATCAAAGATTAGAAGAAGCTCTTGATATTGCAAAACCATCATATATAGAACTTGATAAGAAATGGTATGCAGATGGAAATCAAGAATATTGCAGAGAACTTGCAAATAGAATTGGCTATTATTTTAAATTAAAAGAGGCTTCTTATCAAAATAAAATAACTCTTGGTGAAAATACTAATATTACTCTTGATTTTGCAAATGATGGTATTGCACCATTATATGAAAATTGTAAAGTTTATATAGGTCTTCTTAATTCAAATAATGAGTTAGTTAAAAAATATGAAACAGAAATAAATCCTAAAAATTGGGAACCAGAAACAATTTCTAAAGAAAACATTTCTCTTTCCTTTGATGATATAGATGTTGGAAAATATAAACTTGCTGTAGGTTTATTTAAAAATGAAACTGACGAAAATCCAACATATCTATTAGGAAGTGAAGGAAAAACAGAAAATAATTGGTATGTATTTGGAGAATTTGATTTATTAGAAAAAAATAATGATGATGAAAATGATAATCAATCTAATTACAGTGAAAAAATAATGAAAAATCCTCCTTCAATAACCAAAGTTCAAAATGAAGAAGAATTAGAAAATACAACAATATGGTATAAATCTACTGAAGATAAAGAAACAATAAATCCTGTATATAAATCTTATAACTCAAATCTTGAAGCATTAGGAACAAGCAAAATTATTGGTCACAACAATATTTTCTCAGCTACTAATAAATGGCCAAATTTATATTCTGTTGAATTTACAGTAAACTGTAAAGAATTTTTCATAAACACTTGCACATCATACAGAATATTAGTAGATGAAGGAAATGGTTATGAAATTACTGATAGAGATGGAATTAAACAAACATTAGATGATACTTCAAGTGAAACTGATAAATATAAAGGTGTATGGCATAAAGTTTCTTTCGATGAGAAAAAAGAAAGAAATATAAAGCTTGAATTAACAGATTGTCATTTCAGAGGAATTAGACTTTATGAAGAAGATGAAATAAAGCCTATTGAAAGAGAAAGTAATAAAAAAGTATTATTTGTTGGCTCTAGCATTACAAGAGGAGCAAATTATGAAGCTTATTATTCTTGGCCAAATGTACTTTCAAATATTTTAAGCCTTGAATGTATGAATAATGGTGTTGGCGGAAGCGGTTTTTTAGCAAATTCAAGTGGAAAAAATTATGCATATTATGATAGAGTTGTTCAATTACTTGATGAATTAAATCCAGACGTAGTAGTTTTAGAAGCAGGTCCAAATGACTATTGGAGTGATTATACGTCTCCTGAAATATTAGAACAAGTAAACAAATGTTATAATTACATAAAAAATAATTCTAACGCAAAAATAATTACAATAGGTGTTTATTATCCTAGCTTCTATATTCCAGAAGGAGCTCTAGATATAAACAACGAGCTAAAAGAAAATGCTATAGAGCACAAAGTGCCTTTCATAGATTTACTAACAGGCGATACATATAATGAAAAAGGCGAAAAAATTACAGTTGGAACTTCTCCATATATTACAGGTTCTGGAGATACTGGCAAGCCACATAATGATGGCAATGCAGATATATACGTATGCGAAGATAATGTACACTTATCTATTGAAGGAAATAAATATTTTGGAGAAAAATTAGCAGTTGAATTTGAAAAATTACTAAAAGAAGCACCTACTCCTCAAGTACCATTAGATGGCACAGATATAGTTTCATTATATTGTTGGGATATAGATGACTTTAATTTATCCAAATTAAAAGATGAAATAGATTATTTAAAAGTAAACACTTTATATGTTCAAAAACCTGCAAATCAAAATCAAACTGATAGATTAAAACAAATTATGGAATTTGCAAAACAAAATGAATTAGACGTATTTTTACTAAATGGTGCTACAGATTGGCTTACAACAGGAGATATGAATAATGTAACAAGTTTAATTGATGAAGCTTATGAGTTAAATAAAACATTAGATTATAAGTTAAAAGGCGTTAGCTTAGATGTTGAATTTTATTTAACAGAAGATTATCAAAATGCTGATACAGATAAACAAATTGAGCTATTTAAAACTTTTACAGAAAACACTAAAAAATGTTGTGATTATGCAAATAGCCTTGATCTTGAATATTCTATGGCTCTTCCAGTGTGGTTAGATAAATTGTCAGAAGAAACATTGGAAGACTTAATGAATTACAATTATGATCATATTGCTTTTATGAATTATTTCAAAGAAACAATTATGCAAAATCTTGATGAAGAAGTAGAAATTGCAAGAAATCACAATATTAAAATAGTTACTATTGCAGAAGTTCAAAACCCAGAAAAAGGTACCGTTGGTGAAGAAGATAGTTTTTATAACGATGGCTTACAAACTTGTATAGATACATTAAATAATATAAAACAAAAATATAATTGTGAAAATTTAGGAATATCTTATCATTACTATATGCCTCTTCTTGATTTATTAGAAAGAGACACTGATGTAGAAATTGATAATAAATATGAACTTGAAGTTTATCCTTATGTGGATGGCAAAAGTGTTAAAGCAGATGAAATTGAAATTGTTGGAACAGATACCAAACCAATTGCTGGCTACTACAATGAATCTGAAGAACACATTGTTAATTTCTATGGATTAGAATACGGAAAAGAATATACAATAACTATAAAAAGCGGAAACTATACTGGAACAAAAACTTTCACATATCAAAAAGACGATAAAGATTTCAATAAGTTTGAAATAGCTTACACTTCTTTAGACTTAAAAGAAATCGAAAGTCCAGAGCCAGATAACCCTGAGCCAGATCCTGGAATTGATACTCCAGATCCCGACAATCCAAACCCAGACCCTGGAACTGATACTCCGGACCCAGATAATCCAGATCCAAATCCTGGAACTGATACTCCAGATCCCGACAATCCAAACCCTGACCCTGGAACCGACACCCCGGATCCAGATAACCCAGATATTCCTGAAATTCCTAAAATTAATACTGATGATTTAGGTTATAAAATAGCAGAACAATACATAAAAGAAGTAAAACCTAAAACTCCAATTCAAGATTTTAAAGAAATTTTATTGAATGGATTAGAATATTCAGTAGAAATAACTGATGAAAAAGATGGCGTAGAAATAACTGAAGGATATGCAAAAACAGGAATGTATGCAAAAATTGTAGATGAAAATGGAGACACTTTAAAAAATCAAGACGATAATCCTTTAGAATTCCAAATAGTTGTTGCTGGTGACATCACTGGTGACGGAATTGCAGATGCGTTAGATTTTAGATGTATAAAATCACATAGAGCTGAAGTTGTAATTCTTGAAGGAATAAGTTTTCAAGCTGGAGATTTAAATTTTGATGGCAATGTTGATGCAATAGATTCAAAACTTCTATTACTACATAGAGCTGAAGTTCAAGGATATGATTTAAACTTTACAAAATAATATGAAAGCAGTTTATACTAAAAAAGTTAACTTAAAAAAATCACTTTTGAAAAGTAAATTTTAAAAAATTTCATTAAAAAAAGGCAATTTTAAAATTGCCTTTTTTACTATCTATATGCCTTTTTATATAACATAAGAAGCTCTGCTAACATTTGCTCTTCTGAATATTCATCTTGAATCATAAGCTCATGCAACTTAAATGCTACTGCTTGCTTTTTGGAACTCAAATAATTAGCAGAAATATTTCTTAAATTTGTTATATTTGTATATTTAAAATCTGGTTTTTCTTTCTTTACATTATTACTTAAAATTCTAATTATTTCATTTATTAGCATTTCTATGCAAGTGCTATATTCTTTTTCGTTAAACTTTTGTTCTAAAATTTCTTTATTAAATTTCACGGAAATCGTCCCCTTCATCTATGATTTCTGTTTTTTCTAAATTTCTTTTTTGTTCTTTTATTGGCTCTATTGGTACATATTCTCCATCTTTAATTTTATAAATATTACCGTTTCTTATATCAACATATTTTCTGTTAAATTCCAATTTTTTCTTTTTTCCATTACCTACTTGAACTTCTTCGCACAAATGATCTGGTATTCTTCCTGTTGCTAAACTATATATACGAGCCACATAATTTTTTGCTGTATTACATAAATTTGGATCTTTTGCTAATTTTTTTAGATATTTTTCAATGTCTTTACTAAATGGACGGATAATTTGATTTGATACGCCATAAAAATCTTCCATTCCTTCATATACTGGAAATTTTGTATCTCCAAAGTATTGTGAAATGTTGTCCAATAAATTTCGTATATTATAGTGTAGCTGTATTGCAGAAGTTAAATTTGGATCTATACCAATACCTACTACATATTTTAGCTTTGCATTAGTTCCTTCTTCATTAATGCCATCTACTATTATTCCTGCGTTCTTAAATTCATTTTCATCTTTTATTACTGATAAAAGAGCTATTAAAGCATCATTTTTAAATTCATAAGAATAATATACAGGTGTGAAAATTCTAAAATACTTATTTGCATCGTCTATTATGTTTGGTTCTAAATCGTCCTCTGTTTTAAACGCTTTCTTATATTGCTCTCCATATACTCTACCAATATCTTCAGCATATGGCTCATGTGAATATCTTATCAAGCCCTTTTTCTTTGAAACATTGCCGAATATTCTAAGTTCATCTTCCTCAGATAAGTGTGTATCAAATGAATCTTTATTGTTATATACTTGTGATTGTATTTCCTCTAAAATTTGAGTTACTGGAACATGAAGAAAAGACATTTTGCTCAAAACCATTTCATACTGCTCATCGCTTGGAAAAATTTCTTCAACTTTACTCATTGCCCTTTCAAAATCTTCTCTTGTAGGATATATTTCCTTTATTTCATAAAGAAGACCTGGAACAGAAACTTTGCTTGAATCTCTCCTAGCTTCAACAAGATTAGTAACTTTTGTACTAAAAAATCTACTATAGTCTGCTTCTACAGGATATATGTTTCCCATAATTCTATATAAATCTTCTTTATTAGGATATTCAGTAGTACTATCGTTATTATATATTACAGAATAGTCTGTTTCTGTATGATTTGCTATTCTATCTTTAAATTCAAAAAAGCGATTAATTTCAGGATCTAACATTTTATGTAACAAGTCACATTGAAATGCTGTAAAAAAAGCTTTTGACAAAATATCTGCCTCTTTTGAGTATCTATTTGTGTAAAAAACGTTATATGCAAGTAAGTTTCCCAAACTTAAACTATTAAGGTCATTTTGAAACTCGTTTGGATTTGAACTCATTTTGTCTAATTTTTTTGATAATTCTGAAAGTCCGATTCTTGATAGCTGGTTTCTTCGAATTCTTTTGGCTTTTTCTATAAAACCAAATTTTTCAAGTTGAAAATCTAATTTCGAAATTGAACTCACTAAAGTAGTTTTTATGTCTTTTTTTAAAAACTCTTTATCTGTTTTTAAATATTCTGGAAATTCATATATTACCATTCTTGCAATATCATTAAAGTTCTTAGTAGCTAAATAATTTGGACTATATTCTACTTTAAAATTCTTTGAAATGTTGTTCAAAATTGTTTTTGGAGGAATTTTATTGTGTAAATCTTCTTGAATTTTATCATAATATCCTTTTGGAAGACTCTTTATACATTCTGCTAATTCTTCTTCATATGTTGGAACAACTGTATGTAGATAATTTAATATATCCCCTTCGAATGTTCCTTCATATTCTGATTTATGTACTTTTTCAAAGCTATCATATTTTGGATCTTTTGATAATTCCACATAATGTTCTATTTTGTCAGGATTTTCCTCAAAATACTTTATAACAAGTAGTTGCAAATAATTATGATATGTATTGCTTGCCTCAAATATTGCTTCATTAAGCTCTGTTACATCAAGCTTTAGCTTTTGATTTAGTTCTTCATATGTGATTCCTGGATTGTTTCTAATGATGTTTTCAATGTATGGCAAAAAATTTCTTAAATAGTAATCTTTAAGAAATTTGGGTTCTCTTATTTTAATTTGTCTATATATTTGAGAAGAATCAAATGCTTCAGCAAATTGTGGCAAATCTATTTGCATTTGTAATATGCCTCCATAAAAAAATAGCAGTAAAATTATATCATTTCTTTTGATAAAAAACAACTAAAACAATAGTTTCTTACCTGTTTCAAACTTACCATACTTATTCTTTTATTTTTTCTTTCTTATTTATAGTTACTTTTCTAATTTCATTTATTAGAAATCCTAATACAAATGGTAAACTTAGCATTATAGGTAACATATATCTAACATAACTATTTACAGGTGATGCGATGCAAACAAATAAAATCGTATATAGTGGGATTAAAAGAATTATTTCACGTATTTTTTTAAAGTATATCATTATCAAAGTAAGCCCTATTAATATCCAATTATACAATCCGCAACTAAATAGTAAACCTATAAATGGCATATTTCTTAACATATATGCAAACCTCTGTAAAATATTTCTTGCAATTTCTGTGCTATCATAAAAATGAAGATTCAAATTAGCCGCATTTGTATACTGAAATGCACCAGATGCATCAATGGTATATTGTGCAATACCATCTTTATATTCAACCCTATTTGGATAAACATATCCATAAGTTGAATTTAAAGTTGCTCTAACATATATAAGCGGATGCTTGAAAAACATTTTAAACCATACTATTAAATAGTCTTTTAGCTCTTCATCTGTAGTTTTAACATTTTCAGAACATGCCTTTACTAAATCCACACTTTCCGAAGTAAATGCTGATTTTAAATCTTTTAATCTTATAACTTTACTTATAACTTCTTCTTCCTCTTCTGTTAATTCATATTTGCTATAGTAATATGCAGTTTGATGCAATGGTATAGATAAAGCCTCTTTAATATCTCCATCTTTTATATCGAATGCTTGCATACATGTTTTTATAGAAATCACACAAAAAATTATAGATATAACAGAGCAGATAAATATTTTAAGTTTCTCTTTTTTATCCGCTAAAATTACTAAGAACGGAAATGTAAGTATTATTGTAAATGCTCCATTTTTTCTGCATAAGTATACTAAAATCATAGAAATAAAATATATAATCCACTCTTTCTTTGTAAATTTTCCTTTAGAATTATAGAATTTTAAACTCATAATCATAAAAAGTAAAAAAGAAAGAGCGAACCAAACGTCTTTTACTTCTGTATAAAAATGTATTGGCCATGTTGGGAAAAATGCAAAAAATACAAAAATTAAAAATGCTTTTTTGCTTTTTGTTAATTTATAAATATAGTTTATACCGTAACTTAATAAAAATGCTGCTACTAATACTTGTAATATATTATTTAAGAACAATCCAAAATTATCATTAATTAATAGTATTCCTAATTTCATAAGGCTTCCATAAACTATACTTAAAAAAACTGGATGATGTGTGTTCCAACCTATTGAACCAAAAAATTCTGATACTTGAATCATTGAATCTGCATTCATTGTACCTGGATAAAAAACAATAATGTATGGCAACCAGCAGATTAAAATTAAAATTGCTAAAAATAATATTGGACATTTGTTATACAATTTTTTTATAAAACCAAACCTATTTTTCTTGTTATTTTCCTCACCATTAACTTGTTCTGACTTAAATAAAGAAGTTAAGAAAATAAATATATTTTTAAACAAGAAAAAATAACCTATAAAGTTTATTAAAGTAATAAAAACTTGAAATTTATTTATGAAAACATCAACATTATATAAAAACATATTTCCTATTGTCATGAATGTTGAAAATAGTAATGCTGATATTGTACTTATTATTTGTAGTCTTTTATCCCCTAAGTTTTCACATTGTTTGAACACTTGATAAAAAAAGAAAAATGTTAATAAAAAAATAATGCTAATGTTTACACCATATCCATCTATATAATTTATTGATAGCTTAGCTAAATTTATACTAATAGGATTATTGCTATAAGCAGTGGTTAGTGCCTCTTCATTAGTTATTATTCTATTTGCAGTTGAGAAAGCTAAAGCAGAAAAAAATGCTTCAACAAAACAAATTAATTTGTATTTTCGATTAATTACTTTCATAAAAATAAATCTCCCCTATACTCTATATTTCTAAATTTTCAAACACTCTTCCTAAGCTTTCATTTATAACTAAATTTGCTCTATAATCAAAAGGTGTTGCATCTCTATTAATTAAAACTAGTTTATTTCCTCTGTAATAATTAATTAAGCCACTTGCTGGATATACTGTAAGTGATGTTCCCGCAACAATTAACACATCAGCATTTAATATTGCTTTTATAGAATTTTCTACAGTATTATTATCTAAGCCTTCTTCATATAATACAACATCTGGTTTTATTGCGCCTCCGCAAGAGCATTTTGGTATTCCTTTGCTCTCAAAAACATAATTTGCATCATAAAATTTCTTACAATTCATGCAATAATTTCTAAGTACACTTCCGGTGTAATTCTAAAACATTTTTAGAACCAGCTTTTTGATGAAGTCCATCAATGTTTTGAGTTATTACGGCTTTTAGCTTTCCTTTTTTCTCAAGTTCAGCTAATTTTATATGAGTAATATTTGGTTCATATTTTAATGAATTCATTTTATCTCTATAAAATTTATAAAATTCTTCTGTTTTATTTATAAAAAATGTATGACTTAATATTTCTTCTGGTGGATAATCATATTTTTGATTATATAGGCCATCTTTACTTCTAAAGTCTGGTATACCACTTTCCGTTGAAACTCCTGCTCCGCCGAAGAAAACAATGTTGTTGCTTTCTTTAATCATTTCTTTAAATTCTTCAATTTTATTTTCCATATCTATTTCCTCTATAAGAATTATTTTACGTCTTCTTTTACTTTTTCCAATTCTAATGTACAATGTGGGCATCTTGTAGCAAATTCTTTAAATTCTTTTAACATAAAAAACCTCCTTAAAAAGAATAGTTTATATATTTTTTATATAACAATTTAAATAGAAAAACAATATATTTTGTCGAATAATTTTATATTCAAAATCTCACAAAAGTGTTATAATGTTTTTGTAATTAATTATTAAGGAGGTATCTTATGAAAAAAGTAGCAGTTTTACTTGCAAATGGATTCGAAGAAATAGAAGCTTTAACTGTTGTTGATGTTTTAAGAAGAGCAAATATTTATTGTGATACCGTAAGTATTGCGGAAGAAATGGTTGTTGGAGCTCATAAAATTCCAGTTAAAGCAGATAAATTATTAACAGACGATATTGATAATTATGATATGATTGTTTGCCCTGGAGGGCTTCCTGGAGCAAAATACTTATCAGAAAATAGTAAAGTTCTAGAAACAATAAGAAAATTCGATAAAATGGATAATAAATATATCGCAGCTATATGTGCTTCTCCAGCAATGGTATTAACTTCTGCTGGAATTGAAAAAGATAGATACATAACTTCTTATCCAGGAGAAGATTTTGAAAAACTTTTAGAAGATTCAAACTATGTTGATGAACTAGTTGTAGTTGATGGAAATTTAATAACAAGCCGTGGTCCTGCAACAACTTTATTATTTGCCTATAAATTAGTAGACATCCTAGGTGGAAATAGTAATTCCCTAAAAGATGGAATGCTTTGGAGTATGGTTGAAGAAGAAAAAGAATAGTTAAAAAAGAAAGTTAAAATTTTGAATAATCAAATTTTAACTTTCTTTTTTTATCTTAACTTTTGAGCTTAAATTTACTTTAAGTTATTAAAGGTTTTCTATATTTTTATTATGACTTATACCCTAAAATTATTTCTGTTTCAAATTCCTTGTCTTTTCTTCTTATTGTTAATTTTACTTTTTCTTTTGGATTTTTAGTATAAATATATTTTTTTAAATCGTTCATTTTATTTACTTTATTTCCGTCTATCTTTGTAATTATATCTCCAATTAATATTCCTTTATTAAATAAAGCACCATCTTTTAAAATAGTTGATATATACACTCCGCTATCTATATTTAAATTTGATTCTAAATAAGGTATCACTTCTTTATCATATCCATAAATCCCTAAATATGCCTCTTCAAATTTTCCATTTTCCACTAGTTTTTCTAAAATTGGTTTTATTATATTTATTGGAACAGCAAAGCCAATTCCTTCTGCATCACTTATTTTAACTGTGTTAATTCCTATAAGCTCGCCGTTTTTATTTATAAGTGCTCCTCCGCTATTTCCTTCATTTATTGTTGCATCAGTTTGAATTAAATCTTCCATATAGTTTTCATCATCTACTTTAATTGTTCTATTAATTCCACTTATAATTCCTTTAGTAACTGTTCTTTGAAACTCTATTCCTATTGGATTTCCGATAGCATATACTTCATCTGCTAAAGAAATTTGGTCTGAATCTCCAAGTTTTATATAATCTAAATTATTAGCTAATATTTTTATTATAGCTAAATCAATATTATTATCCGCCCATACCACATTTCCGTTAAATGTTTTTCCATCTTCTGTTGTTATAAAGCAATTACTGTATTTGTTTCCCGCAACATGTTGATTTGTTAAAATATATCCATTATCACTTAGTATTACACCACTTCCAAGTCCTAATTTTTCTTGAGAATTTTCCAAAAAAATTGAATTTCCATTTTGTTCTAACTTTGAAACTCCAACTATACTTTTTGTTATGTTGTTTATTGATATTTCTTGCTCTTTTTCCACATTTTCTTCAAAATCAGTGGATAACTTATTTACATCATAATTGTTAAAACTTTGATTGCTCGTTTCATTTAACTTTATTATCAAAATACTTAAAAGCAAAATTACCGTTCCCATAAACATTACTAAAATAAGTTTATCGGTTCTTCTTTCCTTCTTGGTTTCATAATACATATTTTTATTCCTTTCAACCATATATATTTCCAATTTTTTCTTTTTTTATTCGTAATAATTTTGTTATAGTACTGTAATTGTTTTTTTATTTAAAGAAACATATAATAAATATATATAATTTTTTGGGGAGGAAAAAATATGACAATATCTGAATTAAAAAAAGATGCAAGAGAAAAATTAAAGGGACGTTGGGGTAGTGCTATTTGTATGTATATTGCTTATTCACTTTTTATTTTTCTTATAGGATTTGTATCAGGTTTTTTAGATGGAATTTTTGGAAAAAACTCAGTTATTACATTTGGGTTACAAATTTTATTAATAATTATTTGTCTACCACTAACTTTTGGATTTTTAGTATCTATGGTTAAACTTTACCGTGGAGAAAGTGTCGGATATTTTAGTTTCGTTTCAACAGGATTTAGCAATATATATAATGCTTGGAAAGTTTTTGGACGAACTCTTTTAAAATTAGCTTTACCAATAATTTTAGTAGTATTAACCGATTTATTCCTCGCTGTATCTAGGGTAGCAAGTGTGATAACATCTGGTAGCGTATTATTCTCAATTTTGCCACCAATAGCTCTTATCTTATTTATAGCAGCATATATTTTTGCTATAGTAAAATCATTATATTATGTACTAGGAAATCTTATACTTTGTGATAATCCAGAACTAACCGGAAAAGAAATTGTAGAAAAAAGCGCTGAAATGATGAAAGGAAACAGAATGAAATATTTTCTTTTAATTCTTTCTTTTATTGGATGGATTTTATTAATTTACCTAATTTTCTATGCCTTTGCCTTTATGTTATCTGCTACTTTAGCTAATGTTTTAAGCAAAATTATTCCTCTTATTATTGCATTGGTATCATTTCTTGTATTATCATGTTACATTACTTTCTCTATGATTAGTTTTTATGAAGACTTAAATGATGTAATTCCAACAAGTTCTTCAATAAACCAATCAGGAAGTGCAGAAACAATAACAGAAAATACAATTGAATAAGAAAATACATAAAAAAGATTCTAGAAATTTTCTAGAATCTTTTTTTGTTCTTTTTTCTTTACTTAGTAAGTACACTATTACTGAGCGGGTACACCAGGTCCCACTCTAATTACTGTTTGCATTGGTTTATATGTGTCGTTTGTTATAACATCTTTTGAAATAACTTCTCCATTATATCTTACTTCTTTATATGTTGTTACTCTATATCCGGCATGCCCTGCTTGAGAAACTATTTGTTGTCCTGGAGCTAATGTAGGATCTTGAATATAAGAAGTTGAATAAGGTATTGAACCTGTTGTAACAGGTAATATTCTTATTTCATATTCTTTTTCTTCTTGAACTCCGTGTATTTTGAATTCTGCTATACCATTTCTTACACTTGCTTCTATTTTTATTGGATATGATCTTGAATTTTTAAATTTAAAATCTTTTGTTCCCCAAACTACCGTAGCATCTCTTCCTGCTGCTACATAAGAAGTTGTATATGAGTGATTTGTTCTTTCTGTTACTTCTAAATTTGCTAGTAAAACAGCATTATATAGAGTTGAAGATATTTGACATATTCCACCTGCTAATCCGTCTACTACTTTTCCATCTTGATAAATTGCTGCATCCCTATATCCTTCTTCTACAGTTCTTTTTCCTACAACTTGGTTATAAGAAAATTCTTCTCCTGGCATAAGCACTTTTCCATTTATTTTATTTGCTGCAATTGCTAAGTTTGTGCTTCTATTTGTATTACTTGCATCATATCTAGTACTAAATGAAGATACTAAATAAGGAAATGCTTCTGTGCCTAAATCATTTATTGTTTTTGATGCTTTTGTTATATTTAAATCTAAACTATATTCTTGTTTTTCTTCTGAGTTTAATATATTTTTAGCTTCTTCCAAAGACATTGCTAAATCAACGCCATCAACATCTGGATAAATTTTATATGGATTTGCTTCAAAATATGCATCTCTTGGCTCTGTGTGAATTTCTGAATAGATTTTATCTAAATCAATTTCACTTGCTTTAGCATTTTCAACAGGGATTTCAATTTCTTGCTTATATTCATCTGTTATTTCTTCATATTTTCTTTCAAAAAGACCGTCTAAAATTTTTTCCTTTAGTTCATCTTTTTTTACTTTTACGCCATCTGTTCCCTTACTTATTATTAATTTTGAATCTTCTATATAGTAAGATGGTTCAATGACTACTCCTGGTATTTCAACTGATGCAGTATCTATGAATTGATTTAATAATTCTTCATTATATGTATAATCTATAGGTGCTTTTTTTCCAAATAAATTACTAAATATTAAAGCATAGTTATTCTTTAATATATTTCCACTTCTACCAATTTCATAAGCGTTCTTAACAGCCTCTTCTACTTTATATTTATATTCTATCTGCTCAGCATTCATTGATTTTTCATATTCGCCATATTTTAATATAATTTCTGGAACTAATTCTTTATTTATTGCTTCATTTACTTTATTTTTTGCATCTTCTTCGCTTAAATTTGAAATATCTATTCCTTTTAAAGAAACTCCATTTATTATATTTTCATTATTCATATTAAATAGTGCAAACAATGTAGAAAAAGCAATTATTAATACTACTAAAATAGCGGAAATAATGAATATGTAGGTTTTTATTTTTTTCTTCATTATCATTTTCTTTACATATTCTGGTTTATCACTATTTTTTTCTTCTGTTCCAGCTTCTACTTTATTTTCTTCTTGAATAGCATTTTCTTCATCTTGCTTTTCTTGATCTTTTTCCTTAACTTCTTTCTCAGCTTTTTCTTTGTTCTTTTTAGATTTTTTCTTACTTTTTGGCTCTTCTTTTAAAGTATTTTCATCTTCTTGAACTTCATCTTTTTTCTTTTTAGAAGTTTTATTGTTTTTTTCCTCTTTTGCTGTGCTTTCTTTTTCTTGAGCACTATCTTTTTGTTTTTTAGAAGCTTTTTTATTTTTATTATTTTCTTTTGAATCTTTTACGGACTCATTATCTTCCTTAACTTTTTCATTAGATTCTTCTTTTACTTTTTCTTCTACATTAGCTTCTAACTTCTTTTTTTGCATTTTTGCATTTTGCTTTTTCTTTGCACTTTTCTTGTTTTTTTTCTTTTTAGCAGCAGACATTTAAAAATCATTCCTTTCTACGGGTATGTTACTTTTATATCTTAGCATAAGTTTTTTTATTTATCAATATTTTTCCTACTAGACAATAAAAAAATTTAAATATATAATGTGTGTATAAATAGTTTATTTAATTTTATTCATTAAATAAATTTATATTATATAAAATTATGGAAGGGGTTAATAAAATGATAGGAGATGTAATTTCAAAATTAAGAAGAGAAAAAGGAATTACAAAAACGGAACTTGCTAATCAAACTGATATTAATATTGGTCATTTAACTCATATAGAAAAAGGTGAAAGAAATCCTAGCCACAAAGCTTTAAAATCAATTTGTAATGCTTTAAATGTACCTTATCAACAATTAATGTATACCTATGACAAAAACTTATCAGATGAGCAAATAGAATACGGATACATAGATCACATTTCTTATAATAAAGTTCCAGCAATCTCAAATTTTGATGATTATATTAATTGTCCATCAGATTTCTCTAATGCTTCTTTTGCCTATAAAGTACCAGATTCAGCTATGGCTCCAATGATTAAAGAAGGTTCATATGCTTTTATAGAAATAAATGGACTTATAGATAATCGTGCTATTGGTCTTTTCAAAGTAAATGATCAATATGTTATTAGAAGATTGATATATAAAAACGATACTTTCATTTTAAGAGCTGATAACAAAGATTTTAAGGATATTACTATAAATTCTCGTAATCAATTTCAGATAATAGGACGTGTTTATATTTAATTATTACAATATTATTAAATTTTTATAATATAAAAAAACTATAGGTTTAAAATAGATATGTCACACATAGATAAAAAATAAAATATTGAAAGAGAACGACTCATATGATATTGTTT
>CANQGE010000018.1 GCA_947601495.1 uncultured Clostridia bacterium | reverse complement strand
GTAGAAATAAAGGGTACTGTTCAATATGCAAAAGAATTTGGAATATAAAGTAAAGAAAGTCATACAAATTACAATTTCTATGAGTTAGAAATTTGTATTGGAGGTATATTATGAATAAAAAAGTAATTATAGCAATTTGTATTATAATTTTAGTTTTAATAATTGGTGTATTTGCTTGGATTAAGTTAAATAATAGATTTGATAAGTCAAATCCAATAACGTTTGAAAAAGGTTCAAATGACAAGTATTCCTATGTAATTTATAAAGGCAAAGAGTATGTGCCATATTGTGCATATAGTCCAAAGGAAAGAGAAAAATACTTGGGTTATGTTGGAGAAGATAAACAAGATGAGATATATACAGTTAAAGGATATTTAGAAGAAGAATGGCTTATTAGCTATTTAGATTCTGGAATGATGAATGATTGTATGTTATTAAAAGAAAAAAGTGTTACTGATATACCAGATGGATTAACTTCTGAATATGAGTGGAACAATTAGAAAAACTACAAATTGTGTCAGTTAGATAAAAAGTAAAATTCGCAGGAGATAACCAAATGACTATTGAAGAAGAATTATTCAAAAAAACAAAAGTTGATTTTGAAAAAATAATTAAATATGGATTTAAAAAAGAAAATTCTTCATATAAATATTCTAAAAATATTATGAATAATACTTTTAGAATAGATGTTGAGATAAACGATGCAGGAAAAGTTAAAGGAAAAGTTTACGATTTATCTATTGAAGATGAATATACAAATTTTCGTATAGAGGATAGTGTGGGTTCTTTTGTAGGACAAGTTAGAGCAGAATTTAAAGATTTATTAAATGATATTAAAAATAATTGTTTCATTAAAGAATCTTTTATATATGAACAATCAAATAGAATCGCAAATGCAATAAAAGAAATATGTGGAGATGAGCCACAGTTTGAATGGGAAAAGTTTCCAGGATATGCTACTTTTAGAAATAAAGATAGTAAAAAATGGTATGCAATAATAATGAATATTGACAAAAGTAAAATAGATAAAAATTCTACTGGAGAAATAGAAATAATTGATATAAAATTAGATTCAAAAGAAATAGAAGATTTATTGAAACAAGATGGATTTTATCCCGCATATCACATGAACAAGAAAAGCTGGATTACAGTTATATTAAACAATACTGTATCAGATGAAAAGCTAATAGAGTTAATTAAAGAGAGTTATTCATATACAATAACAAATAAAAATAATGCTAAAAATGAATGGATAGTGCCTGCAAATCCTACATATTTTGATATAGATAAGGCTCTAGAAAAAAGTAGTACAATAACGTGGAAGCAAAGCACAGATATCAAGGTAAATGATATTGTTTATTTATATGTGGCAAGTCCTTATTCATCAATTATGTATAAATTTAAAGTAGTAGATGTAAATATTCCTTATGAATATAAAGATAAAAATATGAGAATACAAAAAGTTATGAAAATAGATTTAATAAAAAGATATGAAAAGGGAAAATTATCATTAGAAAAATTAAAAGAATTTGGAATAAATGCAGTTAGAGGACCAAGATATATGTCAATAGATTTAAGTAATTATATAAATAAAATGTAAAAAAGATTATAATTTATATTAGAAATAATAAAAACATTAGTAAAGGAGGAATGTTTATGTGTACTGCTGTAACTTATAGTACAAACGATCATTATTTTGGGAGAAATTTAGATTTAGAATATTCATATAAAGAAACTGTTACTATAACTCCTAGAAATTATGAATTTAATTTTAGAAAAGTAGGGGCAATCAAGAATCATTATGCAATTATTGGAATGGCTTATGTTGCAAATGATTATCCACTTTATTATGATGCAATAAATGAAAAAGGTTTAGGAATGGCAGGACTTAATTTTCCAGAAAATGCTGACTATAAGGAAATAGAAGAAGGAAAAAATAATATTGCACCTTTTGAATTTATTCCTTATATATTGTCACAATGTTCAAACATTGAAGAAGCAAAAAATTTGTTACAGAATATGAATATTGCTAAGATTAATTTTAGTGAAGAATTACCAGCTTCACCTTTACATTGGATAATTGCAGATAAGGAAAAATCAATAACAGTAGAAAGTGTAAAAAGCGGATTAAAAGTATATGATAATCCTGTTGGTGTTTTAACAAATAACCCAACTTTTGATATTCATTTATTTAATTTAAATAATTATATGAGTTTATCAACAGAACAACCAGAAAATAATTTTTCAAAAGATTTAAATTTGGAAACTTATAGTCGTGGAATGGGCGGAATGGGATTGCCAGGAGACCTATCTTCTGCATCAAGATTTGTAAAGGCAACTTTTACTAAAATGAACTCAAAATCAGGATCTTCAGAATCAGAAAGCATTAGTCAATTTTTCCATATACTAGAATCTGTATATCAACAAAGAGGATTAGTTCATATGGGAAAAGGACAATATGAAATAACAATATATAGTTCATGTTGTAATATGGATAAAGGAATATACTATTATTTAACTTATGAAAATAGCCAAATTACAGGAATTAATATGTATAAAGAAAATTTAGATGGTAATAATTTAATAAATTATGATTTAATTAAAGGGCAACAAATATTTATGCAAAACTAAAATTTAAATATTAAAAAATGGGAGGAAAAGATTATGAGAAAAAATATTAAAGTAACAGAGGCAATATTTCCAATGCCAGTTTTAATGGTATCAACTTATAATGAAGATGGAAGTGTTGACGTTATGAACGCTGCTTGGGGTACAATGCTAGACAGAGATTATGTAATACTTAACTTAACAGAAACACATAAAACAGTAAAAAATATTAAAAAAAGAAAAGCATTCACAGTTAGCATTGCAGATAGTAAGCATGTTGTAGAAGCAGATTATTTTGGAATAACATCTGGAAATAATACTCCAAATAAATTCGAAAATAGCAAATTAACAGCTACAAAATCTGAAAATGTAGATGCACCAATTATAAATGAATTTCCAATCTGCATGGAATGTGAATTTATAGAATATCAAGATGATAAATATGGTTGTGGAGTAGTTGGTAAAATAGTAAATGTAAATGCTGATGAATCAGTAATGAATGGCGATAATGTTGATATTAATTTAGTAAATGCCATAGCATTTGATCCATATACACATGGATATTATAAAGTTACAGAAAGAGTTGGAGAAGCTTTTAAAGATGGATTACAACTAAAAAAATAATATTTGTTTAAAATGGAGAAATATAATATGAGAAAATTGAATTTAGTAGTAGTATTTAATAAAGATTTAGATAAAGCACTTTTTTGCATTAGAGCAAAAGAGCCATATAAAGGATTATATAACTTCGTTGGTGGGCAAGTAGAAGAAGGCGAAACAAATGATGAAGGAGCATATAGAGAACTATTTGAAGAAACAGGAATATCAAATAAAGACATAGAGTTAGACCATTTTATGGACTTAAATTATTTTAAATATGAAAATAATTTACAAGTTTATTATGGAATTTTAAAACATGAAGTAAAATTGGTAGAAGAAAAAAATAAATTAGAATGGGTAACTATAGATGATAATCTATTAGATAATTCAAAATTTGCTGGAAACTATAATATCCCTCATATTATAAGACAAATAAAAGTTTACTTAAAAAACGGTACTGGAATTGATAAATATTAAAAAATGAAGATTAAAAAACTATATAAATAGTTTCAGGACAGTTTCTCCCTGTCCTGTTTTTTAAAATAAAAAAAGATATGTGTTCTCCTCACATATCTTGGTGCGTTATTGTCTGGTTACACTAAACAATTTCGCTTAAGCTAATACTATTATAACATCGTTTATATAGTATGTCAAATAAAGTTTGATAATTTTTGTATAAGTGTCAATGATAAATTTGTGAATAAATAAAAATATAATACATAAAATAAAATGTATAATATTTAGCAATATAAATACAATATATTGACAATATATTTACAATGTATTATAATAATTATAGAGAGGTGATATTTATGGCACAAACATTAATAAATTTTAGAATAGATGAAAATACAAAAAAGCAACTTGAAGAAATTTGTAATGAATTAGGTATTACAATGTCAACAGCATTTAATATGTTTGTTAAAAAAGTAATAAGGGAAAAAAGAATACCATTTGAAGTTTCTATTGATCCATTTTATTCTGAAACAAATATAAATGCTATCAATGAATCAATAAAACAATTAAAAGAAGGAAAAGTAATTACAAAAACTATGGATGAATTAGAGGCGATGGCTGATGACAAATAATATATCTTTTACAACAAAGGCATGGGAAGAATATTGCTATTGGCAAACACAAGATAAAAAGATATTAAAAAGAATAAATGCATTATTAATCGATATACAACGAAATAATTTTACTGGAATTGGAAAACCTGAACCATTAAAGTCTAATTTAAGTGGATTTTGGAGTAGAAGAATAGACGAAGTTAATAGATTAGTTTATAGAATAAACAATAATCAAATTGAAATAATACAATGCAAAGGACATTATGATTAAAAGCAAGTGATTACCTTGAAAATCACTTGCTTTTGTATTATAATGCATTCACAATAAATTATGAAAGGAAGATTTTATGAAAAGAGTTTTGAAAATTTTTATAATAATTATATTTCTTTCTATATTGATTATATTTATAAAAATGAATTTAAAAGAGGAAGAGGTTAATAATAAGGATTATTTATATGATAAGGTTGAGGAATATCTAATAGGTCAAGAACATCCACACTATAACTTAGAAACAAAGGAAAGCAAACCAAATTATAATGTAAGTGATTTTAAAGTTTTTACAGATATTGCCAAACTTGGAATTAGAGAATCTCAAAATAAAACAAATGTGTATGTATGGGCTTTAGTAGAAAGTTTTTATGTGCAAGATGGAAAATTAATAATAAATAATAATAGTTCAACACCATATAAATTTATATTTGAAAATGATGAAATAGTAGACTATAAAATGCCAAGAGATGGTTCTGAGTATGGAAAGTCTTTAAGAGAAATATTTCCAACCGATATAAGAATAAAATTAAACGAGTCTCTTGTTAATGGTCAAAAATTAAGCAAAGAAGTAAATGAATACTATTCATATTTAACAAATGACGAAGAACCTCAAGAACAAAACGAAATAGAAACAGAAATAATTCCAACAAATACAATTGATAACACTAACGAAATAGGAGAGGAAACTAGTGAAATGATAAATAAAATAAAACTAGAAGTAAATGGAAAAGAGCTTACAGTAAATTTAGAAGATAATTCTTCTTCTAAAGCTCTTGTAGAAAAATTAAAAGAAAATGATATAGTAATTAAAGCTCATGACTATGGCGATTTTGAAAAAGTTGGAAGTTTGGATTTTTCTCTTCCAACAAACGACACAAAAATAACCACAGAGCCAGGAGATTTAATACTATATCAAGGAAATCAAATAACTCTATATTATGATACAAATACTTGGAACTTTACTAAACTTGGCAAAGTAGAAGGCTTATCTAAAGAAGAGTTAAAAGAACTTTTGGGAAACTCAGATGTAACAATAACTCTTTCTTTATTTAATTAGTTTATATATTAGGAACATATAAAAGAGTAATTTTTTTGCCATCAACTTTTATGAAGTTTTCTTCTTTTAAACTCTTTAGTTCTCTAAACATAGCAGACCTATTTACTGCAAGATAGTCTGCTAAATTTTTTAAATTACTAGATAAGAAAATTCTTTGAGAACGATTTTTTCTATATTCATTTTCAAAAAAAGCTAATAATTTATCACGAATGCTTTTTTTAGTAAGAATTTGAATTCTATCATTATTTTCTTTAAAACGTGAATTTATTATTACAAATAAATTGAAAATGAATTTATTATAATATGATGTTTCAATATTATCTGTATTGATTAGTTTATTATAATCTATAACTATTATCTTACAAGGTTCGAGAGCTCTAATTTCGCATTCTGTACTATCAATACTAGATATATTTGTTCCAAAAACACTATTCTCAAAAAGATCTTCAACAAGAGTTTCTTCTCCCAAATAATTTATGTTCAAAATTTGGGCATGACCTTCTACTAAAATGCAAATAATATTAGTTGCTTTTAAAGTTGCAAGTATCTCTTCATTTTTATTATATTTGTAAATGTGACTTTCCAGCTTATGCAGTAATTTAGCCCTTTGCGAGTTAGAAAGTCCGTCAAAAGGATTAATCATATTTCATCACCATTACAATTATATCACAATTTGATAAAAGTTGCAAATGCACCTTTTTACTTTTTGAAATTAAGATTATAATTTGGTTAAATTAAAAAACAAAAATTTATAAACGAAGGGGAGAAAAGATGAAAATTGTTAAAAGAGACGGACATATTGTTGACTATGATCCAAGCAAAATCAAAATAGCTATTAAAAAAGCAAATGCAGAAGTAAAACCAAAAGAAAGAGCAAGCGAACAAGAGATTAAAGAAATTATCCATTATATTGAAGACTTGGATAAAAAAAGAATATTAGTTGAAGATATTCAAGACATTATAGAAGAAAAATTAATGGAATTTGATAAATATCAATTGGCTAAAAAGTATATTACTTATCGTTATACTAGAGAATTGGTTAGAAAAGCAAACACTACAGACCAAACAATTAAAGAATTAATTGAAGGTGAAAACGAATATTGGAATAGCGAAAATTCTAATAAAAATGCACAAGTTGTTACAACACAAAGAGATTATTTAGCAGGAATAACAAGCACAGATATTACAAGAAGATTTTTACTTCCAAGCGAAATAGTAAAAGCACATGATGAAGGAATAATTCATTTTCATGATGCAGACTATTTTGCACAAAATGCACTACACAATTGTGAACTTATAAATTTAGATGACATGTTACAAAATGGAACTGTTATAAATGGAGTTATGATTGAAAAACCACACAGATTTATAACAGCAGCAACAATAGCAACACAAATTATTTTAGCAGTTACTTCATCTAGCTATGGAGGAGCAACAGTTTCTTTAACACATCTAGCACCTTTCGTTAGAAGCAGTTACGAAAGATATTATAAAAAATACGAAGCAAGAAAACTTAAAAAAGAAGATTGCGAAAAATTTGCTTGGGAAGATACTAAAAAAGAAGTATCAGATGGTGTACAAACATTCAACTATCAAGTAAATTCAATGACAAACACAAATGGACAAGCACCATTCTTAAGTGTATTTATGTATTTAAATGAAACAAAAGAATACAAAAAAGAACTTGCAATGATAATAGAAGAATTTTTAAAACAAAGAATTCTTGGATTCAAAAATAGAAAAGGTGTATATATTACACCAGCATTCCCAAAATTATTATATGTTCTTGAAGAAGACACAGTTAATGAAGATGGAGAATATTATTATTTAACAAAACTTGCAGCAGAATGTACAGCAAAAAGATTAGTTCCAGATTATATTTCTGAAAAAGTAATGTTAGAATTAAAGAAAAATGAAAAAGGAGAAGGCGAATGTTATCCTTGTATGGGATGCAGAAGCTTCTTAACACCAGATAGAACAATGTCTATAGGAAATATTGCTAATGCTAAAAACTATGAAGAAGGAAAAGGAAAATATTATGGTAGATTTAACCAAGGTGTTGTTACAATAAACTTACCAGATGTTGCTCTTTCTTCAGAAAAAGATATGGATAAATTCTGGAAAATACTTGATGAAAGATTAGAATTATGTCATAAAGCATTACAAATAAGACATAAGAGATTAAGCACAGCTACAAGTGATGTAGCACCAATATTATGGCAAGATGGAGCTTTAGCAAGACTAAAACCAGGAGAAAGCATTCACGAATTACTACATCATGGATATTCTACAATTTCTTTAGGATATGCAGGATTATATGAATGTGTAAAATACATGACAGGTCATTCTCATACAGATAATGGTGAAGGAAAAGAATTAGGATTAAAAATCATGCAAAAATTAAATGATGCATGTAAACAATGGAAAAAAGAAGAAGACATTGATTATTCAGTATATGGAACTCCAATAGAATCAACAACATATAAATTTGCTAAATGCTTAAAAGAACGTTTTGGAACAGTAGAAGGAATAACAGATAAAAACTACATTACTAATTCATATCATGTTCCAGTATTTGAAGAAATTGATGCTTTCACAAAACTTAAATTAGAAAGCGAATTCCAAAGATTAAGTCCTGGTGGTGCAATTTCTTATATAGAAACACCAAATCTACAAAATAACTTAGATGTAATCTTAGATGTTGTAAAATTCATTTATGACAACATAATGTATGCAGAATTAAATACAAAATCAGATTATTGCCAAAAATGTGGATACACAGGAGAAATTTTAATAGACGAAAATTTGGAATGGTATTGTCCAAACTGTGGTAACAGAGATCACAATACATTAAATGTAGCAAGAAGAACATGTGGTTATATAGGAACAAATTTCTGGAACAAAGGAAGAACTCAAGAAATAAAAGAGAGAGTATTACATATTGATAATAAGGTGGCAAAGGTAAGATGAAATATAATGTAATAAGAAAAATGGATATTTCAAATGGTCCTGGAATCAGAGTTTCAGTATTTATGCAAGGATGTGAATTTCATTGTAAAAATTGTTTCAATCCAGAAACATGGAACTTTGAAGATGGAAAAGATTTCACACAAGAATCTATAGATGAAGTAATGAAATTATGTGGTGAAAATCATATAAAAGGTTTATCTATCTTGGGTGGAGAGCCAATGCATCCAAAGAATATTGAAGCAACTACAAAACTTGCAAAAGAATTTAAAGAAAAATATCCAAATAAAAACTTATGGGTTTGGTCTGGATTTAAATTTGATGAAGATTTAAAAGATAAAGAAGTTATGAAATATGTAGACGTACTTGTTGACGGTAGATATGTAGATGATCTTCATGATCCAACATTAAAATGGAAAGGATCTTCAAACCAAAGAGTAATAGATGTACAAAACAGTTTAAAAACAAATGAAGTAGTATTAATGAACTAAAGAAAATTAATCAATATGCGAAAAATATGAGATTATATTTAAATTTAATCTCATATTTTTTTATATATGCTTATTGATTTTTAATATATTTGTTTTCATAATCGAGTATAATTATCATTTTTATCGTGACTTGGTGTCGCAATCTCCTTTTTTTAATAAAACAAAAGGAAGATTGCTCCAATCGCCCTTCGCTTATGCTTCGGTTGATCGCTTACGCGTCACTCTTAAAATGACAATTATACCCGATTATGTGAAACAGAAGCGAATAATATAAAAAAGAGAGATTAAGTGCGATTTAATATAAAAAAATACAAAGTGAATGCAATATGAATAAAATATGAAAAATAAAATGCTAATATGAGCAAGACATAAAAAAATGCTTAAAAATTTGAAATATACGCATTTTTATGATATTATAGTTTCATTAAAATTTATAGTAAGGGGATTGAAAAATATGAAAATGGCCTTAAAAAGAGGATTGATAGTAGTTGTAGGATTACTTTTACAAATATTGTCAACATTATTTATATATTTATTTTTTATAGAACACATTGTTGTAATAGATGTTCTTTTTGGAATTATAAGCATACTTCTTACTTTAGGTTTTATAAGAAAAAGTAAAAACTATTCTTATACACTTCCTTTAATAATTATTTTAGTTTTATTTCCTATTGTTGGTGCGCTACTTTATATAATTTTTCAAAGAAATAAAAGAGGAAGCAAAACTTTAAAAAATATCAAAAAGAGTGAAATTGAAAATCAAAAATATTTAGTTCAAGATAAGAAACTAAAAGCAGAGTATAAAGATAATGGCAAAATCAGATATTTAAGCGATTTTACAGGATATCCAGCTACTAAAAATAATGAAGTTACATATTATCCTATTGGTGAAAAAGCCTTTACTGTTATGTTAGAAGAGTTAAAAAAAGCAGAAAAATTTATATTTTTTGAATATTTTATTGTAGCACATGGAAAAATGTGGAATTCAATTTTAAAAATATTAGAAGAAAAAGCATCAAAAGGTGTTGATGTAAGAGTTATGTATGATGATATGGGATGTATTTCTACACTTTCTAACTCTTATCCAAAAGAATTGGAAAAAAAGGGAATTAAGTGTGTTGTTTTTAATAAATTAAATCCTATTGCAGGTGTTTTCTTAAATAACCGTGATCATAGAAAAATATTAGTCATAGATGGAAAAGTTGCTTTTTCTGGAGGAATAAATATTGCAGATGAATATATAAACGAAAATAAAAAATATGGACATTGGAAAGATAATGCAATAAGAATTTCTGGAGATGCTGTTTGGAGTTATACAGTAATGTTTTTAACTATGTGGAATGCATTTAGGAAGGAAGACAAAGACTTTAACAAATATAAATATAAATTTAACAATAATATAAATTCTGGATTTGTTGTTCCTTATGGAGAAACACCATTAGATGAAGAAGTAACAGGAGAAGATGTTTATTTAAATATTATAAATCAAGCAAATAACTATGTTTATATTTTTACGCCATATTTAATTATAGATACAGATATGGTAAATGCTTTAAGTTTAGCCGTAAAAAGAGGTGTTGATGTTAGAATTGTAATTCCAGGAATACCAGATAAAAAAGTAGTTTATACATTATCTGAATCTTATGTAGAACCTCTAGTAAAATCAGGAGTCAAAGTTTATAAATATACTCCAGGTTTTGTTCACAGCAAAGTATTTGTATCAGATGATAATATTGCAACAGTTGGAACAATAAATATGGATTATAGAAGTTTGTATTTACATTTTGAATGTGGATGTTATTTAGAAAATATGGATGTAATTAAAGATATAAAGAAAGATTTAGTAGATACTATGAAAAAAAGTCATGAAGTAACTAAAAAAGAAGCATCACCTAATTTCTTTAAATCTGTTTGGCAATCTTTGTTAAGATTAGTTGCACCTCTTATGTAATATATTCTTAAATATAAATTAAGCTCTTAGGATGTTTATATATAATTTTATTAGTGACTTGGTGTCGCAATCTTCTTTTTAAATAAGACAAAAGGAAGATTGCTCCAATCGCCCTTCGCTTACGCTTCGGTTGGTCGCTTACGCGTCACATCATAAAATTATATATAAACATCTTAAGAGCTTGTTTAATATATTTTGATACTAATTAAAAAGTTCCTCAAACCATTTTTTCATATTAAAAAGTATTTCATCTAATGAGTAATCACTTTCATTTCTAAAGTATTTTAAAATTTCACCAGATATTCCATTTAAAAGAAAAGAAACATCAAGTTTAAGATATTTATCTGTGCAAGTATTTTTTAAAGCATCATAAATTTTATTGCAAGCAATTCTTGTTAATTTCTGTAAAAATAAAAGTGATTCATCAGCAGATAAGAGTAATTTATATGTTTTTTCATTATCTTTTAAGCAACATATAATATTTTCAAAATAATTTTCTATATCATTTTTTGAATATAATTTCAAGTCATCATTGCATAAAAGTTCAATAGTTTGTAATTGATAATCATTTGCAACTTCATAAATATCATCATAATGTGTGTAAAAAGTACTTCTTGTTATATCTGCTTTTTTTACTAATTCTGTAACAGTTACTTTATTTAACTGTTTCTTTTCATTAATTAATTCTGCGAAAGCTTTTTTTATGCGATTTCTAGTTTTAACAGAAGAAGAATTTAGACATTTTACTTTCATAAATAAATCATTTCCTTTTTTAAAAATATATCAAAATTATAGCACACTATTTTCAAGAAATAAATACAAAATATAAAAAACTGTCTAAATTTAGACACTTTTTTATATTTTATACTTCCTAAATGAAAATAATGAGAATATAATATACAGCGGATTTAAAAGAAAGGAAGGATTTACTTTGAGAAAAATTACTGATTTCATAATAAGTAAAAGATATTTTATATTAACATTATTCATAATTCTTACAGTAATTTGTGCTATATTATCTAATAAAGTAAAAATCAATCATGATATAGCCAAATATATGCCAGACGATTCTGAAACAAGAATTGGAATGAATATTATGGAAGATGAATTTTCAGGAACAGAGACTAGTACTTTAAATTTAATGTTTGAAAATTTGCAAGATGATGAAAAGGAAGATGTTAAAAATTATTTAGAAAATTTAACAGGCGTTAAAGAAATAGATTATGAAAATACTGAAGAGTACAATAAAGATAATTACACTTTATATGTTATAACAGTAGATGAAAAAGCAGATTCTCAAACTGCATCAGACGTATATAATCAAATAACAGAAAAATATAGTAATTATAATATTTATACAAGTGGGGATGTATCTGAAAATAATAAAACAGTATTACCATTTTGGATTATAGCATTAGCTGTTGGATGTGCTTTAATAATTTTAATTGTAATGTGTGAGTCTTATGTAGAGCCATTTTTGTTTTTAACATCAATTTTGATGGCAGTTATTTTGAATAAAGGAACAAATATAATATTTGAAAATGTATCGCATATAACAGATTCAATAACAGCTATATTGCAAATGGCTTTATCAATGGACTATTCAATTATGCTAATGAATAGATATGATCAAGAAAAAGAAACAGAAAAAGATAATGTCAAGGCTATGAAAAATGCACTATATAAAGCTTTTCAAGCAATATCAAGTAGTTCTGTTACAACGATAGTTGGATTATTAGCATTAGTATTTATGAGCTTTAAAATAGGAAAAGATTTGGGATTTGTTTTGGCAAAAGGAGTGCTATTTAGTTTAATTTGTATTTTCTTTGTTCTTCCAGCTTTAATATTAATATTTGATAAATGGATTACAAAAACAAAAAAGAAAAGTCCTAATATAAAATTAAGCTGGTTAGGCAAATACAGTTACAAGGTTCGATTTATTGCATTTCCATTGTTTTTAATAATTTTTGTTACAAGCTTCATATTAAAAGGAAACTTGGGAATTGACTACACAGATTCAAAAGAAGATGAAATATCGAAAATATTTAGCGAAAATAATCAAATTGCAATTATATATAAAAATGAAGATGAAGAAAAAATTTCTAAATATTTAAAAGAATTTGAAAATGAGGGAAAAGTAAAAGAAGTTTTAGGTTATGGAAATACAATTAATGAAAAACTAACTTATGATAAATTAAATGATAAGCTTAAAGATTTAGGATCAGATGTTAATATTGAAGATTATTTACTAAAAATTTTATATTATGATTATTACAATAAAAATGAGAACAATGCAATGACATTTAGTGATTTTATAAACTTTATTGAAGAAGAGGCATATAAGAATGAAAAAACAAATGAGAAAATTGATGATGAAACTAAAAAAGATATAACAAGACTTAAAAATTTTGTTACCGAAAGCTCTATAAACAGAAAAAGAACTTCATCAGAAATTGCAAATATATTGGAAATTGATGAAAACAAAGTAAAAGATATTTTTATTTATTATCTTTCTAAGAATAATAATGTTCAACTTAAATTAGATGAATTTGTAGATTTTATGAATAAAGATGTTTTAACTAATGAAGAATATTCTAAGAAAATTGATAATGAAAGTAGAAATAAATTAAATACTTTATCAAAATTTACTAATAAACAAACAGTTCAAAGCAAAATGTCAAGTAGCCAAATGGCAGGACTATTTGGAATTGATGAAAATACGATGAATGAACTATATAAGTATTATATTTTAGTAAATGATATAGATATAAAATTAAGTATTTCTGAATTTTCAAATTTTGTATTAAACACCGTTTTAAATGATAGTAATTATGCAAGCAGTTTTGATGAAGCAACAGTTCAAAATATAAAATTACTTTCAACTTTTAGTGATAAAAATGTTATTACTAAGAAAATGAATAGCAAAGAATTATCTGCTTTATTTGGAATAGAGGATTCTAAAATAACTCAAATTTTGCTATTAAAATATACTAAACAAACTGCAAATAGTAAATATGATATAAAAGAATTCATTGATAATGCAATGACATATGGAGCATATTATATGGATAGCACTCAACTTGCAACATTACAAGGATTATCAAAAACTATATTACCAATTATTGAAAATAAAGATATTCAAATGCCTTTAGATGAAAATGGTTTAGGCCAAATTTTTGCTAGTATTAATCAAGATACATTAAATAGTTTATTCTCTTTTATCAAAGAAAATAAAGGAGAAGACTATAAAATGTCTCCTAAAGAGTTTGTAGATTTTGTATTAAGCATTCCAACTGAAACCCCAGGTGGCTCTGATTCTGGTATGTTTAACCCGGAAGGCATGGGCGATGCTCTGAAAAAGTTACAATTTTTAAAAACAATAATGAGCGATAAAAAATTTACATCTCAAGAAATGACAAATTTATTTCAAGAGATTGCTGGTTCACAAGCTATTAGCTTAGAACAAATTAATCAATTATATGTTTTAATAGATTATGGAACAGGAAACACAAATAGTTGGACATCAACACCTCAGGAATTTGTAAAATTAATATTAGACAATAGTACATTGGAAAGTATACAATCAAATATTGATGAAAATACAATTAATAAATTAAAGTTGCTATCTACTATTATGGAAAGCACCATGAATGATACTACATTCACTTATCAAGAAATTTCACAAGTTATTGGAATTGATAGTGAAAAAGCAAAAAGCATATATACTTTATATGTTTCACTTCAAAATAATATGAGTTTAACGCCACAAGAATTTGTAAATTTTGTACTTGCACACAAAGACGATGCTTCTTTAGCAGGAAGAATTTCAAATGACACTATTTCAGATTTAAATTTATTAAAAACAGCAATAGATGGAATTGTAATTGATAAAAAATATAATTGTGAAGAATTATCCTCATTATTAAACATAAATAAAGATGATTTAAAGTTACTTTATGGTTTATATAGCTCAAAATATGTAAATTCAAATTTTACTATATCATTAAATGAATTTATTAATTTTTTACTAAAAGATGTAGTTACAAATCCAGAGTATTCAAGTAATTTTGATAGTGAACAAATAGCAAATTTGAATACAGTTAATGGTATTATGAAAAATAGCATAATTGGAACTAAATATACTTCAAATGAGATTTTTGGAATTCTTAGTAATTTATCAGATAAGGTAGAAAAAAATACAGTGGAAATTCTTTATACTTACTATGGCAGTAGTAAAGAATATAATAATTCATGGGAACTCACAATAGAAGAATTCGTTAATTATTTAAATGATGATATTTTGAAAGATGAGCGTTTTACAGATTTTATTGATGATGATATGAGAAAAGATATTACAGATGCAAAAACAACTGTAGCAGATGCTAAAGAAATGCTTATAGGAGATAATTATTCAAGAGTTGTATTAAATACAAAATTTGCTCAAGAATCAGATGAAACTTTTGCATTTGTTCAAAAAGTAAAAGATTTATTAGGTAAGAATTTAAATGATTTTTATGTAATAGGAAATTCTCCAATGGCTTATGAAATGAGTAAAACTTTTAATAATGAGCTAAATTTTATGACTATTATAACAATGATATTTATATTTGTTGTAGTTGTAATTACTTTTAAGTCAATAATTGTACCAATAATACTAGTTTTAACAATTCAGTGTGCTGTTTACTTAACTATGGGAATATTATCATTTTTAGGTGAAGATGTTTACTTTATTTCAATATTAATTGTTCAAAGTATTCTAATGGGTGCAACAATAGATTATGCTATTTTATATACATCATATTATTTGGAACATAGAAAAACAGAAGGAATAAAAGAATCAATAATAGATTCATACAATAAGTCAATTCACACAATATTAACTTCAAGTTCAATACTTATTATAGTAACATTAATTATTGCAAATTTTGCATCAGCAATAGCGGCAAAAATATGTAAAACAATATCAGAAGGAACTTTATGTTCTACAATTTTGATTTTAACTTTACTCCCAGCAGTACTGGCATTTTGGGATAGATTTATAGTTAAAGATAAAAGTAAATTTAAGAGTTAATATTTTTTACAACGATTTAAATTCTTAAGATATTAGGATTAGAATTTTAAAAATAAATTTAATATTTTTATATTAATTTAAGCTCTTAAGATGTTTATATATAATTTTATTGGTGACTTGGTGTCGCAATCTTCTTTTTTTAATAAAACAAAATGAAGATTGCTCCAATCGCCCTTCGCTTACGCTTCGGTTGGTCGCTTACGCGTCACATTATAAAATTATATATAAACATCTTAAGAGCTTTTAATAATAAAAGCTTTGATAGAAAAACTTTAATTCTTAGAAGATTTAATATTAAAAGTAATTGTAATAATTTAAAAGAAATAATATAATAAAACATATTAAATAAAAAATTTATAAAAAGGGAAAATGAAATGGAATTAATTAAGGTAGGAAAAAAAACATATTACATAAAAAATCCAACAAATATTGGAATTTATAAAATAGATGAAGAAAATGTGTATATAATAGATTCAGGAAATGATAAAGATGCAGGTAAAAAAATATTAAAAATTGTTGATGAGCAAGGTTGGAAAGTTAAAGGAATAATAAATACACATTCTAATGCAGACCATATTGGCGGAAATAAAGTAATTCAAGATAGAACTAGTTGTAAAATTTTAGCACATAATATTGAAAAATGTTTTACAGAAAATCCAATTTTGGAATCTTCTTTTCTTTATGGCGGATATCCTTTTAAAGATATAAGAAATAAATTTTTATTAGCAAAAGAATCAAATGCTATAGAAATAGAAAATAATTTGCCAGAAGGATTAGAATATTTTATGCTAAAAGGTCATTTTTTCGATATGATTGGAATTAAAACTAGCGATGACGTTTACTTTTTAGCAGATTCTTTATTTAGTGAAGAAACAATTACTAAATATCATTTATTCTTTATTTATGATGTTAGAGAATATTTAAACACATTAGATTTTTTAAGCACATTAAAAGGAAATTTATATATACCATCACATTGTGAGGCTACTTGTGATATATATTCATTAATAGAACTTAATAAAAACAAAATATATGAGATTGCAGAAAAAATTTGTGATGCTTGCAAAGAAGAAAAAACTTTTGAAGAAATTTTAAAATATATTTTTGATGAATATAATTTAATAATGAACCAAAATCAATATGTTCTGCTAGGAAGCACAATAAAATCATATTTATCTTATTTATATGAAGAAAATAAAATTTCTTATGAATTTAAAGATAATAAAATGCTTTGGAAGCAAGGCAATTAGAATATTGTAAGCCATTTTAAATAAAGCTAAGAATTATTTGAAAAATTCTTAGCTTTATGATATTATCAAAGCGGAAATATATATTAAATAATTAAATTTTGAAAGGAGACGTTTCTTATGAAAAATTTAGTTGCATATTTTTCAGCAAGTGGTGTTACAAAAAAAGTCGCCCAAAAACTTGCAAATGTTGTAAAAGGAGACTTATATGAAATAGTTCCAGAAATAAGATATACACCAGAAGATTTAAATTGGATGAATAAAAATAGTAGAAGTTCAATTGAAATGAGAGATCATTCATCAAGACCTGGAATTAGAGAAGGTTTAGGAAGCATTGATGAGTACGACACTATATATTTAGGCTTCCCAATTTGGTGGTATATAGCACCAACAATAGTAAATACTTTTTTAGAGCAATATGATTTCTCAGGAAAAAATATAATAGTATTTGCAACTTCTGGAAGTAGCGGACTTGGCAAAACAATAGAGGAATTAAAACCATCATGTTCAATAGCTACAAATTGGCTTGGAGGAGATAGACTAAAAAGTTCAATCTCTGAAGAAGAACTAGCAGAATGGGTTAATAAATTTTAAAATAAAAGAAAGGAAAAGATTTTATGGAAAAATCAAAAGTTTATTTTTGTAAGGAAATTACACCTGAAAACATTGTTAGAATGTATGAAGTGCTTGGAAGAAAACTACCAGGAAAAGTAGCTGTTAAACTACATTCAGGAGAACGTGGAAATCAAAACTACATTAGACCAGAAATGGTAAAAGCAATGGTAGAACACGTAAATGGAACTGTTGTTGAATGTAACACAGCTTATGATGGAGCTAGAAACACAACAGAAAGACACAATGAATTAATGGCAGAGCACGGATGGACAAAATATTTTAAAGTAGATATTCTAGATGGTGAAGGCGAAGATAAAGTTTTAGAAATCCCAAATGGAAAAGTAATTAAGAAAAATTATGTAGGTAAAAACATAGATAATTATGATTCAATGCTTGTACTATCACATTTTAAAGGACATCCAATGGGTGGATATGGTGGAGCTTTAAAACAATTATCAATAGGTGTTGCTTCTGGAAAAGGAAAAAGATATATTCACTGCACAGGAACAGAAAATGCAAGCTATGAAGATATGTTTAGAGCAGATCAAATAAAATTCTTAGAAGCAATGTCAGATGCTGCAAGTAGTGTTACTAAAAAATTTGGAGAAAACATTGCATATATAAATGTTATGTGCAATATGAGTGTTGACTGCGATTGCTGTAATGTTGCAGAAGACCCATGTATGAAAGATATTGGAATTCTAGCTTCTTTAGACCCAGTTGCAATAGACCAAGCTTGTATAGATTTAGTTAAAAATTCAAATGATCCAGGAAAAGAACATTTCTTAGAAAGAGTTAATTCAAGACATGGAACTCACACAATTGATGCAGCAGCAGATTTAGGAATAGGCTCTAAGGAGTATGAATTAATAGACATAGATGAATAATTTTTATTAATTATATCTAAAAATTAAATTAGAAATTATATGAAAAATAGGCAAAAAACAAGCTTTATTTTAAAGTTTTGTTTAATGCCTATTTTTTTTAAATTAAATTTTTTTAAAAATTTAATATTTTTTTAAGGAACTATAATTATAATTTGAATATAAAAAAGGAAAGGAGCTTATAGTGTTAAAACACTAAGTGATTTATTATGAAAGAAAAAATAATGTATTTAATTTTAGGAATTTTAATTGGAGCTGTATTAACAGCAGGAGTTTTTTTAGTATTTTCTAAATCTAATATGAGAGGCAGACCAGATGGATTTATGAAAAACGGAGAAAGACCAGATTTCGAACAAATGCATAAACCAGAGGATGGAGAAGAAATTCCAGAAAAACCTAACGAAGAAAATGCACCAGAAAATATAGTTTCTGAAAATGCAAACGAAGTTTAAAATAAATTTGAAAGGATAATTTATGAAACACAAAAAAATAATACTTATTACGCTGTTAATAATAATTTTATTAGTAGTGATAATATTTTTTGCAAAATCATCAGAGGCAGATAGTAAATCAAATACTTCAGAAGAAATATGTGAAGTAACAAATCAAACAATAATTACAACATTAACAGCATCTGGAGAAGTTGAATCTGCAAAAGAAGAAAAAATAGCATTAAACACAAATTTATCTTATTTAACAATGTGCGCAGAAAAAGAAGAATATGTGAAACAAGGAGATAATCTTCTAGAATATACAAATGGAACTTATATTACTGCACCATATGACTGTGTACTTGTTGAATATTCTGTGCCAGAAGCTAAGAGCCGTTGCGCATCAGAAAATTATATTTATATAGCTTCTGTAGATGAATTATATATGAATATTAGTATTACAGAAGAAGATTTAAAAAATGTTAGTGTAAATCAAGAAGTAGAAATAGTTGCAAATTATGATGAAGCAAAAGTATATAAAGGAACAATAATTAAAATTAACGATATAGGAGAAGTTTCTAACGGTGGAACAAAATTTACAGCTATAGCAAAAATAGAAAATGACGGAAATTTAAAACTTGGAATGTCAGCAACTTGCACAATAACAATTGAAAAATCTGAAAATGTTTTATCTGTTCCAGTGGAAGCTGTAACAATAGAAAATAATAAAAAATATGTAAATAAAATAAAAGATAATAATGAAGTAGAAAAAATTTGTATTGAAACAGGAAAAGCAGATGCAAATTATGTTGAAGTAAAAAGCGGATTATCTCTTGGAGATAAAATAAAATATGAAAAAGTAATTGAGCAAAAAGAGGAAACTAAAGAAAAAAATGAAACAAAATCTATAACCTCAATTTTAGGTGGTGGAGAAAATCCAATGGATAGAAGAGGAGGTTATAATAGATGATAAAACTTTTAAACTTAAACAAAAGCTTTTTTATGGGAGATGAAGAAATAAAAGCAATAGATAATGTAAATTTTGAAGTTAAAAAAGGAGAATATGTTTCAATAATAGGACCATCTGGAAGTGGTAAAAGCACGTTAATGAATATCTTAGGACTATTAGATGTTCCAGATTCAGGAGAATATATTTTAGATGGTGTAAATACAAAAGACTTAACAGATGGAGAATTAGCAAAATTAAGAAATAAAAAAATAGGATTTGTTTTCCAAAACTTCAATTTACTTTCTAAATTAACAGCATGGGAAAATGTGCAAGTTCCATTAATTTATCAAGGAATTTCATCAAAAGAATCTAAAAAAATTGCTTTTGAATATTTAGAAAAAGTTGGATTAAAGGGAAGAGAAAATCATCTTCCAAAGCAACTTTCAGGTGGACAGCAACAAAGAGTTGCAATAGCAAGAGCATTATGTTGCAAGCCAGAAATTATACTAGCAGATGAACCAACAGGTGCATTAGATTCTAAAACTGGTGTAGAAATTATAGAAATGTTTAAAAAACTAAATGAAGAAGGCCAAACCATAATTCTTATAACACATGATAACGGAATAGCGCAAAAAGCTAAGAAAATTGTAAGAATTTCAGATGGAAAATTATATGATGAGGAGGCTATAGAAAATGGTTAAATTACTAAATATAATAAAAATAGCTTTCAAAAATATTAAAAGCAATAAATTAAGATCTGCTCTTACAATGCTTGGATTAATAATTGGTATTGCATCTGTTATTGTATTAGTAGGAATTGGAAGTGGAGCAACCACAAACATACAAGACAGTGTTCAAAATTTAGGAACAGATATTTTAACAGTTAATATTAATTCTTCTGATGTTAGTTTAGAATATGATAAATTGGATGAATTTAAAAATTTGGATAATGTAGAAGAAATAGCACCATTTAAAAATATATCTGTAACTGTAAATAGAGGAAAAGAATCTTCATCAAATGCTAATGTTTTAGCAACTAATGATAATTACTTAGAAATTTCAAATTTAACTTTAGCAAAAGGAAGAACAATTTCTGGAATTGATATAGAAAATAATACAAAAGCATGTATATTAGGCTCTGAAATTGCAGAAACACTTTTTTCTTTAACTGATCCAATTGGAGAAAAAATAAAATTAAATGGAGATAACTACACAGTAGTAGGAGTTTTAACAGAGCAAGGATCTACAATGGGAACAAACATAGACAATATCATTTTAATACCAATTACAACAGCAAAATATTTTGATGAAAGTATGAATATAAATAATATCTATGTAAAAGTAAAAGATGAGAATTATATAGATTTAGCTCAATCAGAAATAGAAAACTATATTAGAAGCACGTTATTAATTTCTAGTGAGTATTATAGTGTAACATCACAAGATTCTATGTTAGATGCTATGACAGACATAGGAACAACATTATCATTATTGCTAGGTGGAATCGCAAGTATTTCACTTGTTGTTGGTGGAATTGGAGTTATGAATGTAATGCTAGTTTCAGTAACAGAAAGAACTAAAGAAATAGGAATTAGAAAATCATTAGGAGCAAGAAAAAGAGACATATTGCTACAATTTCTAGTAGAATCACTAGTTCTTAGTTTAATTGGTGGAACAATAGGAATTTTTTTAGGAATTGCTTTAGGCGGATTAACTGAAAAACTTGGACTTTCTTTCTCTGCTTCATCATTTGTAATATTAATTTCTTTTACATCAAGTGCTGTAATAGGATTAATATTTGGAATTTTCCCAGCATATCGAGCAGCATGTTTACGTCCAATTGATGCTTTAAGAACAGAATAATTTTATAGGTTTTAAAAAATATAGAAAGGAATAAAATTTATGAAGATTAAAAAAATTATTTTAGCAATTATTATTTTACTTTTTACTATTGCTAATACGATTTCAATGGTTTTAGGAGCAGAAAATGTGGTAACTGCTAGCAAAGAAAAAGCAGGTCTAGGAGAAGAAATAAATCTTACTTTAGATATATCAAAAATAGAATATCAAAATTTTAGAGTTGAAATTTTAAATAACTTAAACATAGGAGAAGGAAGACTAGAAGGTGGGGCGCAACTTGAATCTTCAACAAGTAATAGTTTAAGTTTTACAGTAAATAAAGACAATTCTTTAAGCAAAATAATAGTAGCATATACAATGCCTATGAATGAAACAAATGTGACATTCAACATTAATGTAATAGAACTAAAAGAAAACCCAGAAGATGAAGTAATTAATTTATCTCAAGAAGTAACAATAAATGTATCTAAAAATAATATAGAAGTTTCTAATGAAACTGATATTCAAAATCAAACTGGAGGAATAAAACCAGAAAACAAAGATGAACAAAAAGATCCAGATTTGGAAGAAGATAGAAAAGAAAGTGAAGAAAATAAAATGAAAGAAAAACCTTTTGGAGAGAAGGATTTGCTAGAAGACAAAGATAAAGAAAAAGAATATGACAACATGAAAAATATGATGAAACAAATGGAAGAAAACTTACAAAATGCAAATAAAGAAATTAAATCCCTTCAAAACACAAATGTATATCAAGGCTCACAAAATAATTATTTAAAAGAATTAGTTGTAAGCGGATATGAATTAAAAAACAATTTCCAAAAAACAACATCAACTTATTTTCTTGATGTAGGAAGTGAAGTTCAAAATTTAAGTATTTCAGCAACACCAGAAAACTCTGCATCAGTAGTAACTGTATATGGAAATTCAAATTTAAAAACTGGAAAAAATAAAATATTAATAACTGTAACTGCAGAAGATGGAACTACAAGAAATTATAGAGTTTATGTAACAAAAAAATAAAATTAAAATAGAAAAGGAAAAAATATGAAAAAGAAAAATCCAATTATTTATATAATAGTAATACTAATAATATTACTATGCTTAATAGTATATTTATATTTAAAGCCAGAAAGCGAAAATACAGAGCAAACTAGTGATAGCACAAACATAACAACAGCTCAAGTATCAACACAAACAATTGAAAATAGATTATCAAATTCTGGTCAAATATCTTCAGAATTAGATGAAAAAATAAAATTACATGCATCATATTATTTTGAAAAGTTATTAGTTCAAGAAAACATAATGATAAAAGAAGGTGAAAACATAATTCAATACACAAATGGAACTTATTTAACAGCTCCTTATGATTGTGTTTTAATATCTAGTAATTTACCAAATGAAGAAGAAGTTTGTACATCAGAACATTATATTGAAATAGAATCTATTGATACCTTGTGTATGACTTTAAGCATAAGTGAAGCAGATATAAATAAAGTAGAAATTGGTGATGAAGTAGATATAACTCTTACAGCAACTAATGAAAAAATAACAGGATATATAACTAAAATCTCAGAAGTTGGAACATATAGTTCAAGTGGTTCTTATTTTACTGCAACTGTTACTTTTGAAAATAACGGAAATTTAAAAATTGGAATGTCAGCAACTTGTGAAATAATTGTTGAAAAGGCAGAAAATGTAATTTCAGTACCAAATGAAGCAATTCAAACTTCTAATGATCAAAAATATGTAGTGGTAGTTAGTGATTCTGGAGAAACACAAAATGTAAATGTAGAAACGGGAATATCAAATGATGCATACACTGAAATAAAATCTGGATTATCTGGTAATGAAACTGTTCAAATGATAGAAACAGAAGAAAGTGAAAATAGTTTCTTTAATAGAAGAATGAATCAAAACACGAGAGGAGAAGGAGGAGAATTTCCAAAGGGAAATTTCGGAGGAGAAATACCAACTGGAGGACAAATGCCAGAAAGAAATAATTAATTAAAAAAATATAAAGATATAGAAAAATATAAGTATCAATATAAATAAAAAATAATAAGGAGTATAGCAAAAATTTTGACAATATTATGTAAATATGATATAATTTATAGGCAATTACAATTCTGTTATACTTCTTTTTGCACCTTTGGATGTACAGCAGAATGGTAAAATAATTTTTAAGGAGTTGATAATTCTCGAAAGAATTTTTCGTAGAAAGGTGTGCGCATATGGACTTTAATAGGGGGTTAGACAGATGGAAGAGATCATCAAAAGTCTCAGCCGCATTGTGAGTGACAAAATTGGAATGGTGATAGGTGTTGAACGCATTCGCACAGATGCGAACTGCTGGCTCCACTACAACATCCCGACTAGAGGCTTGCAAGCAGGCTATCCAATCGTCTTACGGCACGAGAAGGGACCCTTGTCCATGATAATTCCAGATGTGGACATGAAGCAAATGGAAAGTGGCGAGATTTCAGTGGAGGAGTATGTGGACAATTCCATTTGGAGTTTCGGATTTTTCTGGCCAAGACCGACGTTTCTAGAAAGCACCTATTGGACCGTGATAGAGAAAGAGGGTGGAATTCACCAGAGAGAAACCATCAACAGATATCTCACAATACTCGACTGCAGATCCGACTTTTTAAATAAGGGTCGAATGGCGAGCAAAAGAACCTGCAAAGAGTGCTCTGTAAAGGGTTGCCCTCTTAGCAGGTTCAGTGGAAACAGCTCGTGGGATGGCGAGATTAAGGAGCGCGACGAGAGAAATCTCTTCTACAGGAAGGTGAAAAGCAGAATTGAGAGGAGATTTGATTTTGTCGTTGAAAACTGCATGCTCCAAAAGGGAAATTCAATCCTATTGCTCCCCTCTCAAACAATCAATCCCAAAAAAGTGGGCATTACCGTTTACCTCAACGACGCGCTGATGGTGGATTTGCTGTATCATCCGGAGAAAACAGACTTCGAAAAGCTCGCAGAAGAATTGCCTATGAAGGCACTCATTCCATTTCAATACAACTTTGAACTGGAAGCAATTATGCCGAGCAAGAGTCTTCCTATTACGGATGAGACTACAGAGGATGAAATCCGCGACTTTTGGTGCGCTGATGCGAGATGCAGAAAGCTCGTCAAGAAACTCGATGAGCAGGAGAAAGCGGAAGAAAAGCCCAGCAGAGCCAAAAACACTGCCAAATTCGAAAGTCTCAAAGACAAAGTATTCAAAGAAAGCAGATAAGATACATTCTGCTGAAAATATGTCTACCAAGCACACAAAATCGCGGAAGAGCATAAAACCTCTTCCGCGATATTCTTTTATTGTTGATATGTAATTTTAGAAATTAAAATAAATTCAAAAATTTAACTAAAAAGTGAAAAATTTATAATAAAAATATTACAATTATTAAATATTATTTTCAGTTTTTTGTTTTTTTACTTGTCTTTTTGAAATAAATGTAATAAAATAAGTCTAAATTATCACAATTTGTAAAAAACTTTTAATATATATTTTTTAAATTTGACAAATTTTTAAAAAAATCTATGTTAAATTATGTGTATTAAAGGTAAGGGAGTGGTTAAGGATGTTTCAAAATGTTGCAGATTTTTCAAATCAAAACGAAGAAATAGAAGAAGAAAACAATAAAACTTATTATAGATTAAAAGAAATTTTTAAATATCAAAATATAATCATTTATGTTTTAACATTTTTAATGTCTACATTATCAATTAAAGGCGAGCTTATGCCTTTTGGACTTGCTATAATGGCTTCTTGTGTTGGAGAAAACATACCTATAGCAGGTGTATTTATTTCAGCAATTATTGGAACTTGTGTGGGAGGTGGTCCTACAAGTTTAATAAATTTTCTTGAAATTTCAGCCATATACTTTTTATTAGTTTTAATTTTTAGAGCAAAAGTAGCTGTTGAAGAGCGAAATGAAATGGTAAAAACAGGAGGAAAATTATTTTTTGCATATTTTATTGTTTCACTTATAAAAAACTTCGCAGGTGTATTTTTATTATATGATGTTTTTATGAGTGCAATTTCAGGTGCAATAATATATGTGTTTTATAAAATTTTCGTTAATGGACTAGCTTCTATAAACAAATTAAATGAAAAAAAGGCTTTTACAATTGATGAACTAATTGCAACAACAATAATTATTGCATTAGCTAGCTCTGCATTTAATAATGTAAGTGTATTTTCATTAAACATTAGCAATATAATCATAATATTTATGATTATGGTATTAGGCTGGAAAAATGGAATGCTACTTGGAGCTATTTCAGGAATTTCAATAGGACTTGCTACTAGTTTTCTAGATGGTACAAGCTTTGTACAAATTTCAATGTATGCAATATCTGGAATATTATCAGGACTTTTAAATAGGTTTGGAAAAATAGGAGTTATAATAGGATTTTTGCTAGGAAATGCAATTCTTACTTATTGGGTAAGAGGAGCTTCAACTATGATAATTTATTTTAGAGAAATATTTATTGCCTCAATAGGACTTTTACTAGTTCCTAGCAGAATAAAAATAGAAGTAGAAGACCTTTTTGGAAAAGAGAAATTATTAGATGATTCTGGAGATAGAAGACTAGAATCTAAAAATGAAGATGTGTCTAAAAAGTTAAAAACTATTTCAGATATGTTTAATACCTTAATGAAAACTGCTGATAAAGATGAAATAGCAAGTAGAGAAAGTTTCATACAAGACTTTTTAGATAACCTAGAAGAGGTTAAACTAAACATTTTTTATGAAGAAATTTCCAACGAAGATACTGGAATTGCAAGAGATATATGTGCTGTTCTAATTCAAAATGAAATACTAGTTGATGGAGACTTAATAGAAATTTTAAAAGAACATAATAATTATGTTATTATGAGAGATGAAAATATAAAAAATGATTTACAAGAAATTGTAAAAATAGCAAATAGAACATTAAAAATTTATCAAATAAACAGAGCAAAAGAGCAAGAAAGAAAAAATACAATTAATGCAATGAACGAAAACTTAAAAAGTGCTGTAAAAATAATCGATAAATGTGCAGAAGAAGTTAATGAGAATAGAACAAGTAAGTTTTATAAAAAAGAACAAGAGCTTACAATTCTTTTGAAAAATAAAAATATAAAACTAGAAAATTGCCAAGTAAAACAACTAAAAAATGAAAAATTTATAATAGAATTAAAATTAGATTATAATGATAGCAGTCTAAGAAGTAAAGAAATAATGGATAGCATAATAGAAATTATTTCAAAAAGCTTAAACACAAAAGTTTGCTTTCAAAGAGAAAGAATAGATGAGGAAAAGCAAGAATACTATCAAATTTATTCAAGTGAAGATAAATTTGTTCTTCAAGTTGGAACTGGAAAACTAACCAAAGATGATAGTAGCGTTTCAGGAGATTGCAGTTTACAAATTAAGCTAGCAGATGGTAAATATTTACTAGCAATTGCTGATGGAATGGGCAGTGGGGAAAAAGCTAGAGAATATAGTAAAACAGCTTTACGATTAATAAAACAAATGCTATCTGCAGGATTTGATAGTGAAGAATCTGTTAAAATGATAAATTCTAGAATAAATTATTTAGGAGGTTCAAAAAGATATTCAACTCTTGATGTTTCTGTTTTAGATTTGTTTACTGGAAAAGCAGAACTTATGAAAAATGCAGCATGCTGTACTTACATAAAAAATAAAGGAAACATTAGAGAAATAAAATCTGAAAATTTACCTATAGGAATGCTTGAGAACATAGAACTTGAGTCACAAACAATAGACCTTAATGATGGCGATATTATAGTTATGTGTAGTGATGGCATATTAGATTCACAAGTAGATTATGAAGAAGATTGGATACCATATTTCCTTAAAAATCTTACAACAAGTAATGTGCAAAAAATAGCAGATTTAATTTTAGCAGAAGCAGTGGATAATGGCTATGGTGCTGTGCAAGATGATATGACTGTTATTGTAATAAAAATCATAAAAAAGAAAATGAAGGAAAATTAAATAAAAGTAGACTAGATGAACTGTAAAAGTAATATAAAAAAACTCCTTTTGTTATGTTAAAAAAATTAGCATAATTTAAGGAGTTTTTATTTTAAATTTGATTTAATTATTTTAATTTCTTGATATTTAATTTTAATAAATAAATTAATTAATTTATTTAATTTATTATATTATATTATATTTATTAGTTTAGTTCTAAAAGAATTTTACAAATGTCTTCTGTTGAATTAGGTTTAGCAATAGCTTTTGCTCTTTCTTTCATAGCTCTTAATTTATCTCTATTTCTAGAAAGATATTTTAAAGTCCTTGCAATACTATCACCTTTTTTTATCCAAATAGCAGCTCCATTGTGAACTAGATATTCTGTATTTTGTTCCTCTTGACCAGGAATAGGATTAATAATTGCTATAGGTAAATTTGAAACTAATGCTTCAGTTAAAGTAAGACCTCCAGCCTTAGTTATAACTGCAACACAAGCACTCATAAGCTCTGGAACTTTATTAGTATATTCTAAAATTTTAACTCTATCTTCAGATTTTGTAGTTTTTACAAGTTCTCTAAACTTTTTATTCATTCTTTTGTTTTTGCCAGATATTGCTACAACTTGCAATTCTTTGAATAATCTAATTAAAACTTTTAAAACAAGAAAAGTCATGTTTCTTCCAAGACCAAATTCGCCACCAGCAAAGAAAAGAATTGTTTCTTTTTCTGGAGATAAACCAACTTCTTCTAACGTTTTTTCTTTATCATATTTCTTTAAAAATCTACTTGAAATAGGAATTCCAGTTACAAAAATTCTTTGATCACTAATTCCTTTACCAATCATATCAATTTTCATTTGCTCATTTGCAACAAAGAAATAATCAATATATTTATAAGAAACAAGCCATTGTGCATGTATGTGATAATCTGTAAGTATTGTTGCAATTTTACAATGTATTTTGCCTCTCTGCTTTAAAATTGCACACATTTGACTAGAAAACGGATGTGTAGATATTATTAAATCTGGTTTGAATTCTTGAAGAAGTGAATTTAATTTTAAAGCCATTAATCTATTTGTTGTGTAACTTACATATGAAAGAGCACCATTTTGAGAATTATTATAAACATGCTTCCAAGCCCAAGGAGCTTTTTTAGCAAGTTCTTTATATGCTTCTGTTGAAACTTTATTTATGTATTTATTAATATATTCAATGCAATCAACTAATTGAGTTTCAACTTCATCTTTATATTGTTCTTGTAAATATGATGCTATTGTTTTGGCTGCAGATAGATGTCCTCCACCATAAGAACCATAAAAAATTAAAATTTTTTTCATAAACTTTTCCTTTCAAATTCTAAAAAATTATATCATAGATTTTGGCAAAAAACAATTTCAACTTTCTTAAAATTCAAACTTCTAACTTAAGTCTTAATAAACTTAAGTTAAATAAATATTTTCTCCAATTTTATATATTATTGCTTAGTTATGAACTCTTCTTTAAGTAACGCGTAAGCGACCAACCGAAGCGTAAGCGGAGGGCGATTGGAGCAATCTTCCTTTTATTTTTTTAGAAAAGAAGATTGCGACACCAAGTTACTTAAAGAAGAGTTCATAACTAAGCAATAATATTTATAATTTATAAATGGAAATATTTATAATTTATAAATGGAAATATTTATAATTTATAAATGGAAATATTTATAATTTATAAATGGAAATATTTA
>CANQGE010000017.1 GCA_947601495.1 uncultured Clostridia bacterium | reverse complement strand
TGGTTATAACAATATAGAGTACTTGAAATATATATTTTTCAAAAAAGTGTGACATATGTTTGACTAACCTTCAAAATAATATATATGCTTAAAGAGATTAATTGACTTTTATTTTTTTTTACTATATTATGTATGTGAATTTTTTGTCGGAGGTAAATTATGAAAGATTTAATGCCATTATTATTTGAAACAACTGCATTTAAAGTTGCTCCAGAAAATAATCCTTTTTGGTACACTTCTGGAAAAATAGGCCCATATTTTATAAATGCAGATTATTTATATGGAAGTGAAGAAGATTCAAAAAACTTATTATCATTTATTGATAGTGAACTTGAAAATGAAGAAAAAGTTAATATTCCTGCTCATATTTTTAATAAAACATTAAAACATTATAATGAAAATTCTATTTATAAATCTGTTATTGATAGTATGATAGAATACATAAAATCAAATATAAATATAGATGAAGTTGACTATATCTCTGGTGGTGAAAGAAGGGATTGGTATTTTTCTAATATCATAGCTTATTTATTAAAAAAGCCACATATAACAATATATAAAGATTTATCTACTGTTCAAAGTAATTTTGATTTTTCTCAAAATTCTAATGCAGAAAAAATAGAAAACAAGAAATTTTTACATGTTGCAGATCTTTTAAATAAATCTTCTAGTTTCACTAGAGCTTGGATTCCAGCTATTAAAAATTTAGGTTCTAATATTGTTTGGAGCATGTTTGCTGTTGATAGAGCTGAAGGCGGAACTGAAGTTTTATCTGGTGATGGAGTTAAAGTTTTATCTTTACTACAAATCGATGATACTTTATTTCAAAAAGCTTTAGAGTTAAACATTATTAATGAAAAACAATTAAATATGTTAAGAGAATTTAAAAAAGACCCAGATGGCTCAATGAAACAATTTCTATTAGAACATCCAGAATTTATAGAAAATTCTTTAAAATCAGATAATGCTAGAACACAAAAAAGAGTTCATACTTTAATTGAACAAAATATTTATGATTTAAATATTAAACTCTAGTATTATAAAAATTTTCAAATACCCATAAAAAATAGACTATATTAGTATATAGTCTATTTTTATATTTTATTTTAATAAAAATTTTTCTTGAAATTCTATAGTTCTGGTTTTATTATTAATTCTCCAAGTTCTTGCTCTTCTCCGTATTTATCTACAAAGTAAATCATGTATTTTTCTTCTACTTTTTTAATTTTGAATACTTTTGTTCCGTTTCCATCTGAACCATTTTCTTTAACTTCATTTGGAACAATGTCTCCATTTAAGTTTTCTGTTTTTATAAAATATTGATCTGCAATTAAATTATCATTAATGTCTTTTAGTTCTTCAATATAATTATTTTCTATTAAATATTGGAATAATGTTGTTTCATTATAAATTTCGTTTATATCCTTTTTATTTTCTAAAGCATATTTAGAATCTCCAAAGTATTTTTCTTTTATTATTAAATTAATTTGCTCAACAACTTCTGTTTTATTATATTCTGTATCTTCGTTTTTTAATTTATTTACTACTCCGTCACTTCCAAATAAAAAATGAACAGCAACCATACCTATAACTAAAAGTATAATAATTGTTATAATTAATCCCATTATAGATATGCCAACATTTTTTTTCATAAAATTCTCCTTTTGCATTTTCATTATCTTGTTAGAATTATATTATTTTTAATAAAAAATTTCAACATTTTTTTAGTAATCGTTATATAAGTTTTTAAATAATTTTAACATTTTCTTCTAAAACAATTTCTTTAAATTCATTTAGAATTTTATCTGTTAAAAAGATTCCGCCACAAGGTTTTACTTCTCCGTTTTCAGTAATTTCTAGCTTTGCATTTGCTCTATCACCACTAAAAAATTTAATCGCTCCTCTTAATTTTTGCTTTTGATTTTCATCTAAATTAGTAATGTCTATATTTAAAGTTTTTATTCTATTTAATTTTGTTTCTTGTTTTCCCTGATTTTCTACGCTTTCTTCTGAAAATTCTTTAATAGAATTTGCAACTATTTTAACTGGTTCATCTTCTCTAACACTTAGTTTTCCTTCTATAAGCACAATATTATCTTCTATTATAAATTTACTATTTTTTTCATAAACGCTGTCAAAAAGTATTACTTCTACTGTTCCATAAAAATCTTCTACAAATATAAATGCCATTGTTGTATTTCTTTTAGTAAATTTTTTATTAACTTTAGAAATTATTCCTATAAACTTTACATTTTGTCCATCTTTAAAGTCTTTTGAAGTTCCAAATTCTTCTATTTCTTCATTCATTTTCATCATATCTTGTGTTGAAATAGATGATTGCTTTTCAATTGCTGGTTTTAATTTATCTAATGGATGTCCTGAAATGTATACTCCTAACATTTCTTTTTCTAAAATCAATAATTCTTTTTTTGGCATTTCCTCTTTTTCAATGAAAATATATTTTTTATCTTCAATTTCTTCATCTGTTTCTTGCATTAAGTCAAACATTGAAACTTGATTTGCCATTTTATTTTTATTTTCATTATTTATAGTATCTAGTATTGATTCAAAAGAAGCTAGTAGTGTTGCTCTTGTTTTTCCAAATTCATCAAAGGCTCCTGCTTTTATTAAACTTTCAATGCATTTTTTATTTACTGATTCATTTTTTATTCTTTCACAAAATGATGTAAAACTTTCAAATTCGCCATTTAGTTCTCTTTCTTTAACAATACTGTCTATAACTGCAACTCCAACATTTTTAATGCTTCCAAGTCCAAATCTTATTTTGTTATTCTGCACAGTAAATTTAGTTCTACTTTTATTTATACTTGGATTTAGTATTTCAATTCCCATATCTTTGCAATCTTGTATATATACAGGAATTTTATCTAAATTCCCCAAAAAGCTATTTAATGTAGCTGCCATTAATTCTTCTTTATAATATGCTTTTAAATATGCTGTTCTGTATGATAATACTGCATAGGCTGCTGCATGTGATTTATTAAAAGCATATTTTGCAAATTCAGCCATTTCATCAAAAATTTTATTTGCTGACTTAGCATCAATTCCATTTCTTACACAACCTGGAACAATAACATTTCCATTTTCATCAACTTGCCCATTAATGAAAACTTCTCTTTCTTTTTCCATTACATCAAGCTTTTTCTTTCCCATGGCACGTCTTACTAAATCTGCTCTACCTAAAGAATATCCTGCTAAATCTCTTACTATTTGCATAACTTGCTCTTGATAAACCATACATCCATAAGTTACGTTTAAAATTGGCTCTAAAGCTGGATGAGTATATTCATTGTGTCCTGGATTTAATTTTCCTCTAATATATCTCGGAATTTGGTCCATTGGTCCAGGTCTATATAAAGAAACTCCTGCTATTAAATCCTCCAAGCAGTCTGCTTTCAGTTCTTTCATAAAGTTTGTCATACCAGCACTTTCAAATTGAAATATTCCAAAAGTTTTTCCTTCTTGCCATAGTTTATAAACTTTCGGATCATTCATTTGTTCATCAAATTTTACATCTATTCCCCTATTTTGTTTAACAAGCTCTATACAATTAGCTATAACACTAAGAGTTCTAAGCCCTAAAAAGTCCATTTTAAGAAGTCCTAATTCCTCTAGTAAAACCATTGTGTATTGTGCCACAACGTTTCCATCATTTGTACAAAGAGGAACATAAGTATCTACTGGGTCTTTTGTTATTACGACACCACAAGCATGAGTTGAGGCGTTTCTAGGCATTCCCTCTAAGCCTCTTGCTATATCTATAATTCTTTTTGTTGTTTCGTCATTTTCATATTGCTCTCTTAGTTCTCTGTTTTGTTCTAATGCTTTATCTATTGTTATATGAATTTCAAATGGTATCATTTTAGCAATTTTATCAACTTCTGAATATGGAACATCTAAAACTCTACCAACATCACGAATAACACTTTTAGCAGATAATGTACCAAAAGTAATAATTTGTGAAACATGGTCTTGTCCATATTTTTTAGCCACATAGTCTATAACTTCTTGTCTTCTTTCATCAGAAAAATCAACATCAAAATCGGGCATGCTAATTCTTTCTGGATTTAAAAATCTTTCAAAAAGAAGATTGTATTTAAGTGGGTCTATGTCTGTTATTCCAATAGCATATGCAACTATTGAGCCTGCTCCAGAACCACGTCCTGGGCCTACTGGAATGTTAACAGATTTTGCAAAATGAATATAATCCCAAACTATAAGATAGTAATCTACATATCCCATTTTTGTAATTATACTTAATTCATATTCTGTTCTATCTTTAATTTTAGAATCAAAGTTTTCTCCATATCTTTCTTTAATTCCATCCCAAGTTAGTTTTCTAAAATATTCTTCATGTGTTTTAAATCCTGGTGGAACATCATAATTTGGAAGTTTTGTAACGCCAAATTCAAAATCAAAATTGCATTTATCTGCAATTTTCACTGTGTTTTGAGTAGCTTCTGGTACTGCTGAAAAATAATCTTCCATTTCTTCAGGTGATTTTATATAAAATTCATCTGTTTCAAATCTCATTCTATCTTCATCAGTTATTTTTTTAGCAGTTTGTATGCAAAGTAAAATTTCGTGATTATAGCTATCTTCTTTTTTTAAATAATGAGCATCATTTGTTCCAACTAGAGGAATATCAAGTTCTCTTGAAAGTGCTATTAATTTTTGATTTGCCATAACTTGTTCTGGAAGTCCATTATTTTGTATTTCTAAATAGTAATCTTCTCCAAAAACTCTTTTATGCCAAAGTGCAATTTCTTTTGCTTTTTCTAAATCATCTTTTAAAATTGCTTTATTTACGCTTCCTGCTAAACAAGCACTTAAGCAAATTAATCCTTCACTGTATTTTTCTAATATTTCTAAATCGATACGTGGTTTATAATAATATCCTTCTGTGAAACTTAAAGAAACTAATTTTATAAGGTTTTGATAACCAGTTTTATTTTTTACCAATAAAATAAGATGAGAATAGTCATCGTCTATTCCAGATTCTTTATCAAATCTACTTCTAGGAGCAACATAAACTTCGCAACCAATAATTGGTTTTATCCCTTCTTTTACACATTCTTTGTAAAAGTTTACTGCACCATACATAACTCCATGGTCAGTAATAGCAATAGCTTTCATTCCAAGTTCTTTTGCTCTTTTAGGTAAATCTTTAATTCTACACATTCCATCTAATAAACTATATTCGCTATGAACATGTAAATGAACAAAATCTGGCATACCTTTTCCTCTTTTCTCATCTTATAATTCTTATAAAATTTTTATTATTTCTCCTAAATCTTTCCCTTGTGTCATTGGTATTTTTAAAATTTCAAATCTAGAAATTTTATCTCCGAATTTTATTTCTACTATATCTCCTACTTTTACTTCATAACTAGGTTTTACTATTTTTCCATTTATTGCAATTCTACCATTATCAGCTGCATCATTTGCAACTGTTCTTCTTTTAATAACTCTGCTAACTTTTAAAAATTTATCTAATCTCATATTTCTTCCTTTTCATTAAAAAACAAATTCTGATTTATATTTTTCTGCAAGTCCAAGCCATATATCATCATCATATAGCTTAAAATATTTATAAATTCCTTTTGCATTATCTCTATATAATTTTCCATTTCTTTGAAGCATAGTGTCTCTAGCTTCATGAAGAAATTTAAATCTCATTTCACTATGACCACTTATTCCACCATAAGTTAAGTTCATAAAAACTTTATCCACAAGAAGAATTCCACTATCTAGAATTTTTCTTTTTATTTCATCTAAATCAAATTTAACTAATCTAGAATCTATATTACTTATTCTTCCATTATTTATTTCTAAAATAACATATTCTGCTTGTCCTACATAGTATGGAGAGACTCCTGAACAGCCACAATTCATAACTAACTTATTATTAATATTTCCATACCATATTTTTTCGTGAGTATGACCGAATATTAAAGCATCTTCTTCTAAATTTTTTGTGTATTTATCTAATAAATCTATTCTTTCTTTATGCAATTGCTCTTCAACTGATTCTGGTGAACCATGAGCTATTAATAATTTTACCCCATCATATTCTAATTTCATAAAATGAGGTAATTTCTTTATATATTCCAAATTGTCTTTTGTTAATTCATTATACATAAATACTATATTTTTAAATTGAATATTATCCCAATCGTATTTTTCTTCGTCATATTCTATAATATATTGCTCTTTATTTCCCTTTAAAACTTTATTACTATATTTTCTAACAATTTCTAATGTTTCATTTCCAAAAGGAAAATCACTTATTTGGTCTCCTAAAAAAATGTATTCATTTACTTTATTTTTTTCTGCATCTTTTATGATTTCTTTTAATGCTACACTGTTTCCATGTATGTCTGAAATAATTGCTATTTTTATTTTTATCACCTCGTAGCGTATTATATCATTATTAACTGAGCTTTTCAAGGTTAATAGATTATCTAAATCTTCTGCAATTTCTAACTACTGAACTATTGCTAGGGCTATTTTCTTCTTGTTTATTTTCAAACATATAAGTTAAATAAGCTGATATAAAAGAAATTATTGTATATGCAATTGCTAAAACTAGCCATTCTACTGTTCCACCTAAAGCAAATGCTGTTATTAAAAAAATAGAAAAAGCAATGCCAGCTACTTTAAATGGACATTTTATTAAAGTTTCAAGTATAATTGACAAAATAATAGTTGCTACTGGAATAGCAAAAAAAATTAGTAAATTATTCATATATAAACCTCCAATTTCTTTGTTTATATATAATATTCTACTAATTTTTTTGTGTTACTAATAATTTACTTCTACTAAGCACAATCCTCTTGCTGGAAGAGTTTTACCTGCTTTAACCCTTTCTTTGCTATTTATAATATTTTCAATTTCTTCTGGCTTTATTTTTCCAATGCCAACATCTAAAAGAGTTCCTGAAATAATTCTAACCATATTATATAAAAATCCACTTCCTGTAAGTTCTATATAAACTCTATCTTCTTTTTGAAAAACTTCAGCTTTATAAATGGTTCTAACACTGCTCTTGCTACTTGTTCCACTTGCTTTAAAAGCTTTAAAATCGTGTTCTCCTTCAAAAAATTTCGCAGCTTTTTTCATTTTTTCTATATCTAATTTAAAAGGAAAATGATATTCCAAATCTCTAAAAATTGCACTTCCATGAGTAGATGTGTTTATTGTATATCTATATTTCTTAGACTTTACTGAATATCTGCTATGAAATTTTTCATCTACTTCTTCTGCTTTTACTATTCTAATGCTTTTCTTTAACTTTGAATTAATAGCATAAGCAAGTTTACTTGCTTCAATAGTTGTATTTGTTTTAAAATTAGCAGTTTGTCCTAAACTACTAACTCCTGCATCTGTCCTTCCTGAGCCTATTAATTCAATTTCTTCACCTGTAATTTCACCTATTGCCTTTTCAATTTCTCCTTGAATATTTAATTTGTTACTTTGCTTTTGCCATCCATTGAAGCCTTTTCCATCGTATTCTATTATTAATTTAATATTTCTCATAATAACTCCTTTTGAGCTTATATTATACCACGTTTTTTAGGTTTTTTAAAGGATTTTTATTATATAATCGCTTCTGTAAGTTTTTCATACCTATTATACTAACCTATTATACTAAAATTTTTTACACTAAAAAATTTTCTTATCTTTTTCTATTCTTTCTTACGATGTTTATATACTTTTTTGAATGATTTGGTGTCGCAATCTTCTTTTTGAAAAAAATAAACAAAAGGAAGATTGCTCCAATCGCCCTCCGCTTTCGCTTCGGTTGGTCGCTTACGCATCATTCCAAAAAGTATATAAACATTAGAAGAAAGAATAAAATAGAATTTAAAAAATTTTAAATGGAGTTGAAAAATTTTAATATTTGCTTAATTTTAGTTAATATGGTAAAATTAATTATATTTTAAATATTGAGGGGAAAATTATGGAAAATAAAGTATCAAAAAAACAACTTATAATTTTATTTATTTTAATTATTGTTCTATTAGTAGCAGTTGGACTAAATGTTTATATGTTAGTTTTCAAAAAGGACTCAAATTCAAGTGCACAAAATAATGCATCAAATTCTGCAGGAGCTGAAAACATTTCAAATGAAGCATCAGAAAACACTACAGATAATAGTGTAAATGTTAATTCTACTATAGATGTTTCAAATACTAGTTCCGTTGTTGTAGACTTCACAGATGATGTTGAACTAAGCGAATTATATGCCCTTATGGAAAACTTCTCTGTAGGAATTCAAAGAGTTTCTTTTGAAGAAGAAACTTTAGAAAGCAACACAATTTTACTATTTATTGCAAAAAAATATTTTGATTCTCATTCTAATAAATCTTCTTTAGAAATAAACACAAAATATGCACCTACTGTTGAAAACATACATCAATATCTTACTGAATTAACTGGTCATAATTATAAAGATCAAGAACGTATTCAATCTTATTCAAATTACATCGGATATTCAAAAAGTACTCAATCATATATGTTTGGAAAAGATTATAGTACAATAACAAAAGAAAGTTATAGGTGTGTTACTTTATCAATTATAAATGAAAAAGATGATGGTACATACACAGCAAAAGCTGATATAACTAGAACAGTCGGTAAAGAAGAGACAAATTATGAAGTTACTTTTGATTTTACTGTTAATCAAAATTATACTTATGAAAAATATTGTATAAAATCACTACAAGTTAAAAATACATCCTTCTACCCAGATAACACTTTGCATCTAGTAGATACTCCTGTAGAAGAAGATGAGAATAACTAGGTTTTTAATATATGAGTGTTAAATTAATTGCAAGTGACCTTGACGGTACTATTATAGATAGAAATAATCAAATTTCTTCCAAAAATATAGAAGCAGTTAATAAAATTCACACAGATAATTTAGATTTTGTAGTTTGTACTGGAAAATCTTATTCAGTATCTAAAAAAATCTGTGATCAATTTAATGCTTCTTATGGTATTTTTGGTAATGGAACTCAGATTATTAACTTGAAAACAGGTAAAGAGTTAATGAGTAAAACTATTTCAAAAAAAGACTTACTTTTTATTATTACTCTAGCAAAAAGAAATAATTTTCATATACATATCTATACAGACACGCAAATTATATCTGAAAAATTAGAATATATGGATTTAAGAAATTATGTACTAAAAGATAAAAATGCTAGCAATTCCTTATGTTTTAATATTGTAAATGATATTTTAGATTATGTTGAAAAAAACGATGTTAAAGCATTTTCTATTGTTATAACAACTGAAAAAAATACTCTTTCCGATTTTAAAAAACTACTATCTATTGACAAAAATATTGAATCTGTTTTTATTAATAAACGTGGAAAATATAGAGATAATATCATTAATAAAGATTATGAATATTTAAATATTTCTCCTATTAATGTAAATAAAAATGAGGCGTTAAATTTTTTATCTAATTATTTGAAAATTTCTAAGCAAGATATACTTGCAATAGGAGATAATATTAATGACTATGAAATGGTAAAAAATGCTGGAATAGGCGTTGCTGTTCATGAAGCATATGATGATTTAAAAAATGTCGCAACTTATGTTACTTCTACGACAGCAAGTGATGGAGCTTTTGCAGAAGCTATAGATAAATTTATAAAAGTTTAATTTTAAAAATTAGTCATCAAAATATGAATCGCTTGTTCCTGAATAAATAATAACATTTTTGAATTCTTCATTTTTATTAATTTCGTCCATAATAAAATACCTATAAAACCTTTCTTCCAATAAATATTTTATTTATATGGAATTATATCATTAACAATAATTTCATTGGTGTTTTTTATGTGAATTCTTTGGTAATTTATTGTAAACAAAAATAGATGCATTTTTTTGCATCTATTTTATTTTTCCTGTACTTCTAAAAGCTTCATATAAAATTATACTTGTTGCAACTGCTGCATTTAAGCTCTCAGTTTTACCTATCATAGGAATTTTAATTCTATCTGTTGCCTCTTCTAAAACTTCTTTAGACACACCATTAGACTCATTTCCAATTACTATTGCAGTTTTAGAATAATCTACATCATATATACTTTTTTCTGTTTTTAAATCTGTAGCATAAACTTTTATTTTATGCTTTTTAAGTTCTTTAACTGTTTTTACTAAATCTTTTACTTCTATTAGTTTAACTCTAAAAATTGCACCCATTGTAGATCTTACAACTTTAGGATTATATACATCTGCTGTGCCTTTTGAAGCTATAATTTGTTTAATATTTAAGCTATCTGCTGTTCTTAATATAGTTCCAATATTTCCAGGATCTTGAATATTATCTAAAAGTAAAAAATTATTTTCTTTATAGTTTATTTGCTCTTCGCTATTATCAGGTTTTTCCACAATTGCCATTATACCCTGTGGATTTACAACATCTGTTATTGAAATAAAAACTTTTTCAGAAACATATATGCAATCTAGTTTTGCAATTTCATACATCAAGTTGCTAGGTATGGTTCCTTGATTTTTACAATCATCACAAATAATGATAGATTTAATTTTTGCCTTTTCCTCTAAAGCCTCTTCTATCATTTTTATTCCTTCAACTATAAACTCTTTATATTCATCTCTGTATTTCTTTTCTTTTAACTTTTTAATATGTTTTATAGTTTCATTATCTTTACTTGTAATTGTCATAAAATTCACCTTTTCTAAAATATAAATTCTATATTATTATTTTATTTTTTGCTGTTTTTTATTCTATTTATCAAATTAAAACACATTTTATAATTTTTGTAAAAACTCTTTACATTCTCCTAAAATATTTTTTAAGTCTGATAATTTAAAAGTAATATATGGGTCTTTTGAAGGAGAAAATTTTATTCTATTTCTATAAGTTTTCATAAGTTTATCGATAACATCTAAATTAAATTTACTATTATCAAAGTAAAATACTATGTTTTCTCTTCTTTGTGAAATTTTTAAAATGTATTTTTCTCTTGCTAAATTCTTTATTCTTGCTATGTCTAACAAATTTTCTACTTCATAAGGCATTGCACCATATCTATCAATAATTTCATCTGTTATATTTTGTATGTCTTCCTCATTTTTGCATAATGCTATGTTTTGATAAACTTCAATTTTTAGAGAAGAATTTTCAATATAATCTTCTGGAATATAACTTGTAACATCAAGCTCTATTTGAACATCTACTTCTTCTACTACTTCTTCGCCTTTTATTTCTTTTACGACCTCATTTAGCAATTCGCAATACATATCATAACCAATTTGTTCCATGTGTCCATGCTGTATTTCTCCCATTAAGCTTCCTGCTCCACGAATTTCCAAATCTCTCATTGCTATTTTAAATCCTGAGCCAAACTCAGTAAATTCTTTTATTGCTTTTAGCCTTTTATCTGCAACTTCACTTAAAGTTTTATCTCTTCTATATGTTATATATGCATAAGCCTGTTTATCTGAACGTCCTACTCTTCCTCTTATTTGGTAAAGTTGAGCTAATCCTAATCTATCGGCATTTTCAACTATTATAGTATTTGCATTTGGTATGTCTATTCCAGACTCTAAAATAGTTGTGCAAACTAATACATTACATTTTTCATCAACAAAGTTTTGCATAATGTTTTCAAGCTCTGCACCACTCATTTTTCCATGTGCAAATTCTACTTTTGCTTCTTCTACTAATTCATTTATTTCTAGTGCTTTCTTTTCTATTCCCTCAACATTGTTGTATAAGTAAAATACTTGACCGCCTCTTTCTAATTCTTTTGTAATTGCTTCTTTTATAACTTCTTTATCAAATTCTAATACATATGTTTGAACTGGTTTTCTATTTTGTGGTGGTTCATAAATAACAGACATATCTCTCATTCCAACAATAGACATATGCAAAGTTCTTGGAATAGGAGTTGCTGTCATTGTAAGAACATCTATGCTGTTTTTAAGTTCTTTAATTTTTTCTTTTGCCTTTACTCCAAATCTGTGTTCTTCATCTATAATTAGCAATCCTAAGTTTTTATATTTTACATCTTTACTTAAAACTCTATGTGTTCCAATTAAAATATCTGTTTCACCAAGTTCTAGCTTTTTTAAAATTTCTTCTTGTTCTTTTTTACTTCTAAATCTATTTAATAATTCTATTCTTATAGGATATTCTCCCATTCTGCTTTTAAATTCATCATATTGCTGTTTTGCTAAAACTGTTGTTGGAGCTAAATAAACAACTTGCTTTTGATCCATTGCAGCTTTAAAAGCTGCTCTAATTGCAACTTCTGTTTTTCCATAGCCAACATCTCCACAAAGTAATCTATCCATTGGCTTTGGCTTTTCCATATCTTTTTTAATTTCTTCTATACATCTTAATTGGTCATCTGTTTCAACATATTTAAAACTATCTTCGAATTCTTGTTGCCAAGGTGTGTCTTTAGAAAAAGCAAACCCTTCCATATTTTGTCTTTTAGCATATAGTTCTACTAATTCTTCAGCTACTTCTCTTAAATTATTTTTTACTTTTGCTTTTGTTCTATCCCAATCTTTTGAACCTAATTTATTTAATCTTGGTCCAATTTTTTCTGGTCCAATATATTTTCTAATATTGTCCAAAGAATTAGTAGGAATATATAAAATATCATCACCTTTGTATTTTATTTTTATATAATCTTTTGTAATACCATCAGCTTTTATAGTATTTACACCTAGATATTGACCTATACCATGGCTTCTGTGAACAACATAGTCACCTTCTTTTAAGTCTGAAAATACTGTAATTGCTTCTGCGTTTTTAAATGTAGATGATGTTTTTAATCTCTTTTCAGGTTTTGCTTCAAAAATTTCTTCTGTTGATATTACTAAAAGATTTGCTTCAAAAAATTCAAAGCCCGCAGAAAAAGCTCCTGGTGTGATGTTTACCACACCAAGAGTTAAGTCATCTTCTAAAAAATCTGTATATAAATTTGGTATATTTTTTTCTAATAATAGAGTAGATAATTTTCTGCAATTTTCCGTGCTTCCGCCTAGAATTACTGTTTGTTTTCCTCTTTTAATTGCTTCTTGTAGTTCCTGAAACAGTAAATCCATTGAACTACGAAAAAAGTTGACCTCCCTATAGCTAAAGCTATATCCGTTTCTTTTTGCATGCATACTTTGTTTGTCCACAAATCCAACATCTTGTTTTTCTAAATAAACTGCCTGTTTATCTGCTAGTCTTTCAGAAAACTTAATGTAGTCCTTCATTTCTGTTAAGATTCCTGGAACAATTTTATTTTTATCTACTAAATCTTTTATAAGATTTGCATTATCTTTTGTTATATTTTCTGCTCTTGCTTTTATTTTTGCAATTTCATCTATAAAAATTACACAATCTTCTTGAAGATAATCTAAAAGAGTGTCTGTTTTTTCATAAAAGCAATCAAAATATTTATCTATTTTGGTTAGAAAATCGCCATTTTTTATTTGATAAATATCATCTTTAACTTTCTCTTTAACAGAATTTGGATAAGCCTTTTCTTCAATTCTTTTACAAACTGTATCAACATCTGTTTCTAGTAGAAATTCATAAGCTGGAAATATTTCAATTTCTTCTAGCATTTTAACTGTTCTTTGAGTTGCTAAGCTAAATTTTCTAATTGAATCAATTTCATCTCCCCAAAACTCTATTCTTACACCGCTATTTACAGAAGTTGCAATATCAACAATTCCACCTCTAACACTAAATTGACCTTTTCCTTCAATTAAATCATATCTTTCATATCCTAATAAAACTAATTTTTCTTTAAGTTTTTCTAAATCGAAAGTATCTCCTACCTTTAAAGTCATAACGTGTTTATAAAGGCTTTCTTTTGTAATCATTTTTTGCATTGCAGCTTCTATTGTAGTTACTATTATTTTTTTATCATTTTTAACTAATTTGTTTAAAACTGATATTCTTTTAAATAATGTATCTTTACTTTCTGCTACATAGTCAAAACTTATAACATCTCTCTTCGGGAAAAGTTTAACTTTTTCACCAAAAAAAGCTAAATCTTTTATAATTTTTTTAGCTTGCATTTCATTATAAGTAATTATACAAATAGGCTTTTCTGAATAAAATTTTGTGCTATATGCCATGTGAACTTTTCCCACATCTGTTAATCCAGAAAGCATTATCGGATTGGTACCTTTTTTTAATTCAAACAAGTAATCATTAAATTTTTTAACGTTTGGTACTGCTTTAACAATTGAATTCATCTTCCACTCCTCTCTTTATTTATATATTATTATAATAAATGTATTATATACATCATATGTATTCCGTTTTTTTATGAACACATAAAATGTTTAATTATTATATAATATTTTAACCTTTTTTTCAAGTAAAATTGAGGAATTTAGTATTTTTTAAAAAATTAATAAACGCTTTTTATAGCTTTTATATATGGTTATATAGTTATATTATTAGTGATGCGTAAGCGACCAACCGAAGCGAAAGCGAAGGGCGATTGGAGCAATCTTCCTTTTCTTATTTTAAAAAAAGAAGATTGCGACACCAAATCACTAATAATATAACTATATAACCATATATAAAAGTATTTAAAAAATATATTTTTGAAGTATTAAAAAATATATTTTTGAAGTATTAAAAAATATGTTTTTAAAGTATTTAAAAAATATATTTTAAAGTATTTAAAAAATGTATTTTTGAAGTATTGGAAAAATATATTTTTAAAGTATTTAAAAAATGCATTATAGTACGCATATTTCCTTTAATTATGAATATATAAATATTAATATGCAAATATTGGAGTATGTTATGAATTTTTTTGTAATATCTTTAAAAAAATATTTTTTTACTTTTATTTTTGTTTTATTCACATTATCTCTATTAATGTTTTCAAATAACAATTTAGTAGCTGCTCAAAATGGTCTTGTTCTTTGGGCTACAAAAGTTTTGCCTAGTCTTTTTCCATTTTTCATTGCAACCGAACTTCTTTGCCAAACTAACTTTACTTATATTTTAGGAAAATTATTAAATAGATTTATGAAACCTATTTTTAATGTTCCTGGAGAAAGTGCAATTGCAATTATTTTAGGAATTATTAGTGGATATCCTGTTGGTGCAAAAGTTGTTTGCAATTTAAAAGAGCAAAAAATAATTTCAAAAATAGAAGCAGAAAGACTTATTGCTTACACAAATAATTCTGGTCCTCTATTTATTTTAGGTACTGTTGGAATTAGCTTATTTGGAAATAAAAAAATAGGAATTATTCTCCTTGTTTCACATATTTTAGCTTCAATTTGTGTTGGCATTTGTTTTAAATTCTGGAAAAAAGATAAACTAGATATAAATTATAGTGAAATAAAATTTAATTCTAAAAACTCTCCAATTAAAGTTTCTGAACTAGGTGAAATAATTGGAAATGCAATAAAAAAATCTATTGGAACAATTCTTTCTATCGGTGGTTTTATTGTTCTTTTCTCTGTAATAATTTCCATTTTGCAAACTTCTGGTATTTTAGAAATAGTTGTAACTTTTTTAAATAACATTACTGGTATTTCAAAAGATATCTTATTAGGGCTTTTTACTGGATTTATTGAACTTACAAATGGTGTAAATTTAGTTACCAGTTTAGGAATTTCCACTTTAACTATTTTACTTACTTCTTTTTTACTTGGATTTGGTGGTATTTCTGTTCTTTTGCAAGTTTATAGCATTATAGCAAAAGAAAAAATTTCTATTAAGCCATATTTTTATGGAAAAATTCTTCAAGGAATTTTTTCTTGTGGATTTACATTTTTAATAATTTCAATTATATAAAATAAAAGTACGATTTTTATTTTAAAAACCGTACTTTTTTCTATAAATTTAAAATTTATATTATTTTTTAATCATCTAATAAATATTTTTGTCTTTCTACATAGCTTGTATGTAATAACTCGTGAGCTTTATGTCCTCCTGGTTCTCCTAAATATTCTTCATATATTTTCTTTAAAACTGGATTTTCATGTGATTTTCTTATTGTGCTCTTTTCATCTATTGAATATAAGCAATTTGCTCTTTTACTTCTTATATCAATTGTTGCTCTTTCTTTTGAGCTTCTAATTGGTTGGCCGCCACCCATTACACATCCGCCTGGGCATGCCATAATTTCAACAAATTGATAATCTGCTTTTCCACTCTTAATTTCTTCCATAATAGTTTGAGCATTTTTTAATCCAGAAGCAACTACTACTTTTACTTTTTTACCATTCATATCTACTTCTGCTCTTTTAATTCCCTGCTCTCCTCTTACTGCTTCATATTCTAATTTTTCAAAAGCATTTCCTGTAACTTTTTCTTGAACAGTTCTTAATGCTGCTTCCATAACACCACCTGTTGTTCCAAATATTGCTGCAGCACCTGTTGCTTCTCCCATTGGTGCATCAAATTCTGAATCTTCAAGATTTAGAAAATCAATATGTGCTTGTTTTATCATTCTTGCAAGTTCTCTAGTTGTAATTACTGCATCTACATCATCATATCCAGCACCTTGCATATCGTCTCTTGTTCTTTCAAATTTTTTAGCAATACATGGCATTACTGAAACAACAAATATTTTGCTTGGATCAATTCCCATTTTTTCTGCATAATAAGATTTAATTACTGCACCAAACATTTGATGTGGTGATTTGCATGTAGATAAATGTGGTATTAATTCTGGATAGTTAAGTTCCATATATCTAACCCATCCTGGACTACAAGATGTAATCATTGGAAGAGTTCCACCGTTTTGGAATCTATCTAAAAATTCTGTTCCTTCTTCTACTATTGTAAAATCAGCACCTGTATTTGTATCAAATACTTTATCAAATCCCAATTCCTTTAAACCTGAAACCATTTTTCCAGTTACATTCGTTCCAATTTCCATACCAAATTCTTCACCTAAAGCTGCTCTAACAGCTGGTGCAGTTTGTGCTACAACGTATTTATCTTCATCTCTTAAAGCTTTCCAAACTTCCTGAGTGCTATCTTTTTCTTTTAATGCACCTACTGGGCAAGCTTCAATACATTGACCACAGAATGTACAGTTTACATCATTTAAGCTTTTATTTTTATATGTTGATACTTGAGATGCAAAACCTCTTTCAATACAATCTATTGCACCAATTCCTTGTACTTTCTTACAAGTAGCAACACATCTTCTACAAAGAACACATTTATTGAAATTTCTAACAATGGCTGGTGATTTATCATCTATTTCATATTCATTTCTGCTTCCTTGATATTCAATTTCATCAACATAAAATTCTTGAGCTAATTTTTGTAATTCACAATTTCCATTTCTTGTGCAAGTTAAACATTCTCTATCGTGATTTGAAAGTATTAAATCTAAAACTATTCTTCTAGCTTCTATAACAGCTGGTGTACTTGTTTTAACTACCATTCCTTCTTCAACTTTTTGAATACATGCTGTTGCAAATCCACGTCTTCCTTCAACTTCAACAACGCACATTCTGCAGTCTCCGACTTCATTTATACCTTTCAAGAAACACAAAGTAGGGATGTCTATATTAACTTTTCTTGCAGCTTCTAATATTGTTGAGCCTTCTTCGGCTTGAACTGCTTTTCCATTTATAGTTAAATTAATCATATTAACCTCCTAACTTTTTATTGCGTGGAATGGACATTTACTTATACAAGTTCCACACTTAATACATTTTTCTGAATCTATTACATGAGTTTGTTTTACTTCTCCGCTAATTGCATCTACTGGGCAGTTTCTCTTACATAATCCACAACCTTTGCAAAGTTCTGGGTCTATATGTAATTTCATTAAAGCTTTACATTCTCCTGCTCTACATTTCTTATCTCTAATATGTTCTTCATATTCATCTCTAAAGTATTTTATAGTGCTTAATACTGGATTTGGAGCTGTTTGACCAAGTCCACAAACAGATGCTTTTTGTATGTTCTTACATAGTTTTTCTAGTTTTTCAACGTCTCCTTCTTCACCTTTTCCTTCTGTTATTTTTGTAAGCATTTCTAGTAATCTTTTTGTTCCAATTCTACATGGAGTACATTTTCCACAAGATTCATCTACTGTAAATCCTAAATAGAATTTTGCTAGATTTACCATACATTTTGAGTCATCCATTACTATTAATCCACCAGAACCCATCATTGATCCTATTGCTTGAAGTGATTCATATTCAATTGGTGTATCTAAGTTTTCTGCTGTTATACATCCACCTGAAGGTCCACCTGTTTGAGCTGCTTTAAATTTTCTTCCATTTGGTATTCCACCACCAATGTCAAAAACTATTTCTCTTAAAGTAACTCCCATTGGAACTTCAACAAGTCCTGTATTATTAACATTTCCACCTAAAGCAAATACTTTTGTTCCTTTTGATTTTTCTGTTCCTATGCTTGCATACCATTCAGCACCATTTAAAATTATTTTAGTAATATTTGCATAAGTTTCAACATTATTTATTAAAGTTGGTTTTCCAAATAATCCTTCATTTGCTGGGAATGGTGGCTTTAATCTTGGTTGACCACGTCTTCCTTCTATTGATTCTAGAAGAGCTGTTTCCTCACCACATACGAAAGCTCCTGCACCAAGTCTTACTTCTAAGTCAAAATCAAATCCTGAATTCCAAATATTTTTTCCAAGTATTCCATATTCTCTTGCTTGATCTATTGCTGTTTGGAAACGCTTAACAGCTATAGGGTATTCTGCTCTTACATATATGTATCCTTTATTTGCTCCAACTGCAAAACCTGCAATCATCATTGCTTCAACAACACAGTGTGGATCTCCTTCTAGAACACTTCTATCCATAAATGCTCCTGGGTCTCCTTCATCTGCATTACATACAACATATTTTTGATCACCTTTAGCCATTTTTGTGAAAGACCATTTCTTTCCTGTTGGGAAACCAGCTCCTCCACGTCCTCTTAAGCCAGATCTTGATACAACATCTATTACTTCATCTGGAGTCATAGAAAATAGTACTTTTTCTAATGCTTTATATCCATCAAAAGCAATGTATTCATCTATATCTTCTGGATTGATTACACCACAATTTTTAAGTACAATTCTTTTTTGTTTTTTATAGAAATTTAATTCATCTAGCTTTTTAACTGTTTTATTATCAATGTCTTTGCAAAGTAATCTTTCTACTATTTCACCATTTTGAATATGTTTTTCAATTATTTCTTCACAATCATCTGGTGTAACCATAGCATAGAAAACATCTTCTGGTCTTATTATAACTATTGGACCTTTTGCACATAATCCAAAACATCCTGTTTGAATTACTCTAACATTTTCTATTTTTTTCTCTTCAATAATTCTTCTAAAATTTTCTAATATTTTAGGAGATTTTGAAGATGTACATCCTGTACCATGACAAACTAAAATGTGTTTTTCACGAGTATCTGCTGATGTATTTACCCTTAAGTCTAATTCTTTTCTTTTTTCTTCTCTAATTTTTTTAATTTCTTCTAAAGTTTTCATTCGCTACCTCCTACTCTGGATTTTCCATAATTTTATCTATAATTTCATCCAATTTTTTTACAGTAGCTTTTCCATAAACCTCGCCATTTACTGTAAAAACAGGAGCTAAACCACAGGCACCGATACATCTTGTAGCTTCTAAAGAAAATTTTCCGTCTTTTGTTGTTTCTCCTTCAACAATTCCTAATCTTTCTTTAGCCCTATCTAAAATTTGTTCAGAGCCTTTTACAAAACATGCTGTACCTAAGCAAACAGCAATATGATATTTTCCTTTAGGTTTTAATGTAAATCTAGCATAGAATGTAACTACTCCATAAATTTCTGCCATTGGTATTTTTAAATATTCTGAAATAGCAAGTTGTGCTTTTTCTGGAACATATCCATAATATTCTTGAACTTCGTTTAAGATTTGGATAAGATTTGACTTATCTTCTGTGTACTTTTCAAGGATTTCTGTCATTTTTGGATCTATCCCACTACAGCCTTCGCATTTTTGTTTTTCCATATTTACCTCCTATAATTTATTTAAAAAGTTATTTTTTAATGTTTATTAATTATACATTATCATATTTAAATTTTATGTATAAATTTCTTCTTGATTATATCACATTCCGTAATAAAAGCTACATTTTTTTACAAAATTTTAATAAAAAATATTTTTTTCGACTTTTCTTAATTTTAATATATATTTTAACAAGTTTCTACGTTAATTTTTTCCTTTAAAGATTATAGAAAAACGATATTGACAGATGTATTTGAGCTACATATAATTGAATTGCCAAAACTAGAAAAGTTTATTAGTAAAAATGAGAAAAAAGAAGAAAAGCTAATGTTATGGGCAAAATTTTTATTAAATCCAGACAGTATGGAGGAAGAAGAAATGAAAGAAAATAAAGATATAAAGAAAGCGAAAGAAGAATTAGATAAAATGAGACAAGATGAATATGAAGAAAGAATAGCTGAACTAATGGAAAAGAAAATAATGGATGATAAAGCAAGAGAAGCATATGTTTATGAAGAAGGATATGATAAAGGTGTTGCAGAAGGAATCGAACAAGGCATTGAGCAAGGCATTGAAAACGGTAGAAAAATAGCAACAATGAAAATAGCCAAAACTATGCTCGAATCTGGAGAAAAAATAGAAAACATTATGAAAATAACAGGGCTTACAAAAGAAGAAATAGAAGAAATTTAAATTTAGAAATAATAAAAATAAAACTATAAAACAAAAAAGATATAAATTTGTATATTTATATCTTTTTATTTTATAATTATTCGTAATACTCTTCTTATTATTTTTGGAAAAATCCTATTATCATTTTTACAAAATCTATAATATAAACTAAAATATCAAATCCTTTATATGCTAAATATGCATAAATAAAATGTATAACACATACAATAATTACAAATTTTGAAATCTTTTTAAAAACTTTTAATTTAAAAAAGTCAGAAACTTTAAATACTATTGCTGCTACAAATATTACTGGCAAAGGTAATAAAAAGTACATATATTTATTATATGATTATTTAATATAATCATATACTCCTTTCTTCTTTTATAAAATACAGTATTATTATATCATCTTTTTTAGATTATGTAAAGTTTATTGCAAACTTATTTTTATCTTTATATTCTACCATATATAAATTTATAACTAGCTTAATATAACATTAAGTAACGCGTAAGCGACCAACCGAAGCATAAGCGAAGGGCGATTGGAGCAATCTTCCTTTTATTTATTTTAAAAAAAGAAGATTTTAGGCACCAAGTTACTTAATGTTATATTAAACTAGTTATAAATTCTACTACTACAATAAAATTCCATAAAAATACCTCATTGCTTATATTTAAACAATGAGGCTTTAATTATATTATTGATTTAAAAACGCTTGATATCCTTTATATGCTTGATATACATCAAACTTACTTGTTATTTCATAAGGTGAATGCATTCCCATTACCGGAACACCAACATCAACTACTTCCATTCCTCTATTGGCTAAAGTAAGTGCTATTGTTCCACCGCCACCTTTATCAACTTTTCCAAGTTCACAAGATTGATATCTTGCATTTACAGAATCAAATGTTTTTCTAACTTCTGCAACAAATTCTGCTGGTGCTTCTGAAGCTCCAGATTTTCCTCTCGCTCCTGTATATTTTACCAAAGACATTCCTTTTCCTAAATATGCAGTATTACTTTTTTCAAATGCAAATGCAAAATTTGGATTATATGCAGCATCAACATCTGCTGAAAGTGCTTTTGTGTTAGAAAATGTTTTGTCTAGGCTACTAGCTTTAGTGTTTCCTGTTTTTTCTAATAGTTCTGTAACAAAACCGTCAAAAATTCTAGTATACATTCCAGTAACACCATTAAATCCAACTTCTTCTTTATCTGTAATTACACATACAGCTGTTTTTCTTGGTTTTTCTATGTTTAATATTGCTCTTAAACCTGCATAACAACAAACTTTATCATCTTGTCCATATCCTGCTATCATACTATAATCAAAGCCTAGGCTTTTTGCTTTAAATGCTGGAACAAATTCAATTTCTGAACTTATAAAGTCAACTTCTTTTATTCCATAAGTATCATTTAATAGTTTTAATATATTTAATTTTACTCTTTCAGATACTTCTTCAGTGTCATAAGGTATGCTTCCTGCTAAAATATTTAATTCTTCACCCTGAACACCATCTTTTAATTTTCTTTCCATTTGTTCATTTGCTAGGTGTGGTAATAAATCAGATATTGTAAATATAGGATCTTCTTCTTTTTCTCCAATACAAATATTTATTCTTTCTCCATCTGGCTTAACAACAAATCCATGCATACTAAGTGGTATGTTAGTCCATTGATATTTCTTTATTCCACCATAATAATGTGTTTTAAGCATTCCTAGTTCATTATCTTCATATAATGGATTTTGCTTTAAATCTATTCTTGGAGAATCGCAATGTGCTGCAACTACTTTTAGTCCTTTCTCAATTTCCTCTTCTCCAATAATTGCAATGTAAATACATCTTCCTCTATTTATATAAAAAACTTTATCTCCTGATACTAAAGTTTCTTTTTCTGAAATATCACAAAATCCATTCTTTAATAATATCTCTTTTGAATTTTGTACTATTTCTTTTTCTGTTTTTGAATTATTTAAATAATACATATATTCATCAGCATATTGAAAAATATTTTTAAGTTCTTCATCACTTAAATGTTCCCATCCACTTTTTTTAGAATCAAATAATTTTTCTTTTAATTCTTTTCCATCTGTTCTTGACATTTTAATCTTCCTTTCTCTTCTTAAGTATTTATATATATTATTTCTACTTTTGCATATTTATATTTATTTAAAATAAAAATATTCAACATAATTGAATATTTTTATTTGTATTTTTAAATTACTTCTATTATGTTTTTCTTAATTTCTTTTCTTGAACCAATTTTATATGCAGAAAGTATTTTATTAACACACTCATTTGCTTTTTCTGGAGAGCCAGCATGAACATAAGCTAAAACATCTCCTTTTTTTACTTTGTCTCCTATTTTCTTTTCAAATAAAATTCCTAATCTTGAATCAATTGAATCTTCTTTTCTCATTCTTCCAATTCCAAGTTCAAGACCAGCTTTTCCTACTTTTTCAGCATTTAATTCTTCTACATATCCATCTTTTTCTGAAAGCACTGGAGCTATAATTGGAGCTCTTTCAAATTTTTCTGTGTTTTCAATATAGCTTACATCTCCACCCTGTTTTTCAACAAGTTCTTTAAATTTCTCATAAGCCTTGCCATTATTAATAACTTCTAATACCTTCTTTTTGTTTTCACTAGAAGTTGATTTTTCATCTGCTAAATTTAACATTTCAGTTGCTATTTTTACTATAACTTCTTTAACATCTTCTGGCATATCTCCTTTTAGAGCTTTAACTGCTTCTATAACTTCTAATGAATTACCAACGGCATATCCTAAAGGCTCTTCCATATTTGTTAAAACACAAACTGTTTTTCTGTTTGCCCATTTTCCAATTAAAGACATCATTTTAGCTAGTTTCTTAGCTTCTTCTTTATTTTTCATAAATGCACCATTGCCACATGTTACATCTAAAACTATAGCATTCGCACCTGCTGCAATTTTTTTGCTCATTATACTTGATGCAATAAGTGGTATGCTTTTTGTGCATCCTATAGAATCTCTTAAGGCATATATTTTTTTATCAGCTGGTGCTAAATTCATAGTTTGCCCAATTAAACTAATTCCTATATCTTTAATATTTTGTTTAAATTCTTCTATAGATAAACTTGTATTATATCCTGGTATAGATTCTAGTTTATCTATAGTTCCGCCAGTTATTCCTAGGCCTCTTCCGCTCATTTTTGCCACAGGAACTCCTAGTGAAGCTATAATTGGTGTTACTATTAAAGTTACTTTATCTCCAACACCACCTGTTGAATGTTTATCAACAATGTTATTAGAAATATCACTTAAATCTAATACCTCTCCTGAATTTGCCATAGCAATTGTTAAATCTAGGATTTCGTCTTGTGTCATTCCATTTATGCAAATTGCCATAATTAAAGCAGCAGCTTGATAATCGGTTATTTCTCCACTTGTATAATTTTTAATAAAATATTCTATTTCTTCTTTAGATAATTCTTTACAATTTTTTTTATTTTCTATAATATCTAAAACATTCATATTTACTTAAAATCCAAAAAATTATTTAGGTTTTTAAGCTTTACCTATAAACTTCTAATTAACTATTTCTAATACTCTAGATTTAAAGTTAATTCTTTTATTAGTAATTTTGAAAGCATCTTTTAAATTTTGAGTTGTTCCACTTACTTTTTTCTCTTCGTCTGTGTGAATATATGCTAAAGTTTCACCAACCATAACAGTATCACCAATTTTTTTCTTTATTGTAATTCCAGCACTTCTATTTATTTTGTCTTCTTCTTTCATTCTTCCAGCACCTAAATAAGTTGCTATACTACCTACCATATCTGCGTCTATTGATTCAACTGTTCCAGATTCAGTAGATAAAACTGGCATAATAAATTTTGATTTTTCTAATAGCTCTGGGTCATCAATATAATCTGTATTTCCTTTTTGAGTAGCTACCATTTCTTTGAATTTTTCAAATGCTTTTCCACTTTGTATAGCTTCTTTTATCATTTTTGAATTTTCAGCTAAATCTTTATGATCTGTAGCTAAAGCTATCATTGTACTTCCAACAGCTTCTAAAACATTTCCTAAATCTTCTGAAATATTTCCTCTTAAAGCCATTATAACTTCTTTTATTTCTAGGTTATGTCCTATTTCATATCCTAAAGGTTGATTCATATCTGTTATAATGCATGCTACTTCTTTATCTAAAGATTTTCCTAATCTTACTAATAATTTTGCAAGTCTTTTTGCTTCTTCGTTTGTTGCAATATAAGTTCCTTTTCCACAAGCAATATCAAAAACAATTTTATTGCTTCCTGTAGCTAATTTTAAGCTCATTAAGCTAGCTGCTAGAATTGGTAAACTATTTTCACAAGCAATTTCATTTCTTAATTTATATATTTTTCTTTCAACTGGTGCAAAATTTAGTCCTTGGTCCATAACTGCAACAGAATTTGCTTTTAGATTATGTTTAAATTCTTCTATAGTTAAGTCTGTTTTAAAATCTGGAATAGAATCTAACTTATCAATTATTGCACTTGTTATTCCATATCCTCTGCTAGCAATTGTAGCCATTGGAATATCTAAAGAAGCTAGAATTGGTAATAGTAATATTGTAACTTTATCTCCAACTCCTCCTGTTGAATGTTTGTCTACAACATTTTCTGCAATATCAGATAGGTCAATCATATCTCCAGATTCTGCTATTGCTTTACTTAATGATAAAATTTCATCAGCAGTAAGTCCATTAATGTAGATATAGCTCATTAATGCAGCTGCTTGTCCTTCTGTAATTTCTCCTCTTGAAAATTTGCTAACAAAATGTCTTATTTCTTCATTTGTTAGCTCTTGTTTGTTTCTTTTTTTTCGAATAATAGATTGTATATCCATTTTTCTCTTCCTTTCTTTGGTATTTTTTTATTTATTTTATAAAATTTTTAATAAATGTTTTCCTATGTAAAATGCAAGGTCCATTTTCTTTTATAACTCGTATGTGCTCTGCTGTTCCATATCCTTTATGCTTAGCAAAGCCATATATTGGATACACTTCATCCCACTCTCGCATAATTCTATCCCTTGTAACTTTTGCAATTATTGAAGCTGCTGCTATGCAGTAATTTTTTGCATCTCCTTTAATTACAGAAATGTATGGAATTCCGAGAGTATCTATATTTGTTAATGCATCTACTAATATTATTTCTGGTTTTTGTTTTAAGCCTTCAAGTGCAATTTTTAAACCAAGTTTTGTTGCATTTAAAATATTTATTTCATCAATCTTTTTTTGATCTACTATTCCAACACTATAAGCTATTGCCTCATTAGTGATTTGTTCATATAGTTTTTCTCTTTTTTTCTCTGAAATTTTCTTTGAGTCATTTACACCTTCTATAAAAGAGTTTTCTGGAAGAATTACTGCTCCTACAACAACTGGTCCTGCCAAAGGTCCACGCCCTGCTTCATCTATTCCACAAATTAATTTTATGTTTTTTTGATATAATTTTTTTTCTTCTTCTTTTAGAGAATTTAATCTCTCAATTTCTTTTTCTTTCATCTTATAATCTACTTTTTTGTTCTATTCCCTAAGTAATTTTTAATTATTTCTTTTTAGTAACATTTTTTTAATTTTAATTTTATTTTAATGTTATATTGTTATTATATCTATATGAAAAAAATATTTCAATAAAAAATTGAATTTTTTCTCATATATTTCTATTGTAACTAAATATTTTTTGAGTTATTATATATTTAGTTATCAATAATTCATACGGAGGTAAAAAAAATGAATAATGAAAATGACTTTGATTTAAGTAATGATAACACTTTTAGAAAAAGTCCTATGAAAAATTATTCCTCAAACAGCTTTGGAAAATCATTTTTCCTTCCTTTTATATCAGGAATAATTGGAGCTACACTAGTTATTGGTACTTGTTTTGGAGTACCTACAATAAAGTCAAAACTTATAAATGGAACTTCTTCAAAGGATATTATCACTTCTGCTAGTTCTTCAAATTCTGGAACTAACGTAATTAATTTATCAGAATTTTCTAATACTTCAATAGCAGTTGCAGAAAAAGTTCTTCCATCTGTTGTTGGTATTACAATTACTTATCCAGTAAACTCTTTATTTGGTGGAAGCACAACAACTGAAGCTACTGGTTCTGGAATTATAATTTCAGAGGATGGTTATATTTTAACAAATAATCATGTTGTTTCATCAGAAAGTAGTTCTTCTCCTTTTTATGAAATAGGTCAAGCAAAATCAATAAAAATAAATATTTATAATAGTGATCAAACTTATGATGCAACAATAGTTGGTACAGATACTTACACAGATTTAGCAGTTTTAAAAGTTGATGCAAAAGATTTAACACCTGCAACTTTAGGAAATTCAGATAACGTAAAAGTTGGAGAATTTGTTATGGCAGTTGGAAATCCTTTAGGAATGCAATATTCTGTTACTCAAGGTATAGTTAGCGCAGTAAATAGAGAAGTTGAAAGTGATGGAACAGTTTATTATGCAATTCAAACAGATGCTGCTATCAATTCAGGAAATAGCGGTGGCGCACTAGTAAATTCAAATGGAGAAGTTATTGGTGTTAATACTTTAAAACTTGCTGGAACTGGAATTGAAGGAATGGGATTTGCAATACCAATTTCATCTACAACATCTATTGTAAATCAATTGATTGAAAACAAAACAGTAAAAAGACCATATATAGGTATTTCAGGTAGCTCGTTAGACAACACAACAGCTCAAAGATATAATTTACCTGAAGGTGTTTATGTAGAAGATGTTGAAAAAGATTCACCTGCTGAAAAAGCTGGTCTACAAAAAACAGATATAATTACAAAAATTGAAGGCAAAGATGTAAAATCTGTTAATGAATTAAACAAAGTAAAATATACTTATAATATTGGTGATACTGTTACATTATCTGTATACAGAAATGGAGAAAACATGGAAATCAAAATTGTTTTAGCAGAAGAACCTGAAGAAGCAAAAGAAGAATCAAATCAAACACCTAGCACTCAGCAACAATATTCTGGTTCAATTTTTGATTTCTTCAATAATTACTAATTAATAATAAATTATAATAAAAAAATAAATACTAAATAGTAGTAAATTCTATTTAGTATTTATTTTTTTATTTATTATACGTTGCTATGTTTTCGCTTTAACCAAATTTGCTTACAAGTGAAGAATTTTTATTATTTTTAGCTTGTAATTAATTTGTAGAATCATTATTGGATTCAGCAAATAAAAAAGTTCTTCCATATGAAGTAATATTCGCTTGTATATTTCCTTCAAATTTATTGTCTCCACTTATGTAGAAAAGATCATTGCCTCCCAAGTATCCTTCTTCAGGCTTTTGTGTAAGATCTATTATAAAGCGTATATAATATCCGGCTGGAGTAGTTAGTTCTACACCATTATATGTATATGTACGTGAATCATATTCTGATATCATATATGTTCCAACTTCTTTATGTATTTCTCTTTTATACTCGCCTGTTCCTTGAATATATGTTTTTTTTACTTTTGTAAATTCATAAGTTCTATCATTTCTTATTTCAAATGAATATTCATCTACTACATTTCTTATACTTTCTGGTACATCAGATAAATCTTGTTTATATATTCCATATTGTAAAGTAAAATCTCCGGCTTGAATTGGATTATTTATTTTATCTTCTATATATTTAACTTGCTCGTCAACTATTTTTTTATTTTCTTCTGAAACTAATTCTTCTTCAGGTTTATATTCTTCTACTGCTGAGTCAATTTCATTTTTAAGTTCTTTATCTTCTACTTCTAAATTCAAGTCTACTTTTGATTCATTTTCCATTTTAGGTTCAATGAAAGTTTGATTATATTTTGTTTCACCAAAATTTTTTGTATCTATATCATTTTGAGTAAAAACTATTTCTTCTTGAGCATTACTTTCAACATTTTCTTTTAAATCTATATTCTTTGCTAAATCTGTTATTTCTTTTTCCAATAAATTATAAGTATGCTTTCCATTCGAATTTGAATGTATATACCAGCTATATGTTTTTGCTTCTATATTATACAAATATTCTATGTTTGTTTCTTCATCGTATTTAATATAAGATATCTCTTTATCTTTGTTTATATAATAAATTAAAGCATATTCCTTTTCTTCCAATGTATAATTTAATACCATTATTGGATTTATTAATGTTGGAATATCTATAAATTGTATTTTCAAGTTTTCTGCATTTTCTGGTATTCCATAATTGTTCTCTCTTACCGTTTTGTCTTTTTCGTTTTTGACATCTTTTAAATATACAAAATATTTATTTCCCCATTCTGCTTTTGTTGTAGTTCCACCTAAAAAGCTATTATTTCCATCCTTAAAATACTTTGTATAAGCAAAGTATATTGCTCCTCCTAAAATTGCTAGCAATACAATTATTATTACTACTTTTAAAAGTAGACTTTTTTTATTTTGATTATTTTGCACATAAGCATTTTGTTCATTTTGAACATTTTGCACCTCTTCTACTTTTTGGTATTGTGTATTTTGAGGTGTACTATTTTCATTAATTGATGCGCTTTTTTGTGGCTTTTCTAACTTTTTCCCACATTCTGAGCAAAAAGCTGCATCATCTGGATTTTTTGCTCCACATTCACTACAAAACATTTCTATAATACCTTTCATTTTTTCTTAGCGGTATATCTTTTGCTCATCTATTTTCCATTTTCCATCTTCTAACACTATTACAAAATTGTCTTCATAGATTTCACATTCATATTTGGTTGATACTTTTTTTACATATTCTTCTACAATTTTTACCTTTTCCTCGGCACTTTTACTTTTACTCATTTCAGCATCAGGATAAGTAAAAGAAGAGTCGCCAAGATATTCAATAGGAGCGTAATAAGCTTTCGCAGTAAATGTTATTTTATTTTTTGTTATTTCTTTTACTTCTAAAATCTCTCCTAGATGTGTAGGATCTCCTCCAACAGGTGCTGACACATAATACCAATCGCTTCCTCTTTTGGCTAATCCATAAGGTTCACCATTTTCTCCAATTTCATTGATTCTTTTTTGTGTAAAATAGTCTTCTACATCAGTTGGATTTCCAAATTTAAATCCTAATCCAATCTCTCCAATTGTAATTGATGTTGAAAAATCCATTGGTGTCTTTGATTTTCCTAAATATTCATTATATTGCTCATCAGTTTCTCCTGGAAATTTGCCATAATAATATAAATCTAATCCTATTTTTAAAGCCTCTTCATTTGATAAAACTGCATCTTCTATTTCTTTTGCTTTTTCCTCTACTTCTTTCTTGTCTTCTTCTTTTAGTAATTCATCTGTTGGCTTATAATCGTCTATTGCAGAATCTACTGTATTTTTTAAATCATCTTCAGAATCTAAATCTATGTCTGTACCTTTTGAATTTTCTAT
>CANQGE010000016.1 GCA_947601495.1 uncultured Clostridia bacterium | reverse complement strand
TTAACTGGCAAACCACGTCTTGTGGTTTCTCCATTTCCTATTTTTATTTTACTATGAATTTTTAATAAAGTCAATAGTTTTAACATCTTCTGTCGAACATAGTAACTGTTTTTCTAACATAAATTGTTCTAGCATCAAAATTAAAATCATTTCTTGTTGCAAAATATTAACAAAAATTAGATTGACAAATAATTGATTTTTTTTATCTTTTATGATACTCTTTTAATAAATTATAATAGTTTGGAGAAAATAAAATGAGAAAAATTACTTTAAAAATTATTTTAGGAACAATTATTTTAGAAGCTATATTGATTTGTATTTTTATACTATTTAATAATTGTAATGAAGTAGGCGGGAATACTTTTATATCTGTTGCTATTGTATTAGAATGTGCAATACCAAGCTTATTTTATGCTAAAATATATGATGATTCTAAATATAAAAGTGTTGCAATATTAGGTGTAGTCATTTCATGCATAAATGCTGTAATTTCTATATTAGATTTGTGGATAGAGTTTAACAGTGAAACAATTGATAAATTCTCAAGTACGTTACAATATCTTATGTGGTTACTTGTTTTTATATCTCAATTGTTGTCTTATAATTTTAAAGAAAAAACAGTTAAATATCTAAAAAGAATATCAATATGTACTGAGATAATATTAGAGTTATTTATATTAACTATTATTTGGACAGAAAAATTTCCAGGAGAATTTACATCAAGATTATTTTTTATGGTAATAGTTCTAACGATTGCTAGTTATATTGCTACTCTAATAGCAGTTAAAATATACAAGAAAAACAATAATGCAAATTTAAATAGTGAGAATGAAAATTTTCAATATAAGTAATTGTAACCATTATTAAAAGAAGATGACCAGTATGAAACTACTGGTCATCTTTTGTTTTAATTATTTGTATTTTTTTCTTTATTATTATATTCATCTATTGCATACTGTAATGATTGATTAATACAAGAATTTATAGAAATGTCTTCTTTTTTTGCTATCTTTTTTATTTCTTCAAGTACCTTTTCATCCATTCGAACAGTATATTGTATAAATTGAGTATAATTTTTATGATACGCTATTGACATTAGAAAACTCCTCCTAACACAACATTATCATAATTAGAATATTTAAAATATACATACAAATTACATACAAAAATATATTGCACAATGAATGTATATTTTCCTTCGAATACGCATGATAAAATGCACCCACGGAGGAAATCAAAATGGAAACTCAAAAAGAAAGAGACAGTGGAATAGAACTTTTAAAAATTGTTGCTGTTTTTTTTATAGTAATCTGTCATGTTACTCACACATTATTTTCAGGAGAGAACTTTAACAATTTACAATTTAATGATGGATATTATAGTTTTGCAGGCACAACAAGTATTACTGTGTTTATTTTAACAATATTTCCATATTTGGGGCGCTTAGGAAATTTAATTTTTATGATTTCATCATCATATTTTTTATCAAATAGTGAAAAGAATAATTTGAAAAAATTTTTTAAATTGGGACTAAATACAATTATTATATCATACATATTTTTTGCTACTTTTTTAATTGCAAATGTAGACTTAACTAAAAAAGAAATTATTAAGTCACTTTTTCCAATTACAACTAGAAGCAATTGGTTTATTTCAACATATTTATTGTTCATTTTAATTGTACCATTCTTGAATAAATTAATAAAAAAGCTAAACCAAAAACAATTATTAAGAGTATCATACATATTATTTATATTTTATTTTGTTATTTCACTAATAATTTCAAATCATGTAAACAATATTATTGTTTTTATAATTGTATATTTTATAGTAAATTATTTTAAAAAGTATATGGAAAATTTTTGGAATAACAAAAAGAGATGCATTAAATTACTAGTATTAGGAATTGCTGGTTTAATTATATTTCAATTTTTAACAAATTTTATTGCATTAAAATTTGGATCTTTACAAAATGATCATTGGCTAATTAACAATAATCCTATACTTTTTATAATAGCAATTCCACTATTTTATTTGTTTAAACAAATGTCATTTAAAAGTCATTTCATTAATACAGTTTCATCACTATCACTATATGTTTATTTAACGCATGAAAATGTATTGTTTAAAACTTATACAAGAGTTTATATATGGCATTATATTTACGAAAAAATAGGCTATATGCATATTTTTATTGAAACACTTTTATATTCATTAGCGCTGTTTATTGCTTTTACTGTAATATCTTATATATACAAAATTACAATAGGGAAAATTGTAAATATTATTATAGAAAAAATATTTAATAATGACAAAATAAAAAATATTTGCAGTAAGATAGAAAATAAAATAAAAATTACTTTTAATAAAATAGAAAGTAAAATATTATATCTTAGCTAATGGAGGAAAATTGAAATGGAAACTCAAAAAGAAAGAAATAGTGGAATAGAACTTTTAAAAATTATAGCAGTTTTTTTAATAGTAATAAATCATGTTACTCAAACACTAGTTTATAAGGAATTTTTTAATAATTTACATTTTTATGATGGATATTATAATTTAACGGCCACAACTGATATTACTGTGTTTGTTTTAACATGCTTTAGATATTTTGGTACAATAGGAAACTTAGTTTTTATGATTTCTTCATCATATTTTTTATCAAATAGTGAGAAGAATAATTTGAAAAAATTTTTTAAATTAGGACTAAATACAATTATTATATCATACATATTTCTTTTTACTTTTTTAATTGCAAAAGTAGACTTACCTAAAAAAGAAATTATTAAGTCGCTTTTTCCAATTACAAGTAGAAACTGTTGGTTTATTACAACATATTTATTGTTTATTTTAATTGTACCATTCTTAAATAAATTAACAAAAAAGCTAAGCCAAAAACAATTATTAAGAGTATCATACATATTATTTATATTTTATTTTATTATTTCACTAATAATTTCAAAACATGTAAGTGGAATTGTTATTTTTATAACCATATATTTTATAGTAAATTATTTTAAAAAGTATATGGAAAATTTTTGGAACAACAAAAAGAGATGCATTAAATTGCTAGTATTAGGAATTGTTAGTTTAATTATATTACAATTTTTAACAAATCTTATAGGATTAAAATTTGAATTTTTTAAAGATAAACCGTTATATTGGCTAGCTAACAATAATCCTATAATTTTTACAATATCAATTTCGTTATTTTATTTGTTTAAACAAATGTCATTTAAAAGTCGTTTCGTTAATACAGTTTCATCACTATCACTATATGTTTATTTAGCACATGACAATGCACAATTTAGAGCTTATACAAGAGTTTACATTTGGCATTATATTTATGAGAAAATAGGTTATTCATATATTATTATTAAATTACTTTTATATGCATTAGCGTTATTTATTGCTTTTAATGTAATATCTTATATATACAAAATTACAATAGAGAAAATTGCAAATAGTATTATAGAGAAAATATTTAATAATGACAAAATAAAAAATATTTGCAGTAAGATAGAAAATAAAATAAAAAATACTTTTAATAAAATAGAAAGCAAAATATTATATCTTAACTAATTATAAGTTAGTAGTTTTATATTAAGAAAAAGCAGATTGAAAAATCTGCTTTTTTGTATATAGGGCTTGCATTTTGAAAAATAATGTATATATTCTATAAAAATATGATATAATTTTAAAAATAATATAGAAATTTAAATTGGAGGGAAAATGAAAATAACATTAGTAACAGGAAACTGGGCAAAAGTAAAAATGGCTAAATTAAAACTAGAGCCATTAGGATTTGAAATAGATAACGTAAAAATGGACACAGTGGAAATACAATCAGACACAATAGAAGAAGTTGCAAAATATTCTGCAAAATGGGCAAGTGATAAATTGAAAACTAATGTGCTAAAGAACGATTCAGGACTTATGATAGAGGGCTTAAATGGATTTCCATCTGCATATACTCATTATGTTCAAGACACAATTGGAGAAGACGGAATATTAAAATTGATGAAAGGCATGGATAATAGAAAAGCAAAATTTGTTGAAGCATTAGCTTATTGCGAATATGGAAAAGAACCAGTAGCTTTTATATGTGAAACAGAAGGAACTATTGCACAAGAAAAGCAAGGACAATATGGTTGGTCTTGGGACTTTATTTTTATCCCAAAAGGAGAAACTAAAACTCTAGGATGTTTTCCAGATGATGAAAGATTTAATTATTGGAACGATACAGCATATACTCAACTTGCCGAATATTTGAAAAAACAAAATTTAGAGAAATAATATTGCTTTAAGTAATAAAAAATATTGTTAAGGAAAAATAAATATGTTTTATTATACAAACTATAAGTCTCCAGTAGGAAATCTAACAATTGCAAGTGATGAAAAAAGCATTGTGGGATTATGGATAGAAAATCAAAAATACTTTAAAGAAACAATACATAGTAAATTAATAAGAAAAGATGATTTGCCAATTTTAAATCAGGCAAGGAAATGGTTAGATAGATATTTTAAAAAGCAAAATCCTTCTTATAAGGAATTAAAGTTAAATCCAGAAGGAAATTCTTTTAGGAAAATTGTATGGAATCATCTTTTGGAAATTCCTTATGGAAAAACAACTACTTATGGAGAAATTGCAAAAAAAGTAGCTAAGGAATTAGGAAAAGAAAAAATGTCTGCACAAGCAATAGGTGGTGCAGTAGGGCATAATCCAATTTCAATAATTATTCCATGTCATAGAGTAGTTGGTAAAAATGGAGATTTAACAGGATATGCAGGTGGAATAGAGACTAAGAAAAAATTATTAGAATTAGAAAAATAGATATATTTAGAAGAGAAAGAGAAATCTTGCTTTTTTAAATAAATATGATACAATACTTTATGAAATTTATAACTTTGCATAAATTTAAAATTAATGAAAATACTAATATCTGGAGGATAAATTATGAAAAAAGATATTAGTAATAAAAAGAAAAATACCACTTTATACGGAGAAGAGGTTTGTTCAGAGTTTGCATGGCTTCCATTAGATAAGCAAAAAGAAAATGCAGATAAACTAAATAAAATGACAAAGAAAAATAGGAAAAAATAGTTAAAAATTCAAACACTATATTAAAAGCTAAAAAAATAATATAAGAAATAATAGGAGCATTAAAATGGAAAAAATAGAAGAAATGGCAAATTATTGTTTAAATTGTAAACTAAAACCTTGTAGTGAGAAAGGTTGCCCAATAAAAACACAAATACCAGAATTTATAACAGAAATTAAAAACAAGAATTTAAAAAAAGCATATGATATTTTGCAAGAAAACAATATTTGCTCACATATTTGTAGCATAGTTTGCCCACAAGAAGAACAGTGTGAAGGAAGTTGCGTAAGAGGAATAAAATCAAATCCAACTCATATTGGACTTTTAGAAAAATATGTTAATGAATGGGCAGAAAAAGAAGGCTACAAATATGAAATAAATAAGAAAGAAAATAATGGAAAAAAAGTTGCAATAATTGGATCAGGTCCTGCAGGACTTGAATGTGGTTATGAATTACTTAAAAATGGATATTTAGTAGATATTTATGAAAAAGATAGTATTCCAGGAGGAATTTTAGTTTATGGAATTCCAGATTTTAGATTATCTAAAAATTATGTTGAACAAATTGTAAATAAACTTGAAGGGCTTGGTGCAAAATTTATAACAAATAAAGAACTTGGAAAAGATTTTTCTTTAGAAGAAATCTCTAAAAAATATGATGCTGTATTTTTAGGAATAGGAGCTCCAAAATCTTCAAGATATTCATTATCTGAAAATGAATTAAAAAATGTTTATGATTCAGATGTATTTTTAAAAGCATATAATGAAAATAAATATATTAAAAACTTAGGAACAGTTGTTGTAATTGGTGGAGGAAATGTTGCAATGGATTCTGCCAGAGTGGCTGTAAAAATGGGAGCAGATAAAGTAAAAATTTTGTATCGTAGAGATAGAGCACATATGCCAGCGCGAGAAATAGAACTAGATGATGCAATAAAAGATGGAGTAGAATTTAAAGAATTAACAAGGGTTGCTTCAGCAAATGAAATAGATGGAAACATTAAATCTGTAAATTGCATAAGAACAGAAATAATTAATGGAAAAGCAGTAGATGTAGAAGGTGCAAAAGAATTTGAAGAAGAAGCAAATACGGTTGTTTTTGCAATAGGTTTAAAACCAGATAAAGCTTTAATTCAAGAACAAGGAATTGAACTTGATGAATGGGGCTACATAAAAATAGATGAAAATGGAAAAACAAATTTAGCAAATGTGTATGCTGGTGGAGATAATACAGAAAGTAAAGCAACTGTTTGTAGAGCCTTAGCTGCAGGAAAAAAAGCTGCTTTTGGAATTATGAAAATATAAAATTATATATAAATGCTACAACTGTTGATTTTTCAAAATGAGATTTTTATAAGTATAATTTATAAAAATAAATATTGACAAAATTATGTAAATGATGTTATCATATTAATATTAATAAACAAAAACTTTGAAAAGGACTTGGTAAATAAGTTGAAACCTTTTAGAGAGCTAGTGTTTGGTGAAAACTAGTAGGAAGATTTATTTATTATCACCTTGGAGTTAATTATTTGAACTATAAGTAAAATAATTCGTATTTCTTGCGTTAAAAGAATTTTAAGTGAATTAATATTTTATTATTAATTAATTTAGGTGGTACCGCGGAATTTAAAGTCATTTCGTCCTATTTAGGATGGAATGACTTTTTTGATTATAAAATTTAAAAGGAGAAATTTAAAATGTGTGAAGAAAAGAAAGACTATGGAAAAACACTAAATTTGCCAAAAACAGATTTTCCAATGAGAGCAAATTTGCCAGAAAACGAACCTAAAATACAAGAAAGAGTATTTGAAAAAGACTTGTATGAAAAAATGTTAAAGAAAAATGAAGGAAAAACACCTTTTGTTCTTCATGATGGACCTCCATATGCAAATGGAGAAATTCATATAGGCCATGCTTTAAATAAAGTTTTAAAAGACACTATTGTAAGATATAAAAACTTACAAGGATTCTATACTCCTTACATACCAGGATATGATACACATGGTATGCCAACAGAAAAAAAAGCTATTGAAAAATTAGGTTTAAATAGAGATGAAATACCAGTAAATAAATTTAGAGATACTTGTAAAGAGTTTACAATGACATATAAAGATAAACAAACAGAAGGATTTAAACGTCTAGGCGTTTTAGGAGATTGGAAAAATCCTTATGTTACTTATCAACCACAAATGGAAGCAAAACAAATTGGCGTATTTGCTAATATGTATAAAAAAGGCTATATCTATAAAGGATTAAAACCAGTTTATTGGTGTACAGACTGCGAAACAGCTTTAGCAGAAGCTGAAATAGAATATAAAGATGTAAATTCAAATACAGCTTATGTTAAATTTCCAGTAAAAGATTCTAAAGGTTTATTTGATGCAAAAAATGCTTATGTAGTAATTTGGACAACAACTCCTTGGACTTTACCAGGAAACACAATGATAGCTGTAGGACCAGATTTTAAATATGCAGTTGTAGAAGTAGATGGAGAAAAATTAATTTTTGCAAAAGAACTTGTAGAATCAGTTATGAAACTTGCAGGAAAAGAAAATTATAAAATTCTTCAAGAAACCGACGGAGAAAAACTAGAAGGAGTTATATGTAAACATCCATTCTTAGATAGAGATTCAAAAGTTGTAACTGGAAGTGAAGACACAGTAAATGTAGAATTAGGAACAGGAACAGGCTGTGTTCATATCGCACCAAGCTATGGTAAAGAAGACTATTTATTAGGACTAAAAAAAGAAAGTGATATAATAGTTTTAGTAGACAGCAAAGGTGTTCAAAGAGGAGAAGGTGCTGGACCATTTAAAGATATGTATTATGCAAAATCAGACAAAGAAATTATTAAATGGTTAGATGAGCATAACCTACTTCTAACAAGCCAAGTTGTAAATCACTCTTATCCACATTGTTGGAGATGTAAAAAACCAGTTATCTTTAGAGCAACAAGTCAATGGTTTGCATCAGTAGATGGATTCAGAAAAGAAACTTTAGATGCAATAAAAACTGTTAAATGGTATCCTTCTTGGGGAGAAGAAAGAATTTCTAAAATGGTTGAAGACAGAAATGATTGGTGTATTTCTCGTCAAAGAACATGGGGAGTTCCAATTCCAATATTCTATTGTAAAAAATGTGAAAAAGAATATGTTACAGAAGAAAGCTTGAAAAAAGTTCAAGAAATAGTAAAAGAAAAAGGTACAAATGCTTGGTTTGATTTATCTGAAAAAGAATTAATGCCAGAAGGTGCAAAATGTTCTTGTGGCTGTACAGAATTCAAGAAAGAAACAGATATAATGGATGTTTGGTTTGATTCTGGTTCAACACATGAATCTGTTCTAGCAGAAAGAGGATTACCACCAGCAGATATGTATCTTGAAGGATCAGACCAATATAGAGGATGGTTCCAATCTTCACTTTTAACATCTGTTGCTGTAAATGGTAAAGCTCCTTATAAAGAAGTTTTAACACATGGATACACAGTAGATGAGCAAGGTAGAAAAATGTCAAAATCTATTGGAAATGTTATTGCACCACAAGAAATAATAAAAGAATCAGGTGCAGATGTTTTAAGACTTTGGGTTTTAGCATCAGATTATCAATCAGATGTAAGTGTATCTAAAAACATTATAAAACAAGTAACAGAAGTTTATAGAAAAATAAGAAATACAGCAAGATATATTTTAGGAAACACTTTCGATTTTGATGTAAATAATCCAGTTCCTTATGAAGATTTAAAAGAAATAGATAAATGGGCTTTAACAAGATTAAATAAATTAATAAAAGCTTGTACAAAAGCTTATGATACTTATGAATTCCATGAAGCATATCAAGCTATAAATCAATTTTGCGTTGTAGATATGAGCCAATTCTATTTAGATATAATAAAAGATAGACTATATACTTCAAAACCACAATCACTAGAAAGAAGAGCTGCTCAAACTACAATGTATGAAATATTATCAAGTTTAGTTAGAATTTTAGCTCCAATGACATGCTTTACAGCAGAAGAAATTTGGGAATATATGCCACATAGAAAAGGCGAAAACCTTGAAAGTGTTATGTTAGAATATTATCCAAAGCCTAATAAAAAGTATGATAATGAAAATCTTTCTTTAAAATGGGAAAAACTAATAAGAATTAGAGATGAAGTAGCTAAGAAATTAGAACTTGCAAGAGCAAATAAAGATATAGGACTTTCACTAGAAGCAAAAGTTACATTATTTGCAGAAAATGATGAATATGAATTCTTAAAAGGAAAAGAAGAACTTTTAAAAGAAATATTTATAGTTTCTGATGTTGAATTACATGAAAACAGAAGAAATGAAGATTCAGAAGTTCCAATAGGAATAAAAGTAGAAAGAGCAAAAGGTGAAAAATGTGAAAGATGCTGGATGTATTCAGAAACTGTTGGAGAAAGTGCAGAATATCCTACTTTATGTGAAAGATGTAGAGATAATTTATCTTAAAAATTAGTAAAAAAAGTAAACTCTATCTTAAATATGCAGTCAAAAGTGCATATTTAAAAGATAGAGTTTTTTTATTATAAATCTATATATTAGTTAAATTTAAATTACTAGAAACTAAATTAATAATTGTTTTTGCAGTTATTTTTTCTGGATATTCAATATTAAAAAATTCTTCAATATATATGTAACTTTCTTTTGTATGTTTAGCATACATATAGTTAATAGAACGAGCAATGGCCCATTTAACTACTTTATCTCTAGTATTATTTAATTTTGCAACTTCACGATATGTATCTTTAATAAGACGTTCAAAACCAAATGATTCATTATGAGAAATTGTTATCATAATTGCATCTAAAAGATAATTTGTTCCAGAAAGTTTAAAATCAAATCCAAATTTTTGTAGCATTTTGGTAACTTTTTCTTTTCTTGTTTGATTTATTTCTTTATTAATAAAAATATAAATTTTTTTCGATATTTCTAAGAAACTCAAATTGTAACCAACAATTAGCTTATTTTTAGAAACAATTTCAGAATTTCTAGACTTCGATATTATAACTAATTTTGGTTTGTAAGAATAAAAATTTTTTGATAGAAAACTTTCTATATTTGAGTCTGTGGTTATTATTAAATCTGATTTAATTTTTGATATTAGTTTTTTAGATTCTTCTAAAGAACTAGCAATTCCAGTTAGTTGTAGCATTTCTAAATTTATTAAAATATGATTTACAATTTTTTTTGCTGTTTCAGCTTGTTTACAAATAATTAAAACTTTTAACATATAAACACTCCCTCTATTAATAAAACAATTTAAACCTGCAAAAAGTGACAAATTTTAACAAAAAAATGACTTATTAATAATTATGCACATAACTATTAATAAGTCAATTATATATTTTAAAAATTACATACCTTGTTCACCAGGCATAATATAATCAATTACACCATATATTAAGGCACCAATTATAGCTGCCATCCATGAAATAGAATATCCTGATACAAAGAATTGTGTTGCATACAAAATTACTACTGCAAGAACAAATCCCACAAATCCTTTTCCGAATGCCATAGCATGTAAACCAGTAAATTTTATTATAAGATAGTCCATAACTGTTAAAACGATAGCAGATATTGCTAATGCCCAAATATTATTTATAGAAAAACCAGGTGTAAAAAAGGCTGTTATTCCTAAAATAATTGCGGCAACTATAAATCTTCCAATTATTTGACCCACAGTTCCCATTGTGCTATTGGATTGTGCATTTGAGTTATTATTTTCCATCGTGCCAACCTCCTTGCTTAAAAAATATATTTGAAAATAAAATTAAAAATATTTTAATTTATTAAACAAATATAAGTATATTTTGATAATTTTTGCGAAAAATATTCATATAAAATTTGTATTTTTGAGGTTTTAAATGATACTTATATTTGTTAGAACAGTAATTATATATTTTCTGGTATTATTTGTAATGCGTTTTATGGGTAAAAGAGAAATAGGGCAAATGCAACCATTTGAACTTGTTATAGCTATAATGATTGCAGATTTAGCAGCTACACCAATGGCTGAAATTGGAATTCCAATATTATATGGAATTATTCCTATTTTTGGCTTACTTGTAATTCATACAATAATTTCACTATTAAATTTAAAGAGCATAAAAATAAGAGAAATTATTTGTGGAAAACCAAGAATATTAATATATAGAGGAAAAATTGATGAGAAAGCATTAATAGAAGAAAATTTCACTATTAATGAGCTACAAGAAAGATTAAGAGTAAATAGCATAAATAATTTAGGTGATGTAGAATTTGCAATTTTAGAAACAAGTGGACAAATAAGTGTTGTTCAAAAGCCAGAAAAAAGAGCTCTAAAACCAGAAGACTTTAATATGAAAGTTCCATATGAAGGAATAGCTTATGACTTAGTAATAGATGGAAAAATTATGACAGATAATTTAAAAAAACTTGGAAAAGATTATAATTGGCTAGAAAGAGAAATAGGTAAATTTAATATGAAACCAGAAGAAGCTTTAATAGCTGTTTTAAATGGTGATCAGAGTATTTTTTGCCAGAAGAAGGAAGAAAATTAAATGAAATTTAAAAAAGAGATTCTTTTAATTATAATTATTATTTTAGGAATTGGAGTTTTAGAATTTATAACTAGTTTTTGCTCACAGAAAAGTGTTAATAAAATATCAGAAAAAATAACTTCTGTTCAAAACAAATTATATGAAATTGCAGAAACAAAAGAAAATTTTAACGAAAAAACAAAAGAAGATTTAATGAAAGAAATCGAAAATTTAAAAAATGATTGGTATAGTGAAGAGGGAAAACTTGCTATGTTTGTAGAACATAATGAACTTGAAAAAATAACTAAAGCAGTAGTTGTTTTAGAAGAAAATGCTAAAAATGATGAGTTTGAAGTTTCTTTAGAAAATGCATGTGAGTTTAAATATTGGTTAAATCACTTTGCAGAAAAAGAAAAACTTAAATTTAAAAATGTTTTATAACTATAAAAAAATAAATGTAAGCAATTTTACTTGATTACATTTATTTTTATGTTATTTTAAAGTTTTTTCTTTTATTATATAAAGAGGTCTTTGCTTAACTTCTAAATATGTTTTTGATAAATATTGTCCTATAATTCCAAGAGAGAAAAGCTGAATACCACTTACCATAAATATTATACAAACAAGTGATGGCCAACCGCTAGTAGGATCTCCTAAAATTAAAGTTTTAAATATTATAGCTATTATTAGAAGAAAAGATACAACACAAAAGATTAATCCAATTATAGAAGATACTATTAGTGGTGCTGTTGAAAAAGCAGTGATACCTTCTAAAGCATATTGGGTTAATTTCCAAAAAGACCATTTTGTTTTTCCAGCAACTCTTGGTATATTTTTATATTCAATCCATTTTACATTAAAACCAACGAAACTAAACAAACCTTTTGAATATCTATTATATTCTTTTAAAGAAATTATTGCTTCTACAACATTTCTTTTCATAAAAACAAAATCTCTAGCTCCATCAACCATTTCAAAACTAGTCATTTTATTTATTAATTTGTAAAATAGTTTAGAAAAGAAACTTCTAACAATAGGTTCGCCTTTTCTATTAACACGTCTAGTACCAACAGCATCATAATCTTCATTTTTTACATAATTAAACATTTCTAACAAAAGTGAAGGTGGATCTTGAAGATCAGCATCCATAAGTGTTACATAATCTCCGGTGCTATGTTCTAAACCTGCTAAAATTCCAGCTTCTTTACCAAAATTTCTAGAAAAGGAGATATATTCAATATTTAAATTTGCCATACTTTTATTTTGCTTAAAACTTTTTATTATATTTAGAGTATTATCTTTAGAACCATCATTTATAAAAAGTAATTCAAAATCTATATTTTCTGGAAATTTTTTTATATTTTTTATTAATTCATCATAAAAAATTGGTAGTGCTTTTTCTTCATTATAGCAAGGAACAATTATTGATATTTTTTCCATTTTTTACCACAACTCCTTTTTATTACCAAACTCATTATAGCATAGAGCTTGTTTTATTACAAGAATCTTTTAATAAAATGAAGTTTTTTTACATATAATAAAATGTGAATAAATTTAATAACAAAATATAAATTTAAAAACAAATTAGTTGATAAATAAAATATACATATAAAAATATTAAATTTAAAATTAAAATACCATAAAAGTCTTGATAAATGTTTTGAAATGTAATATAATCGTAATGCAAATGTAATGTTACTAAAGTTGATTTTGCCATATTTTTTTAAGGAGAGATTGTTAATGTTTGGACAAGATATCGGAATTGATTTAGGAACCGCTACAGTAATCGCATATGTGAAGGGCAAGGGAATTGTTTTAAGAGAACCTTCAGTAGTAGCTGTTAATAATCTAACTGGTGAAGTTTTAGCAGTTGGTCATGAAGCTAGAAGAATGTTAGGAAGAACACCAGGAAACATAGTGGCAATTAGACCTTTAAGAGATGGAGTAATTTCAGACTATACCGTTACAGAAAAAATGTTAAAATATTTTATAGGAAAAATAGGTGGAAGATTTTTATTTGCTCCTAGAATAATGATATGCATTCCTTCCCAAATTACAGAAGTTGAGAAGAAAGCTGTTATAGATGCAGCATCTAACGCAGGAGCAAGAAAAGTTTATTTAATAGAAGAACCAATTGCTGCAGCTATTGGTGCAGGAATAGATATTTCAAAACCTTGTGGAAATATGATAGTAGATATTGGTGGAGGAACAACAGATATAGCAGTTATTTCTCTAGGTGGATCAGTTGTTAGCTCATCTATTAAAGTTGCAGGCGATAAATTTGATGAATACATTGTAAAATATATAAAGAAAAGACATAATGTTATGATAGGAGAAAGAACAGCAGAAGAATTAAAACTACAAATAGGCTGTGTTTTTCCTAAAATACAAGATATGGAAATGGATGTTAGAGGAAGAGATTTAATAACAGGACTTCCAAAAACAATAACAATTTTTTCTAGTGAAATGATGGAAGCTTTAGAAGAACCAGCTATGCTTATTGTAGATGCTGTTCATTCAGTACTAGAAAAAACACCACCAGAGCTTGCTGCAGATATTAGTGATAAAGGAATTTATATGACTGGTGGAGGATGCCTAATAGATGGTCTAGATAGACTTTTGCAAGATAAAACAGGAATAAATGTTATGATTGCAGAAGACGCAATTTCTTGTGTAGCTAAAGGAACAGGAAAAGCTTTAGACAATCTAGATAGCATGGATAGAATGAGAAAATAATAGTAATAATAAAATCCCAAATACTTACATTAAAATACTCACATATTTTCATGTGAGTATTTTAATGTAAAAAAGAAAGTTAAGGAAAGAAAAAATGAATGAATTAAAAAAAGTTGCTTTTTATACTCTTCGGCTGTAAAGTAAATCAGTATGAAACAAATGGAATGATTCAAATTTTTAAAAATGCAGGATATGAAATAGTAGAATTTGAAGAAAAAGCAGATGTTTATATAATTAACACATGCACAGTTACTAATATGTCTGATAGAAAGTCTAGGCAAATGCTAAGACAAGCTAAAAAAAATAATCCAAATTCTTTAGTGGTAGCAGTTCGGATGTTATGTTCAAGTTGCAAAAGATGAAGTAGAAAAAATAGAAGAAATAGATTTATGCTTAGGAACAAATGAAAAAAATAATATTTTAGAGTGCGTAGAAAAAGCTATTAATTCAAAAAATATAAACATTCCAATTGATGATGTTATGAAAACTAAAGAATATGGCGATTTCGGAAGTGTTACATACACAGAAAAAACAAGAGCAGTAATTAAAGTTCAAGATGGATGTGATAGATTTTGTTCATATTGCATAATTCCATATGCTAGAGGAAGAGTAAGAAGCAGAAGTCCGCAAAGCATAATAAATGAAATTGAAAAAATTTCTAAAAATGGTATTAAAGAAGTTGTAATAACAGGAATACATGTAGCTTCTTATGGTAAAGACTTTAAAGAAAAATATGAGCTTATAGATTTATTAGAAGAAATAAATAAAATAGAAGGAATTGAAAGAATTAGACTTCGGTTCAATAGAGCCATTATTAATAACAGAAGAATTTATAAAAAGACTTACAAGCTTAAATAAAATATGTCATCATTTTCATTTGTCTCTTCAAAGTGGGTCAACAGAAACTTTGAAAAGAATGAATAGAAGATACACAGCAGAAGAGTTTGAAGTAATAGTAAACAGATTGAGAAGTGCATATGAAGATGTAATTTTAACAACAGACATAATAGTAGGATTTCCAGGGGAAACAGATAAAGAATTTGAAATAACTTATAATTTCTTGAAAAAAATAAACTTTTATAAAATGCATATTTTTAAATATTCTCAAAGAAAGGGAACAAAAGCTGCAGTAATGCAGAATCAAATTTCAGGAACTATAAAAGAAGAAAGAAGCAAAAAGTTACTTAACTTATCTGATGAAAACGAAAAAAAATATTTAGATTCTTACATTAATAAAGAAATAGAAGTTTTAATAGAAGAATTTGATGGAGAATATTACAAAGGACACACATCTAATTACATAATGGTAAAAGTAAAATCAAAAGAAAATTTAGAAAATAAAATTGTAAAAGTAAAAATAAAAGAAAGAATAGATTTAGAGCTTATATCAGAAGAAAATATGTAACAATTTAGTAATTAAAATTTAATATAAACTTAACTCAAAAAATATTGATAAATAAGCCTCTATGTAGTATAAATATTATATAGTATTGCATATACTAAGGAGGAAAAATAACGATGAAAGAATATAAATTAGTAGAAACTTCAGAAACAGGTAATTTACCAGCAGTAGTTAATATGTGGAGCAAAATTAAAAGTTTATTATTTAAAGAAATAGACTGGAATAAACCAATTGTTTTAGAACTAACTGCACATGAAGAAAAAGTTTTAACAGAAGTTCATGACTTTTTATTCCAAGAAGTTAAGTTTCCTGAATTACATGATTTCTTCTTTAAAGAAATTAATATATTTGCAAAATTTAAAAAGAATAAAGAAAATTAATTATAAATAAAAACTCGCTAACATTTTGTTTAGCGAGTTTTTTGCTTTTTTATGTACTGTAGAATTTTTATTTTTATATAAGAAATAAAAAATAATATTGTAAAAAAATGTCTTTATCTGTAAAATAATAATATGGATATTAATAAAATAGAGGGGGTTTTATGGACAGAAAAAAACTAAAAAAAGGAGCTTTTTATGCTATTATAGCACTTATTTTAATATTCTTACTTTATAACTTATTTTTATATTTTACTAAAAATAAATTAAGTATATCTATAGAAACTAATAATAATTTCTATACTAATTCTGGAATTATGGGATTAGTTAAAGTAAGAAAAGAAGATGATGGAGATCGTATAAAAAGTAAAGTAAAAATTGAACTTTGCGATGAACAAAATAAAAAAATAAAGGATGTAAGTCAAAAAATCAAAATTGATCCAGATAATGATGATGGTGGTATATTTGATTTAGAAATACCAGAAAATATTAGTACAGGAAAATATTTTCTAAAAATAACTGCAAGGTCAGGATTATATTCTGATATTGGCACAGTTCCAATAAGCATAATTAACGATTCAAAATCAAATGTTATTATTTCTTTAGATAAAGGAATTTATAAGCCTGGTGATGAAATTAATTTTAGAGCTTTAATTCTATCAAAAAGTAATAATACACCAGTTAAACAAAAAGTTTCTGTTTATATTTATGATGGTAACAATAATAAAGTTTACACAAATGAAGGAGAAACTTCTGAATATGGAATTATATCTGGAAAATTTAAACTTGCAGATGAAGTAAACAGTGGTACATATAAATTAACCATTTCAACAGATAGTAAAGAAACAAGCAAGGAATTTACAGTAAACCCATATATAACTCCAAATTTTGAAGTAAATTTAAATACAGATAAAGAAACATATATAGTTGGTGAAACAGCAACAATTTCAATATCTTCTAAATATTTCTTTGGAGAACCTGTAAAAGGAGCAGAAGTTACAGGAACAATTAATGATAAAGAAATTTCGGGATTAACAAATGAAGCTGGAATTTTTGAAACAACATATAGTTGCACTGAAAAAGGAAAAATTAATATTAACTGTAATGTAAAAGATTCATCAAATTATATGATTGAATCTAGTAAAACTATTTCTATAGGAGAAGATGCTTTTGAACTAGAGTTCTTACCAGAATTTGGAAGTATTGTAAAAGGAATAAATAACGATATTTATATAATAACAACAGATTTAAATGGAAATCCTTTAAAAACTAGCTCAACAATTAAAATAGGGGATGTTATAAAACCAGTAGTTACAGACGATAAAGGTGTGGGAATCTTTACATTAACATCTTATGAAATAGACTCTTTTTCTGCTGTAAATAGAGGAAATGAAACAATTGAAATCAATATAGAATCACAGGATACAACTGGAACAAAAATAACTAAAGTAGAAAACGTGGAAGAAATATATAATCAGCTTGCTGTTGTGAAAACAGATAAAATAAAATATGATGAAGGCGAAGAGATATCAGTAGAAGTAAAAAGAGGCTTAAATAGTTATTCGGAATATAGAATGCCAAATAATAATTTTACAATATATGTTTGTAAAGAAAATCAATTATTAAAAATAATTTCTACAGATAATGGAGAAGCAAATTTTAATCTAGGTGATGTAACAGGCATTGTTGATATATATGTAAAATATACAGGATTAAATATATCAAAAACTCCTAAAACTACAATTTTTATAAAACCTTCAAAACAATTAAAAATAGATATTAATACGGATAAATCAGAATATACACCTGGAGATCCATTAAATATAGATTTTAAAACGTCAGATTCTCGGAGGAAATCCAGTAGACTCTGCTTTATTAGTAAGTATTTTAGATGATGCTGTACTAAATCTAGCAGAAAATGATTTATCAATAGATAATATAAAATTAGCATTGCAAGATATTAAATTATCTGATGATATGTCAGTGGCAGATTTATATGCAATGGCATTAGACGAAAAATCAGAAACAACTTTTAGAAGTATATTATTAAGACAAAGTAGAGATAATGTTAACTTATATAATTATGAAAATAGTAATCTAAATGATTCAAGTAAATATTTGACTATGGCAATACTTTTAGCCTTTATATTGCTACTTATAGTAGTTATTAAACTAGCAAAAAGTAGAAAATTCAAAAATATAAAGTTAACTTTAAAAGTAATTTGTAATGTGCTTGGAATTTTTGCTCTAATTTCATTTTATTTTTCAGATTTATTTAATGATGTGCTTTATAATGTATCAAATATGATAATTTTATTTATTGAATTTACAATTGCAATAGCAATATATGTTTTAGTTTTATATAAAGAAAAAGATTTCATTTTTAGTATGGTAAAAGATTTTGCTATAATTCCATTTGCTTTTGCAGCTATAATGGATTTAATTTATAGGTATTTATATTTAAAAACCCATCACATTAGAAGCATAAAACTTGTTATAGTAATATGTGGAATTTTACTACTAGTTGATTTACTATTAGTAGTAATTAAACGAAAAGAAAAGCTAAATAAAATTTCTCAAACAGCAAAATCCGTTCTTGAAAGTTTGTTTAAGGGAATTGTATTTTGGATAGTTGTATATATAGTTTCAGCATTAATAGACGAACTAGCATTACTATTAGTTTTAGTATGTTATATTGCATTTAGAAAACTTGTGCTAAAAGAAAATAAAATTAAACTAGAAGATGGAAAAATTGAATTTGATTTTAGCCTTAATGATTTAGTTTCATTTATTATAATTATTATTGCATTAATTATATTAGTAATATTTGCTTCATATATATACGATTATTCTTTTGATGGCAGTTATACAACTGTAAACCACTATCAAAGATCAAATACTTTTGACGACTATTATTTATATGATGGTGAAACAAGAGCTTCAGACATTACGCCAGGTGCTATATGGCAAAGTGCTAGAGATACAACAGGTATTTCTGGTAGTGCTTCATCTTTTCTAGATTCTATGGAGTCAGTGATTGGATCAATGAGTTCAACAAGTAGTAATAACAGTAAAACACAAATTAGTGCAGATATTGATAGTTTTGCATCTTCTGCTAATCCAAACGACACTACTAGTGCAGAATTAGAAACAAGTGTAGACGAAAATTTAGAAAAACAATTTGAAGTTGAACAAAATGTAAGAAATGTATTTTTGGAAAGTTTAGCTTTTGTGCCTGAACTTGTAACAGAAAATGGCAATGCAAAATATGAAACAACAGTTAGTGATAATATAACAACATGGAATATTCAAACAGTTGGAAATACTAAAAATGGTGAAGTAGGTTATAGTACAAAATCATTTAAAGTATTTAAACCAATATTTGTAGATTTTTCTCTTCCAACTAATTCTGTTGTTACAGATAAAACCAGTATACCTGTAACCGTTTATAATTATACAGAAGGTGCATTGTCATACGAAATAAATGTGAAAGAAAATGATTGGAGTAAAATTGGAAATTATACAACGAACATTACTGTAAATCCAAATTCTACACAAATGGTATATGTTCCTATAGAAATAATAAAAGAAGGAAGCAATACTTTAAGAATAGAAGTAAAGGCCGGAGAAGTTGCAGACATTGTAGAAAGAACAATGAATGTAAATATTAATGGACTAGAAAAAGAAGAAGTTGCTGCGAGTGGAAAAATTGATGATAAATATACACAAGATGTTGTATTTGATAATGAAGCAATAGAAGGAACCAAAAAAATAAAAGTTAAAGTATATCCTTCTGTTATGACAGAAGTAGTAGAAAATGTTGATAGCATATTAAAAATGCCATCAGGATGTTTTGAACAAGTTTCATCTTCATTATATCCAGATATTTTAGTGTTAAATTATTTAGAAAGAAATAAAATAGAAAATTCAAAACTAAAAGAAAAGGCATTAGATTATATTTCTACAGGATATCAAAAGTTATTAACATACGAAGTAGAAGGGCAAAAAGGCGGATATTCTTTATATGGAAAATATCCTGCAGAACCTTCATTAACTGCTTATGGATTAATGGAAATGAATGAACTTTCAAAAGTTTATAATGTAGACGAAAAAGTTATAGATAATATGGTAGAGTTTTTATTTTCAAAACAAAAATCAAGTGGAGACTTTAGAACTTCTGAAACAAGATATATAAGTGGAATGACAAATCTTGATGAACTAACAAAAAATGCATATATAGTTTGGGCTCTATCAGAAGCTCGTCCAAATGATTCAAGATTATCAAAATCGGTTAATTACTTAAAAAATGATATTGACGAAGATACAGATAACTATTGTTTAGCACTAATTGCAAATATTTTTGCAAACTTAAATATGAAAGATGATGCAAAAGATATTATAGAAGACATATTAGAAGAAAAAGAAGAAACTGCACTAAAGCAATATTATATAAGTTCTAAAACAAGTGATTATTACGGTACTAATGGATTTTATCAAAACATTCAAACAACGGCTCTTACATCATTAGCACTAACTAAACTTGATGAAAAAGATAAAATAAATGATTCTTTAATTTCTTATATAATTGCTTATAAAGATCATAGGGGTACTTGGGGAACAACTCAAGCAACAGTTTTATCTTTGAAAGCACTAAATGCTTATGAAAAGAATTCAAAAATTCAAAATCAAAATATAACAATTTCTTTAAATGGAACTGAAAAAACAATAGAAATAGGAAAAGATTCTTTAGATTTATATGAAATTTCTTTTGATAATGTGAGTGATGAAAACAAAATAAAGATTGATCCAGAAAAAGGAAAAATAAATTATGAAATAATAAAAGAATATTATCAGGAATATTCTAAAGCAACTAGTACAGATAATGAAATTAGCGTTACTCAAGAAATAAATCAAAATGGCAAAGTAAATGATGTAATATCACAAAAAATAACAATAAATAAAAATAGTGATGTACATATAGAAAATGGATTAATTCAAATAAATATACCACAAGGATGTAGTGTGGTGGAAGATTCGCTTTTACAATTACAGACTCAAGGTATAATAGAAAAATATGAATATAACTATGAAAGAATAAATATTTATATTAGAAGCTTTTTAAATGAAAATACAATAAGCTTAAATATAAATTATAAAGCATTATACCCTGAAACTATTACAGGTGGTGCAATAAGATTTTATGATTATTATAATCCAAGTATCGAAGCTTTTAGTGCACCAAATATAATAAATATAGTAGAATAAAGAAATTTTGAAAGGAAAAATATGAAGAAAAAAGTATTAATAGTAGCTTTATTAGTAACTTTAATGTTTACACTTGCTTCTGCGTATGCAGAAGCAAGTGTTGCTCCAGCTAATATCTGGAATTCATCACTTGATCAAGCTCCAGATGCTATGCAATATAGGGAAGAAAATGAAAGAATAGATGCAGTATTAGAATTTTTACCAATTTTATGCACTATATTGATAATTATAGTTACTTTGGTCTACAATAGTAAAATAAATTTAAATAATGAGAAAATTAAAAACAAAGAAATAAGTAAAGAAGAAATTAAAAAAATAAAAGAAAATAATGACAAATTAAAAGTTAATTTTATGAAAACTATTGTTGTTTTAATAATATTAATAGTTGTTAATCGGTTTAGATGTAATATATTGTTTTAGAGATTCACATATTGAAAAAAAATTAGCTCCAGCTTTTGAAGAAATGACTAATGATGATTTATCATATAAAGAAGAACATTATGGTATTTTTGAAAGAAGGTCTCACCACCTAGAAATTAGTTCTTCTAGTGATATTATAGTTAAATATTTTTATTTAGTGGACGAAACATTAGTAATAATAGCTGTAAGCATTATTTTGTGCTTTTTCCTTGAAAAAAAATATTTTTCAGGGAAATATGAAAAATTATTGAAATTATCAAAAACAGAAAAGACGGATGAATTATCAAACGAATTGGAAGAAACTAAAGCCAAAGTTGAAAAAATGAATAAAAAAATACCAGAAACTATTTTTGGGTGCATTTGTATAGTAATATTTGCTTTCTTTTTAGACATTTCTAATGCTCTTGCAAAACCAATAATATACATATATCCAGAAGAGGAAATAGAAGTTTCTGTAAAATTAGGAAAACCAGAAAAAGTTACAACATCATATCCACAGTATACTTATGATGGCTGGAAAGTTTTAGCCAAACCAACTGGAGAACTAACTGATTTAAAAACAGGAAGAAATTTATATGCGTTATATTGGGAAGGAAAAGAGAAAAACATCTTAAAACAATTTAAACGTGATGAAGGCTTTATAGTAGAAGGAAAGAACACAGCAGAATTCTTAGAAGAAAAACTAGCAATATTAGGATTAAATGAAAGAGAGGCAGAGGAATTTATAGTTTATTGGCTTCCAAAAATGGAAAGCAACAAATATAATTTTATAAGATTTGAAACAGAAGAAGAAATAAATGAATCAATGCCTTTAGAAATAGAACCAAAGCCAGATACAATAATAAGAGTAATGATGGATTGGAAAAAAATAAGTTTGCCTTTAAAAGTAAAAGAGCAAGAACTAATTCCAAAAGAAAGAGACGGTTACACAGTAGTAGAGTGGGGTGGAACTGAATTAAAATAAGCTTGTTTTGAAGTCAAAAATAAAACTAAAAAAACACTTGAAAAAACATTAGAAATGATGTAGAATATTTTTGGTCAAATAGACTAAAATAAATGAAAAGATACTTAAACTATAAAGTTATATAAAAGTATCAAGATAGGAGGAATTTATATTATGTCAGTTAAAGTAGCCATAAATGGATTTGGACGTATAGGACGTCTTGCATTTAGACAAATGTTTGGAGCAGAAGGATATGAAATTGTTGCAATAAATGATTTAACAAGTCCTAAAATGCTAGCACATTTATTAAAATATGATTCAGCACAAGGTAGATATGCAAAAGCAGATACAGTTGTTGCTGGAGAAGATTCAATTACAGTTGATGGAAAAGAAATAAAAATTTATGCAAAAGCAAATGCAGAAGAACTTCCTTGGGGAGAAATTGGTGTTGATGTTGTATTAGAATGTACAGGTTTCTATACATCTAAAGAAAAAGCTTCAGCACACATCAGAGCAGGAGCTAAGAAAGTTGTTATTTCAGCACCAGCTGGAAATGATTTACCAACAATAGTTTATGGTGTAAATGAAAAAACATTAACTAAAGAAGATAATATTATTTCCGCAGCTTCATGTACAACAAACTGCTTAGCACCAATGGCTAAAGCATTAAATGATTATGCACCAATTCAATCAGGAATCATGACTACTGTACATGCTTATACAGGAGATCAAATGGTACTTGATGGTCCACATAGAAAAGGAGATTTAAGAAGAGCAAGAGCAGCTGCTGTAAATATTGTTCCAAATTCAACAGGAGCAGCAAAAGCTATAGGATTAGTTATTCCAGAATTAAATGGAAAATTAATTGGTTCTGCACAAAGAGTTCCAGTTCCAACAGGATCTACAACAATTTTAGTAGCTACTGTTAGAGGAAATGATATAACAGTAGATGGAATAAATGCAGCTATGAAATCAGCTTCTAGTGCTTCTTTTGGTTACACAGATGAACCATTAGTTTCATCAGATATAATAGGAATTACATGTGGTTCTTTATTTGATAGCACACAAACAATGGTTACAAAAGTAGAAGAAGGATTATATCAAGTTCAAGTTGTAAGTTGGTATGATAATGAAAATTCTTATACAAGCCAAATGGTTAGAACAATAAAATATTTTGCTGAATTAAATTAATTTTAATATAAATAATAGAGCTGGTGGTGGAGGGCGGACCTTTATTGCCAGCTTTTTTAATAATTTATAAAAATAAAAGGAGAAAAAATATGAATAAGAAAACAGTTAGAGACATTGATATTAAAGGCAAAAAAGTACTTGTTAGATGTGATTTTAATGTTCCTTATGATGAAAACAGAAAAATCACAGACAATAGAAGAATAGTAGCTGCTTTACCTACTATAAAATATTTAATTGAAAATGATTGTAAAGTAATTTTATGCTCTCACTTAGGAAGACCAAAGGGAGAAGTAAAACCAGAATTTTCTTTAAATATAGTAGCAGATGAACTTACAAGATTATTAGGCCAAGAAGTTAAACTTGCAAAAGATGTTGTAGGAGAAGATGCTAAAAGACTTGCTTCTGAGTTAAAACCAAGAGAAGTTATGCTTCTTGAAAATGTAAGATATGAAGCAGGAGAAGAAAAAAATGATGAAGAATTATCTAAAAAATTTGCTTCATTAGCAGAAGTATATGTAAATGATGCATTTGGAACAGCTCATAGAGCACATTCTTCAACAACAGGTGTTGCAAGTTATTTACCAGCAGTTTCAGGATTTTTAATTGAAAAAGAATTAAATTTCTTAGGAAAAGCATTAGAAGATCCAGAAAGACCATTTATGGCAATTTTAGGTGGTAAAAAAGTTTCAGACAAAATTGGAGTTATAGATAGCTTACTTGAAAAAGTAGATGTTTTAATGATTGGTGGAGCAATGGCTTACACTTTCTTTAAATCTATGGGATATGAAGTTGGAAATTCAATTTGTGAATTAGATAAATTAAATTTAGCTAGAGAAGTTATGGAAAAAGCTAAAGAAAAAGGAGTAAAATTAATGTTACCAGTTGATACAAAACTAGGTAAAGAATTTGATCCAAATACTGAAAGCAAAACAGTTTCATATAAAGAAATTCCAGAAGGTTGGGAAGGATTTGATATTGGAGAAAAAACAATAGAAATGTATACAGAAGAATTAAAAAATGCTAAAACAGTTGTATGGAATGGACCACTTGGACTATTTGAATTTGACCAATTTGCAATTGGAACAAATAAAATAGCAGAAGCTTTAGCAAATGTAGATGCTGTTAAAATAATTGGTGGTGGAGATTCTGCAGCAGCTGTTGAAAAAGCAGGATTAGCTGAGAAGTTCACACACATTTCTACAGGTGGAGGAGCTTCACTAGAATTCTTAGAAGGAAAGAAATTACCAGGAATTGAAGCTTTACAAGATTTATAGAATTTAGAAAGGATTGAAATATTATATGAGAAGAAAAGTTATTGCTGGAAATTGGAAAATGAATATGCTTCCTAATGAAGCAATGGAATATATTCAAGCATTTGAACCATTGGTTAAAAATTCAAAAGCAGAAGTTATTTTATGTGTTCCTTATACAGATTTATTTTATTGTATTACAAATGCACAAGGAACAAATATAAAAATAGGTGCACAAAATATGCATTTTGCAGAATCTGGAGCATACACAGGAGAAGTATCTCCTAAAATGCTAAAATCAATTGGCGTAGAATATGTAATTATTGGACATTCTGAAAGAAGACAATACTATAATGAAACAGATGAATCTGTAAATAAAAAATTAAAGGCTGCTTTTGAAAATGAATTAAAACCAATAGTTTGTGTAGGCGAAACTTTAGAAGAAAGAGAAGCCGGAAAAGCAGAACAAATTATAACAACACAAACAAGACTTGCTTTAGATGGACTATCAAATGAACAAGTAAAAAATACAATAATAGCTTATGAACCAATATGGGCTATTGGAACAGGAAAAACAGCTACTTCAGAAGATGCAAATAATGCCATAAAATCTATTAGAGAAGAAATTAAAAGAATTTATGGAGAAGAAGTATCTAGTGAAGTTATAATTCAATATGGAGGAAGTGTAAAATCTTCAAATGCAAAAGAACTATTTGAAACATCTGACATAGATGGAGGATTAGTTGGAGGAGCAAGCTTAAAACCAGAAGAATTTAGTAAAATAGTAAATTACGAAGAATAGAAGAAGAGGAAGTGTAACAAAATGAATAAAAAATTAACAATGCTTATGATTTTGGATGGTTTTGGAATTAATGAGCAAACAGAAGGAAATGCTGTTAAACTAGCAAACATTCCAAATTTAAATGAAATTTTAACAAAGAATCCAAACACAATAATCCATACAAGTGGACTAGAAGTTGGTTTACCAGAAGGACAAATGGGAAACTCAGAAGTTGGACACACAAATATTGGTGCTGGAAGAATAGTATATCAAGATTTGGCAAAAATAACAAAGTCAATAGAAGATGGCGATTTTTTCAGTGTACCAGAATTTGTTAAAGCAATTGAAAATTGCAAGGCTAATAATTCAAAACTTCATATTATGGGATTATTATCTGATGGTGGAGTTCATAGTCATATTAGACATCTATTTGGCTTATTAGAACTTGCAAAAAGAAAAGATTTTGAAAATGTATACGTACATTGCTTTATGGATGGAAGAGATACACCACCAGCTTCAGGTGAAGGATATATTTCAGCACTAGAAGAAAAAATGAAAGAAAAAGGTGTAGGACAAATTGCTACAATATCTGGTAGATTCTACAGTATGGACAGAGATAAGAGATGGGAAAGAGTAAAACTTGCTTATGACGCATTAGTTAGAGGTGAGGGAGAAAAATCTTTATCTCCAATATCTGCAATAGAAGAATCTTACCAAAAAGAAGTTTTTGATGAATTTGTTAAGCCAACAGTTATAACAAATAAAACTGGAGAACCAATTGCAAAAATAGAAAATGGTGACTCAATAATTTTCTTTAATTTCAGACCAGATAGAGCAAGAGAAATTACTAGAAGTATTGTTGATAAAAACTTTGATGGATTTGAAACTGAAAAGCTAAACACATATTTTGTATGTATGACATCATATGATGAAACAATGCCAAATGTTGAAGTTGCTTTTAGAAAAGAAGAAATTAGAAATACTTTTGGAGAATATATAAGTAGTAAAGGATTAAAACAATTAAGAATCGCAGAAACAGAAAAATATGCACATGTAACATTTTTCTTTAATGGTGGAGAAGAAAAACAATATGAAGGTGAAGATAGAATTTTAGTTCCTTCACCAAAAGTTGAAACTTATGATTTAAAGCCAGAAATGAGTGCATATGAGGTTTGTGATAAAGTTGTTGAAGCAATTAAATCTGAAAAGTATGATGCAATAATATTAAACTTCGCAAATCCAGATATGGTAGGACACACAGGAAGCATTGAAGCTGCGATTAAAGCATTAGAAGCAATTGACGAATGTGTAGTTAGAGTTGAAAAAGCAATAAAAGAAGTAAATGGTGTTTTATTAATAACAGCAGATCATGGAAATTGTGAGCAAATGATAGATTATAAAACTGGAGAACCACATACTGCTCACACAACAAATCCAGTTCCACTTGCAATTGTAGGATTACCTGCAAACAAAAAATTAAAAGAAGGACGTTTAGCAGATTTAGCACCTACAATGCTTGATATAATGGGTCTAGAAAAACCAGAAGAAATGACAGGAGAAAGCTTAATAGAAAATTAAATTTTGACTAAAATAAAAATATATTAAAATTTATATTAAAATTTAGGAGAAATATATGCAAGATTGGGCACAAGAAAGAATTCTATATTCTGAAATACAAAAAAAATTGTTTTATATTATTCCAGAAAAATGGGAAAGTATTTATCTATATGCCTCTGTAATTGATAGACCTCATCAAAAGCCAATAGGCGAAATGTATTTTTATTATTTGCCTAAAGGAATTATTAAAAAGAAGTTTGTTAATGGATATGAAATTCCATCTTTATTTAATATTGATGAAGAGCAATATTCTAAATTAATTACAGATATCTATAATACAATTAAGCTTTTAAGAGAACATTCTATTAAGGCAGGAATAAGAGTTTGGAGTAATATAAGCATTAGTATAGAAAATTCTCAATTTAAAATAGAATTTGATTATGAAGACCTTAAAAAATCACAATTTAATTCTTATGAAAGACATGTTATATGGAGATATAATTACTTATCAGAAGATATAGAAACTTTAAGCAGAAAAGATAGAGCAATTATAGAAAATTATTTGCAACACTTATATTTACGTCAAATAAATAAAAAAGATGTTTATACACAGGAAATCTATCAAAAGCCGGTTAAAAATATTATAGACTTTGAAAAAACGCTATCTGTAGAAGAAGCAATAGCCCAGTCAAAATCAGAAATAACGAATGACACTAAAGAAAAGAAAAAGAAGGGACTATTTAAGAAAAATAAACCAATAGATGATATTATAGAAGATGATGAAGACGACGAAAATCAAGCTTTTAGCAATCAAATTTTAAATTGGAAAAAATAGTATTTAATTAGAGAATAAAAAATACCAAAATTTAAAGTAAAAAAATAACTTACTTTAAATTTTAGGTATTTTTTTTATTTTTTAAAATTATAGTTCTAAAAAAATTTTTTATGAGTATATATATTTTAAGGTATGTAAAGGAATGAAAAATGAATACTATTTTAAAATATTTTCCAGATAGAATTAATAAAATATTAAATCAAGAAATAAATGATAAACCTTTAGAAGAAATTAGAATAAGAGTGGACAAACCAATAATATTAAAGTTTAATGGCTTAGAAAAAATAATAAAATATAACATTTCAAGAGAAGAAATTTTAAATATATTGCAATTAATATGTGAAAATTCCATTTATTCATATCAACATCAAATAGCAAATGGATTTGTTACAGTAAATGGTGGACATAGAATTGGAATAGCAGGTTCATGCGTTTTAGAAGATGGAAAAGTTATAAATATAAATTATTTAAATGGGCTAAATTTTAGAATTTCTAAACAAATTATAGGGTGCAGTAAAAATATCTTAAAATATATTTTAAATGTTAAAGAAAATAGTATATACAATACGCTAATAATTTCCCCTCCTGGAGCTGGGAAAACGACATTAATAAGAGACATTATAAGAGAAGTTTCAAACGGAATAAAAGATTTAAATTTTGTAGGAATAAATGTGGGAGTTGTAGATGAAAGAGGTGAAATTGCAGCATTATATAAAGGTTCACCTCAAAATGACATAGGAATAAAAACAGATGTAATTGAAAATATTCCAAAAAATATAGGAATAAGAATGCTTGTAAGGTCAATGTCGCCAAAAGTTATAGTGGCAGATGAAATAGGAAATTTAGATGATGTAGAAGCAATTAATTATGCTATGTGTTCAGGATGTAAAGGAATTTTTACAGCACACGGCTCTAGCTTTGAAGATATATATTTAAATCCTATTTTAAAAAATATAATAAATTCTCACATAATTGAAACAATAATTTTTTTAGATCAAAAAGAAAAAGGAAAATATAAGGAAATTTATTTACTAAATAAAAAAAGTTTACAGTATGAGAAAATTGATGAAAAAAATTTTACCTTAAAATAGTTTTATCGAAGGAGAAAAAATGATTTTAATAAAAGGAATTGTTTTAGTTGGAATAGTAGCTATTTCTTCTTATGTAGGAATTTTAAAAGCTAAAACCTATGAAAATAGAGTAATAGAACTAAATAAATTTCAAAATGCATTAGTAATGTTTAGAAGTAAAATTGAATTTACTTATGAGCCATTAAATAGTATTTTTGAAGAAATTTCAAAAGTTATATATGGGCTAGAAAAAAATGTTTTTAAAATGTCAATAGAAAAAGAAGGGAATATTTCTGAGGCTTGGTTTAAATCTACAGATGAAATACAAAATTCATTACTTAATGAAGATAAGGATATTATTAAGATGCTAGGGAAGTTACTCGGAAAAACTGATATTAATGGACAAGTAAATGAAATTTTATTAACAGAAAATTTAATAAAAAAGCAAATTGAAAAAGCAGAATACGAAAAAAATAAAAATGTGAAATTATATAAAACAATGGGTGTTGTTTTAGGAATTGGAATTTGCATAATTTTAATTTAGGAGATGAATATGAATATTGATTTATTACTTAAAATTGCTGGTGTAGGAATTTTAGTTGCAGTTTTGCATCAAATTTTAACAAAAGCTGGAAGAGATGATCAAGCAATGATGACCACTTTAGCTGGAATGGTAATTGTTTTAACTATAGTTGTAAAAGAAATAAGTTCGCTTTTCGAAACAGTTAGGACGGTGTTTAACTTATAGTGGATATTATTAAAATTATAGGAATTGGTTTTTTAACATTAATAATTACAATAATTTTAAAAGAATATAAAAAAGAGTATGCAGTTTATGCAGTATTAATTGGTGGAGCACTAATAATTTTATATTCAATAGATACGTTAAAGTCTATAATCACATTCTTAACAGAAATTTCAAATAATTCAAATTATAATAATTTATTTATATCATTATTATTAAAAATTACGGGAATATCAATACTTACAGAATATGCTGTAAGCATTTGCAGAGATGTGGGAGAAAACTCAATAGCAAATAAAATAGATTTTGGAGGAAAAATATTAGTTATTTCATTGTCAATTCCAGTAATATCAACAACATTAGAAACACTTACAAAACTTTTGCCTTGAGGAGAAAATTATGGATGAAATTATAGACTCACAAACAGAAGCATTAGGAATTAATAATTTTTTGAATTCTGCAAAAAACTATACTGAAAAGAATTTTCCAAATTTAAATATTAATGAATTATTTAAATCAAGTTTAACTGGAAACATAGGAAATATTTTTAAAGTATCAAACATTGGAAACATCTTTTTAAACGAAATTCAAAATGTAATAACGCTAATGACTAGCGTTTTAGTAATTATCATAATACATAGCATTTTTAAAGCTATTATAGAAAGTTTAGGAAATTCTAGTTCTAGTAAAGTTGCATATTTTGTGCAATATTTAGTAATAGTAACATTAATAATAAATACTTTTATATCAGTTCTTAATATAACTCGAGAAAGCATAAATAATATTGTTGAATTCATGAGTTTATTAATTCCATTATTAATAACATTAATGCTAACTACAGGCACTTTAGTTACAACAAGTATTACAGAACCAATATTACTATTTATGGTAAATTTTATGGGAAATTTTATTAGTAATTTTTTAATTCCACTTTTATTAGTTGCTATAACAATATCTATTATTTCTAATATTTCAGATAAAATTCAAATAAATAGACTATCTAATTTTCTAAAATCATCTATTGTTTGGATATTAGGAATAATTCTAACTTTCTTTTCTTGCACTTTAACTTTAGAAGGAACTTTAAGTAGTTCTGTAGATGGACTAACTGGTAAAACAGCAAAAGCTGCAGTATCAAGTTTTATACCAGTAGTAGGAAAAATATTAGGAGATACAGTAGATAGTGTAATTGGATGTGGAAATGTATTAAAAAATTCTGTTGGAATAATTGGAGTAATTATAATTTTAGGAATAGTATTAATTCCAATTATAAAAATATTAATTTTGTGGTTATCTTTTAAAATGACTTCTGCTGTTTGCGAAGTTGTTGCAGATGAAAAAATAATTAAGCTTATGGACCAAATGGCAGATAGTTACAAAATTTTACTTGCAATTTTAATTTCTGTATCTGTAATGTTTATTATAGGAATAACTATAGTTCTTAAAATTACAAATAGTTCTTTAATGTATAGGTAGGAATATGGTAAAAATAATTAGAAATTGGTGCGAAGGCATAATAGTTGCAATAATTTTGTCTATAATTATTGAAATATTAGTTCCTGACGGAAATAATAAAAAATATGTAAAAGTAGTAATAGGTGTTTACATTATTTTTGTAGTAATAAATCCTATTCTTAAACTTATGAATTATGACTTTAATTTTGATTTCTTTAAATATAGTGCTCAAGAAGAAACTTATGCAAATATAAATACAGATATGAAAGATGTTTACATTGTTGGAATAGAGCAAGAGTTAAAAAAAGAAATAGAAAATTTAGGATATTCTGTAAAAACTTTGAAAGTAAATATAGATAAAGCCTATGAAAACATTGAATCTGTAGAAATAAAAGTAGAAAAGAAAACTGATAAAAATATGATAGAACCTGTAGTTATTGGAGATAATAAAATAAAAGAAAATTTTGAAGAAGTAACAAATTATATAAAAGAAAATTATAATTTAAATGAAGAGCAAATTATAATAAATAATTAATTTTATAAGAAATTTTAGGAGAAAGATATGCTTGAAAAAATTAAAAAAATTTTTACAAATAAAGAAAAACGAATAGAAAATCTAGTATCTTTTTTGATTATTTTAGTAATAACTTTAATTATTATAAATAAAATATTAGATAGTAGTAATGAAAATAATAACAATAAAAACGAAATAAAAGATGATTATTCAGCAGTTCAGGTATCAAGCGAAAACGTTGTTACAGATAATTTAGAGAAAAAACTAGAAAACATACTAAGTAAAATAAGTGGTGTTGGAAAAGTTTCTGTACTTGTTACTTATTCTGAAAGTAGTAGCCTAGTTCCAATTTATAATGTAAGTTCTAGTATAAGCACAGTAGAAGAAACAGATACATCTGGTGGAAAAAGAAAAACAGAGACAGAAAATAATGAAAAAGGAGTAATTACAGATTCTAGTTCAAATGTAATAGCTGAGAAAACAACAATGCCAGTTATTGAAGGCGTTGTTGTTATAGCTCAAGGTGCAGAAAATTCAAATATTAAAAGCAATATTATATCAGCTATAGAAGCTGCAACAGGTATTGCTACTCACAAAATACAAGTTTTCGAGATGGGAGATGAGTAAAAAATTGAATAAAGAAAAAGTAAAACAAATATTTTTAGTAGGTTTTGCATTTTTTTTAATATTTGTAGGGTATTTAAATTATGGCAAGGAAAGCAAAAGTAATATTGAAGTTTCTGCTAGAACAAGTAATGAAACAAATATAGGAGATGTACAGCTTGTAAATAGTAAGCCAGTAGCTTTAGAAAATAAAATGGAAGAAGAAAATAATGGAAAAATAGTACCAAATGAGGAAATAAATAGCTTAGAAACGGAAAAAAATGATAATTATGACGATAATTATTTTGAAGAAACAAAAATTGAAAGAGATAGAATGTATTCAGAAATGATAGAAACATATCAAGATTTAGTTGACTCGGAAAAGACTCCACAAGATCAAAAAGCAATTGCGGTACAAGAAATTTCAAATTTAACAAATAAAAAAAATGAAATAATGATAGCAGAAAATTTAATAAAAAATAAAGGCTTTAAGAATGTTGTAATATTAATAAATAATGAAATTGTAAACGTAGTAGTAGAATCAGAAAATTTAACTCAAGAAGAGATATCTAAAATTCAAAATATTGTATCTAGAGAACTAAATGCAGAAATCTCAAATATAAATATAACAAATAAAAAGTAAAAAATTAGTTTTCAAATATTGTTAGAATATTTTTTTCTATAAGATTAATAATAAGAGTATATGAAATTATTATTTTCATATGACTTTGCTTAGTGCGAAGTATTCTTTTTAACTAGGAAAGGAAAAAATATTATGACAAAGAAAATTATTATGAGCATTTTAGCTATAATTGTCCTTTCTATGTGTTGTGGAGTATGTTTTGCAGAAGAAAACAATAATTCAATCAACTTAGGAAATGAACTTATGCAATCAGTGGATAAGACAGGGGAAAATTTCAAAAATGTAGTTTCAGGAAATATCATGAAAGATTCTTCTAATATGATAAGAAATGGAGATTATAATGTAACAAGAACTGTAGTTCCAGAAGAAGCAAATAATAATACTGGAGCAATGACAACAACAACTTGGATGTGGATTATTTTAGCAGTTGCTGCTGTTATAATAATTGCAGCTATATGGTATTATGCAACACAAAATAACAGTTAGCAACAAAAAAGAGACTTAAACTTAAGTTTTAAGTCTCTTTTACTTTTAACTTTTTAACCTTATTAAAATTGCTATGGCAAATAATATAAGTAGTACACCAATTGCAATTAAAATTATTGATAATATATTATTTAATTGTAAATTCGCTTGTTCATAACTATTTACATTAGAAACACTAGTTACTGAAGATGGTGATAAAGTTGAAATAGGAGTATCTGGAACATCTTCTGTGGTATCTTCTTCATTTTCTTCCTGTTCAACAGTTTCTTCGTCAGAAACCACATCATTAGAAGATGATGCAAAAACAAAATTGAAATTTAGAATTAAAACCACTATAAAAGTTACTATAAGAAATATTTTTACTGTTTTAGACATAAGAACCTCCTAAAATAAAACACTATAAATATAATATACAAAATTAAATAAAAAGTCTATACAAAATTTAAATTTTAATAAAATAATTAATAAACTTGTAAAATTATCGATTAAGTTATATAATAAACAAAATTGATATTCGGGTGTCGTCAAGTGGTAAGGCATCGGACTCTGACTCTTGTCGTTATACCTCGAATAATAAATTTTGTAATACTTGAAATATAAGGTTTTG
>CANQGE010000015.1 GCA_947601495.1 uncultured Clostridia bacterium | reverse complement strand
AATCGTTATTAGCGATATAAGGTACTCAAACTATATATTTTTCAAAAAAGTGTGACATATGATTGACTAACATACATTTATATATTAATAAAATTTTAAATAAATATTGAAAAAAAAAATCTTTATAAATATAATATTATGTAGCAAAAAAGTTTTAAAATATTACAAAAATTCTTAAGATTAGGAGAGTTAGGGTATGGATGAAGAATACAAGATTGTTGACAGCGTAAAAGCTTTAGAAGAAACTATAAAAAGAGTAAAAGAAGCTCAAAAAGAGTTTGCTAAATTCACACAAGAAGAAGTAGATAAAATATTCTTGGCAGGGGCAATTGCGGCAAATCAAGCAAGAATTCCTTTAGCTAAAATGGCAGTCGAAGAAACAGGAATGGGTGTTGTAGAAGATAAGATAATAAAAAATCATTATGCTTCAGAATATATTTATAATAAATATAAAAACGAAAAAACATGTGGCATATTAGAAGAAGATCCAGCTTATGGAATAAAGAAAGTTGCGGAGCCTATTGGCTTAATTGGAGCTGTTATTCCAACAACAAATCCAACTTCTACTGCTATTTTTAAAACATTAATTTCTTTAAAAACAAGAAATGGAATTATAATAAGCCCACACCCAAGAGCTAAAAAATCAACAATAGAAGCTGCAAAAATAGTTTTAGAAGCAGCTGTGAAAGCAGGAGCACCAAAAGGAATAATTGCATGGATAGATGTTCCTTCACTAGAACTTACAAATACATTAATGCAAAATTCAGACATAATTTTAGCTACAGGTGGACCTGGAATGGTTAAATCTGCATATTCTAGTGGAAAACCAGCACTAGGTGTTGGTGCAGGAAATACACCAGCTGTAATTGATGAAACTGCAAATATTTTGCTAGCAGTAAATTCAATAATTCATTCTAAAACTTTTGATAATGGTATGATATGCGCTTCAGAACAATCCGTTATTGTGTTAAATAGCATATATGATAGAGTAAAAGAAGAATTTGCAAAAAGAGGATGTTATTTTCTAAATGATGAAGAAAAAGAAAAAGTTAGAAAAACAATTATTATAAATGGAGCATTAAACGCAAAAATTGTTGGACAAAAGGCATCTAAAATCGCAGAACTTTCAGGAATTGAAGTACCAGAAAGCACAAAAATATTAATAGGAGAAGTTGAAAGTGTTGATATTTCAGAAGAATTTGCACATGAAAAATTATCACCAGTTTTAGCTATGTATAGAGCAAACGATTTTGATGATGCAATTGGTAAAGCAATTCACTTAATTGAAGATGGCGGACTTGGACATACAACTTCTTTATATATAAATACAATTACTGAAAAAGAAAAAATTGAAAAATTCTATACAAAAATGAAAACTTATAGAGTTTTAATAAATACGCCATCATCACAAGGAGGCATTGGAGATTTATATAACTTTAAATTAACACCTTCTCTAACACTTCGGTTGTGGTTCTTGGGGTGGAAATTCTGTTTCAGAAAATGTAGGCGTAAAACATCTAATAAATATAAAAACAGTTACAGAAAGGAGAGAAAATATGCTTTGGTTTAGAACACCTGAGAAGGTATATATTAAAAAAGGTTGTTTACCAGTTGCTTTAGAAGAATTAAAATATATAATGGATAAAAAGAAAGTATTTATAGTTACAGATACATTTCTTTTTGAAAATGGTTATACAAAATGTATAACAGATAAATTAAATGAATTAGGAATTGAGCATACAACTTTTTCAAATGTAGCACCAGATCCAACTTTAGAGTGTGCAATAGAAGGAACAAAGGCAATGAATGAATTTAAACCAGATTGCATTATTGCAATTGGCGGTGGTTCTGCAATGGATGCTGGAAAAATTATGTGGGTTATGTATGAGCACCCAGAAGTAGATTTCATGGATATGGCAATGAGATTTATGGATATAAGAAAAAGAGTTTATACTTTTCCTAAAATGGGTGAAAAAGCATATTTTATTGCCATACCAACATCAGCAGGTACTGGTTCAGAAGTAACACCATTTGCTGTTATAACAGATGAAAAAACAGGAACAAAATATCCTTTAGCAGATTATGAGCTAATGCCTAAAATGGCAATAGTTGACGCAGATTTAATGATGAATGCACCAAAAGGTTTAACATCTGCTTCTGGTATAGATGCTGTAACACATTCATTAGAAGCATATGCTTCAATGATGGCAACAGAATATACAGATGGCTTAGCAATTCAATCTTTAAAAATGATATTTGAATATCTTCCAAGAGCTTATGATAATGGAGCAAATGACCCAGAAGCCAGAGAAAAAATGGCAAATGCAGCAACAATGGCTGGTATGGCTTTTGCAAATGCATTTTTAGGTGTGTGTCATTCAATGGCTCATAAATTAGGTGCTTATCACCATTTACCTCATGGTATTGCAAATGCTTTATTAATAGATTATGTTTTAAGATTTAACTCTGCAGAAGTTCCAGCAAAAATGGGAACATTTCCTCAATATGACCATCCACATACTTTAAGAAGATATGCAGAAATAGCAGAAGCATTAAATTTAGGTGGAAATAATGATGAAGAAAAACTAAATAACTTAATAAGAGCAATAGATGAATTAAAGGAAAAAATAGGAATAAAGAAAACAATTAGAGATTATGGAGTTGATGAAAATTATTTCTTAGAAAAACTAGATGAAATGACAGAACAAGCATTTGATGATCAATGTACAGGAGCAAATCCAAGATTACCATTAATGAGCGAAATTAAAGAAATGTATTTAAAAGCATATTATGGAGGTGAAGAATAATGTATTTAAATTTGGATAACAAAATAGCTGAAAGAAAAACAAAAGATGTTTATAGAGACGGAGACAAAACTATAAAATTATTTGTTGAAAATTATTCAAAGGCAGCTATTTTAAATGAAGCATTAAATCAAGCAAGAGTAGAAGAAGGAACAGATTTAAATGTACCAAAACTTATTGAAGTTACTAAAATTGATAATAGATGGGCTTTAGTTTCTGAATATGTTGAAGGTACAACTTTAGACCAATTAATGAGAGAACATCCTGAAAAAGAAGATGAATATTTAAACTGGTTTGTTGATATACAACTTTATATACTATCAAAAGAAGTACATTCATTGAACAGAATAAAAGATAAATATAAAAGATTAATAAATGAAGCTGATAATATAAGCGGAGATGCAAGATATGAGCTATTACAAAGATTAGACGGAATGAAAGATCACACAAAATTATGCCATGGAGATTATAATCCAAGTAATGTTGTAATAAAACCAGATGGAGTAGCTTGCATATTAGACTGGGCACATGTAACACAAGGAAATGCATCAGCAGATGTAGCAAGAACATATTTATTATTCTCAATAGATGGAAAAGAAGCTTTAGCAGATAAATATTTAAACTTATTTGCAGAAAAAAGCGGAATTTCAAAAACTAATATTCAAAGATGGATTCCAATTGTAGCTGCTGCTCAAAAGGCAAAAGGTATTGAAGAAGAGCAAGAGTTTTTGAGCAAGTGGATTGATGTTATAGATTTTCAATAAAATTTTAGAAGTCGATTTAAAAAATTGACTTCTTTTTTATATTTTCTTATTTATATTTTCTTATTTAAAAGTAGTACTTATATATTGCTCTATTAGTGATGCATATACAACGGGACAAAGCATGAGCGAAGGACGATTGGAGCAATCTTCACTTGTTTTATCAAAAAAAGAAGCTTGTAGCACCAGGTCACGTGATAAAATTAAATATAAGATTCTTAATTTTAAAAAAGTAGTACGTATATATTACTTTATTAGTGACGCGTAAGCGACCAACCGAAGCGTAAGCGGAGGGCGATTGGAGCAATCTTCATTTTATTTATTTAAAAAAAGAAGATTGCGACACCAAGTCACGAAATAAAGTCATATATACGTACTACTTTTAAAAAATAAAAAAGAAATTTTTTAATGTAAAAAAATTTTTTAAATAAAAATGAATTTTTTGTAAAAAATATATTTTTCTAATGAAAAAATATGTCTTATGTTATATAATTGTAATGTAAATTTAATGAGCATATGAAACTTTTTATGAAACTTTTTGTATCTAATAAATGTATTATAAATATATAGTATTTTTAATATTTTGGAGGAAACAAAGGTGGCAAAACACGAGGCAATATATGAAAAAAACAAGAAACTAAATATAAAAAAGATAATTTTAGCAATTTTAATAATATTAAGTATTGTGTTAGCAGTTGTGGTTTGGAAATTTGATTTAATACATAAAGCATATTTATTTATAAGACCGATAAGAATAGAAAATATTGAAATCAGCTTAGATAGCAACGAATTAGAACCAGGTGAAACAGCTGATATAAATACAAAAATTACACCAGAAGATTTTACAAAAAGCAATTTAGTTTGGCACAGTACAGATGAAAACATTATTGAAGTTGTAGACCGGAAAAGTCACAGCTAAGCAAATTGGAAAAGCAAGCATTTATTTAACTGATGATTCTGGAGAAACAGAAATTTCTAGTAATAAATTAGACTTAGAATGTTTAATTAAAATTAAAGATGTAGAAATAACAAATGCTATCGATAGTTTGAAATTAGGAGATATTTATAAACTAGAAACAAAAGTACTTCCAGAAGATTCCACTTATAAAGATTTAACTTATGAGTCTTCAAATATTGAAATTGCAAGTATTGATGATAATGGAAACATAATTGCAAATGCAATTGGACAAGTTACAATTACTATAAAAGACTATAAAGAAAATGTATTAAAAAGTTTTGATATAGAAGTCAAAAAAATACCTGTTGAGCAAATTACATTAGATGATACTGAAGTAACTCTTGGAAAAGGACAAGAATATATTATAAATTCCAAAGTTACACCAATAGAAGCTACATATACAGATGTTGAATGGAAAAGCTCAGATGAAAATATTGCAACAATAAGTAATAGAAAAATAAAAGCTGTATCAGAGGGAACTGCAAAAATAACAGCAGTAACAGATCAAGGAGAAAAAGAAGCTAGCTTAACAGTTAATGTCTCAAAAGATGCTCCTTCAAATACAAAATTATATGCAAATGGAAGATACAATATTAGAACTGGAGCAAGCACAGACTATACAATTTTAGCTACAACATCTCAATATGAACAAATTGAATTTTTACAAGATACAAAAAATGGTTGGAAAAAAGTTAGAAATGAAAAAGGTATTGTTGGATATACTCTAGTAAAATCGAATTATTATCTTAAAGAGAAGCCAGCAGAACCTACAAATACATCTGTTGAAGAACCAGAAAATTTAGTAACGAGCTATCACATAGAAAATGTTCCATACTTAAATCAAATATCTTTAGGCTATCCAACAGGTTGCGAAGCTGTTTCAGCAACTATGGTATTAAAATATAAAGGATTTGATGTTTCAACCAAAAATATTATAGATAATATGAAATTAGGAACAAAGAAATATAAGGGCGAAGACGGAAACTGGTATGGTGGAAATCCTTTTGAAGAGTTTGTTGGAAATCCAAGTTTAGGACTAAGTAAAGGCTCTTATGGAGTTTTTGCTAAACCTATTGCAAGTGCTATGTCTAATTATGCAGGAGAAAAAGTAAAAAATATTTCTGGATGCTCTGAAAAAGCTCTATTAAATTGTGTTAGTAAAGGTAATCCAGTAGTTGTTTGGTGTGTAAAAAATGCTGGTAATTTAAGTGAAGGTGTAACATGGACTTATGAGGATAGAAGTGGAACTTTTCAAGAATTAGTTGGAGAACATTGTGCAGTTTTAATTGGATATGATGAAGATTATGTTTATTTAAATGATCCTTCTGCTGGAAGTAATGTAAAACAAAGTAGGAGTAAATTTATAAGTAATTGGAAAAGACTATATAGTCAAGCTATTGTAGTTGAGTAATAAAGGTTTATAGGTAAAGCCATAAATAAAAACCTAAATTTATTCTAATAAAGGAAAAAATATATGAAAAAGAAAATTATAATTTTTGTTCTAATTTTAGTAATTATACTTTTAGTAGTTTTTGGCATTGTATTTTCTATTAATAAAGCAAAAGAAAATCAAATGCAAACTATAAAAACATTTTATTCATACATAAATGAACAAAAATATGAAGAAATGTATGAAATGCTTTCAAAAGAATCTAAAGATAAGTTTTCAAAAGAAGATTTTGTAACAAGAAATAAAAACATTTATGAAGGAATAGGAACAGCTTCTCTTGAAATAAATAATTTAGAAATAACTGGAAAAGAAGACAATAAAATTAATTTATCTTATAAAGAAAAATTCTATACATCTGCTGGAGAAATAAATTTAGACAATAATGCTCAAATTGTAAAAGAAGAAAAAGAATATAAAATAAACTGGTCTTCAAAATTAATTTTTCCAGAATTAGAAGAAAATTATAAAGTTAGAATATCAACTTTAAGAGGAAAAAGAGGTTCAATTTTAGATAGAAATGGCAAAGAATTAGCTTATGATGGCTCTATTTCTCAAGTTGGAATTGTGCCAGGAAAATTAGGAGATAACAAAGAACAAAATATATCTAAAATTTCAGAATTATTAGATGTTTCAGTAGAAAAAATAGAAAATTCACTTAGTGCATCTTATGTTAAAGATGATACTTTTGTTCCAATTAAAAAAATATCTAAAAATTCTCCTATTAAAGAACAATTACTACAAATTCCAGGAGTCTTGATAAATAGCATAGATGGAAGAGTTTACGATTTAGGAGAAGAAGCAGCACATCTAGTAGGATATATTCAACCAATTAATGAACAAGAATTAGAAAGCCATGAAGGACAAAATTATACATCTTCTAGTTTAATTGGTAAATCTGGCCTAGAATATGCTTTTGAACAAAAAATAAGAGCAATAGATGGAGCAGAAATATATATTGAAGATGAAAATGGAGATAGAGTAAAAACAATTGTAACTCAAGATAAGAAAGACGGAGAAAGTATTCAAACTACTATAGATTTTGATCTTCAAAAAAGTTTTTATGATCAAATGAAAAATGATAAAGGCTTCTTTGTTGTAATGAATCCAGAAACTGGAGAAATTTTAGCATTAGTTAGCACGCCTTCATTTGACTCTAATGACTTTATTTTAGGTATGACTACTGAAAAGTGGAATTCATTAAATGCAGATGAGAATAAACCTTTATATAATCGTTTTAAACAAAGCTATTGCCCAGGTTCAACTTTTAAACCTATAACAGCTTTAATTGGATTATCAGAAGGTGTAATAGATTCTAATACTGAATTTAGTTATTCAGGAACAAGTTGGCAAAAAGATAAAGGCTGGGGAGATTACTTTATCACTACTTTAACACAATATAATGAAGCTAAAAATGTTGAAAATGCATTAATTCGTTCAGATAACATATTCTTTGCACAACTTGCTTTAAAAATAGGAGAAGATAAATTTTCAGAAAAATTAAATGAATTAAAATTTGGAGAAGAAATAGATTTTCCAATTACTTTAAAAGCTTCTCAATATTTAAATAAAGATAGTAATTTTACAGAAGCAAAGCTTGCAAATTCTGGATATGGACAAGGAGATGTATTGGTAAATCCTATTCATATGGCATCAATATATTCTATGCTTGTAAATGATGGAAAAATGATAAAACCATATTTGGAATTTAAATATGATAATAAACCAGAATATATAAAAGAAAATGTTTTTTCAAATGAAGCAATAGAAAAAGTTAAAACTGCATTACTTAAAGTTGTTGAAACACCACAAGGAACTGCACATGATGCTAAAATACAAGGACTTGAAATGTTAGGAAAAACAGGAACTGCAGAACTTAAAAAATCAAAAGACGATACAGAAAGTGGAACTTTAGGATGGTTTAACTGTATAACATTAAATCGTGAAGGTGGAAACTTACTTATCGTTGGCATGGTAGAAAATGTGCAAGATAATACTAGTGGTGGAAGTCATTATGTAATTTCAAAAATTAAAAATGTATTAAATAAATAAAAAATTTATATTTTTTGAAACCAAAACCTATTCTAATTTGTATTAATAGTAGATAGGAGGAAATTTAAATGCAGAAACAAAAGGAAAATTATATTAAAGAAACAATCAATAAATATGCAGATATGGTTTATAAAATAGCTATTACAAGATGTGGAACTATTGAAAATGCAGAAGATATATTTCAAGAAGTATTTTTAAAATTTAGTGAGAAAATGCCTAAGTTTGAAAGTGATGAGCATAAAAAAGCTTGGCTCATTCGAGTTACAATAAATTTAACGAAAAATATTAAAAATAATAATTGGAATAAAAGAGTTGTTTCTTTAGATGAAAATATTCCTTTTGAAGAAAAAGAAGAATCAGATGTGTTTTCTGCAGTGTGTGAACTTCCTCTAAACTATAAAACAGTTATATATCTTTCTTATTATGAAGGATATAAAGTAAAAGAGATAGCGAGTCTTATGAATACAAACGAAAATACAGTGAAAACATGGCTATCTCGTGCGAGAGAAATTTTGAAAGAAAAATTAGAAGGAGGTTTTGAAGATGAATAAAGATAATTATAAAAAAGCCTTAGACCAAATTCATGCAAGTGATAAATTAAAAGAAAAAACTTTCGAAAAAATAAATAATCATAAAAAAATAGATGTTATAAAAATTTTATCAATGGTGGCAGTTGTAGTTATAGTATTTTCAGTTTCAATTTTTGAATTCCAAAATTTAAAACACGAAGAAAATGAAACTACTACTCCAATTACTAATACAGAAATGCTAGCAAAAAACAATCTTCCACGATTTGAAAGCATGGAAGAGCTAAGAGAAGTTTTAAGTGAAAACCAAAAAACCACACGAGGATATAACGGAGAATTACAAGAAGAAACTATTACTGATTCAATTGCTAAATCAACTACAGCAAACGATGTTGCTTTTTATGAAGAAAAATCAAGTTTAGATTATTCTAGAACAAATACGCAAGTAGAAAATGTTGATGAAGCAGACATTGTAAAAACTGATGGAACATACATCTATTATATTACTAACAATATAGTTTATATTATTAAAGCAGACAGTCTAGACCTAATTACATTTTTAAAATATGATGATAATCAAACATCAAGATTTTCTCCTTATCAGTTATATATAAACGAAAATAAAATGATAGTTTTAGGAAATTATTGTGAATACACAGAAAATACTTCAAGAGCTGAAGCGAGCATTGCTTATGACTATGTAAGTATAAGCAATAAAAATATAGCAAAAGCAATTGTTTATGATATCACAGACAGAAGTAATCCTGAAATAATAAGAGAAGTTGGATTAGATGGAACCTATATTAATTCTAGAATGATTGGTGATAACATATATTTTATAAGCAGAAAATATTTTAGTTTTTATAGTGATGAATTAAAAGATGAGGAAATTTTACCAGTAACTTATGATTCTTCAACATCAAATGGATATTCAAATATTTCATATAAAGACATTGCATATTTTTCAGGTACTCAAAACTATGACTATATGTTAGTTGGTGGATTTAATATAAACAATAAAGAAGAAGTAAAAGTAGAAAGCTTTTTTGGAGCAAGTAATGATGTGTATGCAAGTGAGAAAAGTTTATATATAACACAACTTTCTTATGGAGAGAATTATAGCTATAATGGATGTAAAACAATAATTTATAAATTTGATTTAGATTCTACTAATATTAATTTAGTGGCAAAAGGAGAAGTTGAAGGACATATAAAGAATCAATTTTCAATGGATGAATATGATGGATTTTTAAGAATTGCTACAACTATTGAAACTTATGATGAACCAATAAGTGAAGTGAGAGATGAAAAGACTGTTACAGTTAACATTGGAGAAAGAAAAGCTAAAAATGCATTATTTATATTAAATGACGAACTAAAAGAAGTAGGAAAAATAGATGATTTAGCTCCAGATGAACAAATATATTCAGTTAGATTTATGGGAAAAATTGGATATATTGTTACTTTTAAAGAATTAGATCCATTGTTTGTAATTGATCTATCAAATCCTGAAAATCCTGTAATAAAAGGAGAATTAAAAATTCCAGGCTATAGCTCATATCTACATCCTTATGATGAAAACCACATAATTGGAATTGGTCATAACACAAAACAAAACAGTAGTGGAGGAATAACAAATACAAATATGAAAATATCTATGTTTGATGTTTCAGACCTAGAAAATCCTAAAGAAATTTTCTCAGAAGATATAGGTGAAAGCTATGCATATTCAGAACTAGAATATAATCATAAAGTTTTATTTTATAGCAAAACAAAAGACTTAATAGGATTTCCAATAACTCTTAGAGAATCAAATTATAAAAATGATAGAAATGGATTTATAATTTTTAAAATTGACTTAGAAAATGGAAAGTTTGAAAAACATGGAGAAATATTACAAGAAATAGATTATAGAACAAACATTGATAGAGCAATTTATATAGAAAATAAGTTATATACATTAGCAGATACACAAATTGTTTCTTATGATTTAAATAACTTAGAAGAAATCAAAAAATTAAATATAGAAAAATAAAAAAATATCTCTATTTAGTAAAAACACTAAATAGAGATATTTTTTAGTACTTACAACAAAAAGTACAAATTATTTTTTCTCCCAAACTTATAATTGTAGAGACTAAGAAAAATGCTACAACTCCAACAAGAAAAGTAGTAGATATCAAGCAAGGTTTTAAGCAAATTGTTAAAGCAAAAAAACTGCTAATTATTGCACCTATGGAATTAGCTACTAAATTTGTTTTATAAATTAATTCACATTCTTTTTTATTATTACAAAAAACTGAAACGATTATTGAAAATATTCCAAGTATTCCAAATATTAAAGTGATATAAACTAATGTTAAAATTGAAGTTATTTTTTCAGCATAAAATAAAGCAGAGATTGAAATAGCTAAAAACAAAGCAATAATAAAATTATATATAATGTTTTTTTCTTTAAACATAAATAATCCCTCCTTTGTTATATGATATGACGCTTTTTTTAAATAGTGTGAAATAATTATTACAAAAATATTAAATTAGGAAAAAGAAAGCATAAAATTGTTGACGAGGAACGCTTTGAAATGATATAATATCTTACGATAATTGTACAAATAATAATATTTAAGGGGGATTTATGAAACTAAAAAGATTTATTGTAATTTTAATAATTGCTGTAATATTAATTGCACAATTTGCATGGTTAAAATTCAACAATAAAGTATATGCAGCTGATGATATTAAAGAAACAGTTGCAACAAAATACTTTTTTAACCAATTAACAAAAGAATCAAAAGAATTTTATTATGCAATGGAAGAAATGCTTGAAGATGGCAGTTTTAAAACAGGAAACACAAATTATGATCTTGTAGAAAACAATCGTGTTACACAAGAACAACTTTCAGCTTATGCAAACGGTTCACAAGATTTACTTTTATCAATGGGAGCAGCAAGAGATGCATTTGTAGCTGATCACCCAGATGTATTCTATGTAGATTTTGATTATTTAACATTAAGAGTAACTTCAAAAGAAGGAACATATCATGCTACATTAGGAACAGGTAGAGGAGACACATATCGTAATAAAGCATTTTTAAATAAAAGTGTTCAAGAAATAGAAAAATCAATTTCAGCTGTTAATAAAAGAGTAGATGAAATTGTTCAAGGTGCTAAAGACCTTCAAATCGAAGAAAATCAAAATATGGTTGAACAACAAGTAAAATATGTTCATGACCAAATAATTTATAATGCAGACTATACTTATGAAGGTGAAGCAAAAGATGGAGCAAGTGACTATAACGTAAGAAATGTTTATGGTGCATTTGTTGCAAATGAAACAGGAGAAGAAAACATACTAGATAGCAATCCTGAAACAAAAGCAAATGGACAAATGGTTTGTGAAGGATATGCTAGAGCTGTAAAAATGGTTTTAGATAAATTAAATATTCCTTGTATTCTAGTAACTGGAATTTACAAACATACAGAAGAAGAACTAGAACCACATATGTGGAATTATGTTCAACTAGAAGATGGAAAATGGTATGCAGTAGATGCAACATTTGATGACCCATCTACAGGAACTGAAAAATCAGAATACCTATTAGTAGGAGATGATAAAGTAGGTGCAAAACATGTTCCAACAGGAATAATGTCTGAATCAAATTATGAATTTACATATCCAAAACTTCAAACAACAAGTGATAAATTTGAACCAGTTTACAACACAGATGGATTACTTGTTGAATTAGATGATGAAGCTTATGATCAAGATGAGGATGTAGATGCAGGTATATTCAGAATAAGCTATAAAAATATGGGATATAAAGCTGCTGCAGAGCAAGGATACTATATAGTAGCAAATTATTATCAATATTATCCAGGAACAGATAATTGGATAGAGTCTGGATGGGGATATTTACGTACAGACTTTGAATTATATCCAATTGAAGACATAACAGATGAAAACGGAAATTCATATTTACAAACATCTATTTCAAATTGTAAATATATACAAGTTGCAGTTACAGATATTGCACCTGCACCACATAATCCACAAGAAAGAGATCCAAACAAAATTGCTAGAGAAACAACTTATTTTGGAACTCCAAGTTCATTTATAGTAATGTCAGATAAAATATATAATCCAAACGGAGATTATGTTGCACCACCTTATGTTAAAACAGTTACACCAATAGTAAATTCAACATTATATATTGGAAGTACATATCGTGTAACAGTAGAATATGATGATGTATTAATACCAACTGGAAGTAAAGAAGATATAAAAATGACAGTTTCTGTACCTTCTTCTCCAAATAATGATTTAAATAAATACTATACAGTAGAAAATTTTGAATTTGACGGAATAAGCACATTTTCATTTGATTTCACACCAAGTGAAATGTATGAAGATGATTCAGTATATTATCTAATATCTTTCAAAGGTGTTGTTGGAGTAAGAAGTGGAAAAGTTCCAAACGATTTATCTTACTTCTGTGCTCATAGATGTGATGCTTATGCTTTAAGAGCTTCACAAGGAGTTGATTGGAATGTATTTGGTAAACCACAATTAATGGAAAATACAGACCTTTCTACAAACGGATGGCAAACAAGTGAAGGAGAAACTTTAGATGATTTAGCAGATTCTCTAAAACACAGAATGGCTCTTGTTGCTATAAGAGCAGATGATGCACAAGTTAAAGAAATGAATAAAGTTTTAGGAGAAGATGAAACAACTGGACAAGATACAGTTCTATCTGAAGAAACATATAATATAAAACTTACATTATGTAAAAAACAAGTTATAAGCACAGGACAAAAAGTTAGAGTACGTCTTGGATTCCCTCCAGGATATGGCCCTGAAGATGAAGGTGTTACATTTAAAGCATACCACTTCACAAAAAATGATCAAGGACAAATAATAGGTGTTGAAGAAATACCAGTTGTTGTTACAAAACTTGGATTAATCGTTATGTGTGATTCATTTAGTCCATTTACAATAGCAGCTGTTGAAGCAAAAGAGGAAGAACCAACTCAAACAAAAACAGTTGTACTTTCTGGTACTACAGGTGGAACAATTGCTGTAAGTGGTAAAGAAAATGAAACAGTATTCACATTAGAACCAGAAGAATCACTAACAGTTAATATAAATCCAACAGAAGGATATGAATTAGACGAAGTTGTAGTTGGAGATCAAGTAAAAGATTTACAAAATACTATAACAATTAATTATGAAGATTTAGCAGAAGAAACAACTATGGTAAAAGCAGCATTTGCTACAGTAGCAACTCGCGAAACAGAAAAAGAAAGTGGATTAGAAGTTGTTGCTCAACCAGTAGTTGCAGAACCTAAATTTACTGTTAAACTTACAACAGATTTATCAGATACAGATAAATTAGTTCCAGGCGAGGAATTTACAGTTACAGCATCAATAGATTCACTTACAGATGTTGGAGAAGGATTACTTGCAGTTGGAGGAAAACTTACATTTGATACTTCTATATTAGAAGTAGTTGATGGATCTTTAAAAGGAAATGATAACTGGAATTTATCTCAAGAAAATTATAATTTAGATAATTTTAAATTTATTACAGATAGCAATAAATATATAAAAGAACCAGGTGAAGTATTTACTATTAGATTTAGAGTAAAATCTGATGTTACAACAGAAGGATTTACCTCTATTCAATTAATAGACTTAGAAGGTTCAGCAGGAATTAAAGGTGCAGAAGAAGAAATTACACCTACTAAAGCAACTGCAGTTGGTACACAAGTAAGCGTTAACATTGAAAAATTTGTAGAAAAAGATACATTAACATCAAGTGTTTATGATGTTGGAGAACACTATATAACAAAAGTTGAATCAAATACAACTGTTGCTCAATTTAAAGAAAACTTATCTTACTCAAAAGAACCTGTAATAACCAAAACATCAACAGACGGAAAAGAAGAACATTTAAATGATAATGATTTAGTTACAACAGGAACAAAAATTAAAGTTGGAAATGATGTAACATGTACAGTTATAATTACTGGTGATGTTGATGGTGATGGTCAAGCAATGGGAGTAAATGATATAGGTAGAATTAAATTACATTATATTGATAAAACAGAATTATTAGGAGTATATTATATGGCTGCAGATTTAGATGGAGACGATGATATAGATCTTAACGATTTAGCAAAAATGAAATTAATATATATAGGCAGTGTACAAGTTCCAAAAGAACATTAATAAAATCAATCATTAGGTAAGAAATTTTCTTACCTAATGATAAAAATAAATTATTTATTCTAAAGGAGAAAAAATGAAAACTATACAAAAATTAGTTTCTTTAGTAATATTATTAATAGTTACGTTAGTTGCTGTATCAACAACAGTAAATGCAGATACTAAACTAAATGTTACTATGGAATTAAAAAGTTCTAAAACAAGTTTCCAAGTAGGAGAAGAGTTTGTAGTAACTTTCCATGTAAAAGCACAAGATCCAATAATAGCTATTGGTGGTTATTTAGAATATGATAAGAATAATCTTGAATATGTGGGAATGCAAGGACAAAATGGTTGGGACACACCATCTCTTAATCCAGATAATGGAAAATTCGTTACAACTGGAAGCAAAATGGAGTCATTCGATGCTGATGTTTTTACAATAACATTTAAAGCAAAAAATGCAGCTAATAATGTAAAAATAACCTTATCAGGACTTGAAGCTGGAGATGGAGATAATGAAATTAAAAATCTAACGGATACTCTTACAATTTCAATAGTAGGTGGTCAATCTCAAAATCCAAGTGGTCCAGAAGGTCCAGGAACAGAGGAACCAGATAATCCAAGCAATCCAGACAATCCAAATACTCCAGATACTCCAGATACACCTAGCTCAGGAGATGAAGATACAAATACAAACACAAATAGTAGTAGCGGTGGAAATAATAACAATAATAATACAAATACAAATACTAATACAAATAATAACGCTAATACAAACACAAATACCAACACTAATACCAATACTAATACCAATACTAATACAAATAACTCAAAATCTAATACTTCAAATCAAAGTGATAACTTAGTAAATAAATCTATACCTAAAACAGGTGGTGGAAGTATGCTTGTTGTTGGATTAATTGCTATAGCTCTTGTTATAGGAATAGTTTATTTCTATAAATTAAAAATTTTAAATATTAATATGAATAATAGAAGAAATAAACATTAATAAAAAATAAATGAATTCAATTTATTAAATGAAAATTTAGTAGATTGAATTCTTTTTTTATGTCAAATAAAATAATGACTTTGAAACAATATTGTTACAAACAGCCTTAAAAGTAACGAAAATTTAATTGACTTTTTAAATAGTATAGTATAAGTTTATTATATATATTGATTTATAGGAAGGAATTTATTATGGTAGAAGAATTATATAACAATATTGGTGGTGACTATAGTAAAGCAATTGGGAGAATGCAAGATGATGAAAGAATTAAAAAATATTTAAAATTTTTCCTTTATGATGAGTCTTTTTCTCAATTAAAAAATGGAATTGAAAGCAAAAATTGTGAAGAAGCATTTAAAGGTGCACATACCTTAAAAGGAGTTTCTCAAAATATGTCTTTTGAAGTTTTATCTGCAAAAGTAATTGAAATTACAGAAGAACTAAGAGCTGGAAACTTGGAAACTGCAATAAGTCTATTTCCAGAAGTGGAAAAAACTTATGAAAAAGTTATCAGTGAAATTAAGAAAATTGTAGAAATGTAAAGAAGGTAAAAAATATGGAAAGAGATACATTACTAATTGCAGATGATGTAATGATTAATAGAGAATTATTAAAAGATATATTTGAGAATGAATATAAATTATTAGAAGCAACAAATGGTGAAGAAGCAATAAAATTATTGGATGAACATAAAAATGAAATAGCTTTATTATTTTTAGATTTGGTTATGCCTAAAAAAACAGGACTAGATGTAATGGTACATATGTCTTTAAATGATATGATGAATTCCATCCCTGTAATAATGATTACAGGAGAAGCAACAGCAGAAACTGATGTTAAAGCTTATGAATTAGGTGCATCAGATATTATTTATAAACCTTTTGAGCCTGCTGTTGTAAAGCGTAGAACAAAAAATATAATTGAATTATTCAGAAAAAGAATGTCAATTGAAAAAGAATTAGAACAAAGAACAGAAGAACTTTTTGAAAGTAAGAAAAAATTAGAGCAAAGTAATGATTTCTTAATTAATGCTTTAAGCTCAGTAGTTGAGTTTAGAAGTTTAGAATCTGGTGAGCATATTCAAAGAGTTAAAAAGCTTACAAAAATAATGCTAAAATACTGGAAAGCATTATATCCAGAAGATAAATTTACAGATGAACAAATAGAGCTAATGGTTAATGCTTCAGCTCTTCATGATATAGGAAAAATTGCAATACCAGATAATATTTTAATGAAACCAGGAAAACTTACAGATGAAGAATATGCAGAAATGAAAAAGCACACTATATATGGATGTCAAATGTTAGAAAACTTTAAACAAGAAGAAAATGAATTTTATAAATATTGCTATGACATTTGTAGATATCATCATGAAAGATATGATGGTAGAGGATATCCAGATGGATTAAAAGGAGATGAAATACCTATTTGGGCACAAGTAGTATCAATAGTTGATGTTTATGATGCACTTGTTAGTAAAAGAGTTTATAAAGATTCTTTTTCAATAGAAGATGCTATTAGTATGATTCATGAAGGCAAATGTGGTATTTTTGCACCTAAATTATTGAACTGCTTTGATGCAGCTAAAGATGAAATAATTTCACAAACAGAAAGAGCAAAATAATAAAGTAATTGGAGGGAAAATATTTTGAATAGTAAAAAAACAAACGAAAAGATAAAAGCCAATACAAAGAAAAACAAAGATGCTATTAAAAAAATGAAAATAAGTAACTTTATAACAACAATTGTTACATTAATTATCATTTTTATAGTTTTATTTATATTTAGTTTAATATATAGAACAATAGCAAACAGAATAATTTCAAACTCACTTGGTAATATGAATGAATTATCAAGACATGATGAGAAAAATATAAGATCAAGTTTGGAATATAGGTTTAGAGAAATAGAAGGTCTTGCAAATGTAGTAAGACTACTAAAGTATGATGATATTGATGATGTACTTGAATATTTAGACATAAAAGTTGAAACTCTAAATGGATTAGATGCTGTGCTTGTTGCAGATGATGGTACAAAACTTAATAGTTTATTTGAAGTTACTGAAGATAAAGAACTACTAGATTATGCGAATAGTCAGGAAGATAGATTTTTAACTACAAAAAATATTGAAGATCCAGAAACAGGTGAAACAAAGAACGTTTTGTTATTAGGAATAAGAATAGAACCTTTTACAGTTGAGAATAAAAACTTTGTGTATGCTGCTTGTTATTATGATACAAATTCATTAAGAGATGATTTAAGAATAAAAAGTTTTAATAATACTGGTTATAGCAGTGTTATAGATTTTGATGGAAATTATATTGTTTCTGAAAAACAAGATAATAATATCTATGAAAGAGACAACTTTTTTAACATAATAGAAAAAGCCGATATACACGGAGATTTAACAGTAGATCAAATTAGAGAAAAAATGAAAAATAATGAGTCATTTAATATTGAATATTACTTTGAAAACGAAGAAAGATTAATGACATTTACACCTATGAATGGTAATATCGATTGGTATTTCGTTATGGTACTTCCTAGAGCAGTTTTAGAAGCCCAAAGTGTTAGTTTCTTTAGAATTATATTAATTTTAACTTTAGGAATTTTACTTATAACAATAGTTTTACTTTTCGTAGTACTTAGAAATAAATCACAAAAGAAATTAATAAAAGTTGAAATGAAACACCGTGATGAATTACAAGAAGCTTTAGTATTAGCTGAACAAGCAAATATTGCTAAAACTACATTTTTAAATAATATGTCACACGATATTCGTACACCAATGAATGCAATTATTGGTTTTACAAACTTAGCTATGACTCATATGGATAGCCAAGAAAGAGTTAAAGATTATTTAGAAAAAATTAATCAATCTTCTAATCATTTATTATCATTAATAAATGACGTGCTAGATATGAGCAGAATAGAATCAGGAAAAGTAAGTATTGAAGAAAAAGAAGAAAACATAGCTGATATTCTTCATGGAATTAGAAATATTATACAAGCAGATATTCATGCAAAGCAATTAGAATTTTTTATCAATACAGTTAATGTTGTTGATGAAGATATTTATTGTGATAAATTACGTTTAAATCAAGTCCTTCTAAATCTTTTATCAAATGCATTAAAATTTACACCTCCAGGTGGAACAATTTCACTTGTTATTACTGAAAAAAGTGTTAATAAAAAGGGTGTTGCAACTTATGAGTTTAGAGTAAAAGATACCGGTATAGGAATAGGAAAAGAATTCTTAAATATAATATTTGAACCTTTTGCGAGAGAAAGAAATTCAACAGTAAGTGGAATTCAAGGAACTGGACTTGGAATGGCAATAACAAAGAATATTGTAGATATGATGAATGGAAAAATTGAAGTTCAAAGTGAAGTTGGAAAAGGAACAGAATTTATTGTTACATTGAACTTAAGACTACAAAAAGCAAGCAAAAAAATTGTAGAAGTAGAAAGCTTAAAAGGAATAAGAGCCTTAGTAGTAGATGATGATTTAGATGCTTGTAAAAGTGTTAGTCATATGCTAAGACAAATGGGAATGAAATCTGAATGGACAATGTATGGTAAAGAAGCTGTGGCTAGAACAGAAGAAGCAATGCAAATTGGAGATAAATATGAAATTTATATTATAGATTGGCTAATGCCAGATATGAATGGTATTGAAACAACAAGGAGAATTAGAAATTTAGTTGGAGAAGATGCACCAATAATAATACTTTCTGCTTATGATTGGTCTGAAATAGAAAAAGAAGCAAAAGAAGCTGGAGTAACAGACTTTGTTGGAAAACCTTTATTCTTATCTGACTTAGAACGAAGCTTAAAACGAGCTTATGGAAAAACTAAAGATGAAGAAATATCTACAGACTTAGTAATGCAAGAAGATTTTAAAGGAAAGAGAATTCTTTTAGTTGAAGATAATATGATGAATAGAGAAATTTCAACAGAATATTTACAAGACTTTGGCTTTTTAGTAGAAAATGCTGAAAATGGAAAAGAAGCTTGTGAAATTCTAGAAAAATCTAAACCAGGATATTTCGACTTAGTTCTTATGGATATTCAAATGCCAATTATGAATGGATATGAAGCAACAAGAAAAATTAGAAAATTTGAAAACAAAGAATTGGCTAACATACCAATTTTAGCAATGACAGCAAATGCTTTTGAAGAAGATAAAAAAGCAGCTCAGGAAGCTGGAATGAACGGACATCTTTCTAAACCAGTAGATATACCAGAGCTTATAAAAATGCTAAAAGAAGTTCTAAAGAATAGATAATCCTAAAAATGTTAGAATAACCTTACAAATTTGTAAGGTTATTTTTTATCTTATTATGTTATAATGACCAAAAAGGAGGTAAAAATGCAAAGAATATTAATAGTAGAAGATGATGAAAAATTAAGAAATGAATTAGAAATATTTTTAACTAATAATGGATATAGTGTAGAAAGTTTAAAGACTTTTAATAACACTATTTTAGATATACTAAATAAAAGACCAGATTTAGTTTTGCTAGATATAAATTTGCCAGGTGTAGATGGTGAATTTGTTTGCAAAGAAATTAGAAAAACTTCTAATATGCCAATTATAATAATAACATCTAAAAATAATGAAATAGATGAATTGCTTTCTATAAATTATGGTGCGGACCATTACATTACAAAGCCTTTTAATATTCAAATTTTACTTGCTAAAATTGCATCTCTTTTAAGAAGAAGTACATTAACATTGCAGGAAAAGATTGAAACAAGAGACTTTATTTTAAATATATCTAGAAGTGTAATAGAAAAAGATGGAAAAGAAATAGAACTTACAAAAAATGAATTTAAAATTTTAAAATATTTGCTAGAAAGACAAAACAAGATAGTTTCAAGAGAAGAAATAATGGACTATTTGTGGGATAGTGAGAGCTTTGTTGATGACAATACTTTAACAGTAAATATTACAAGGCTTAGAAACAAATTAGAAGAAATGAACTTAAAAGAAATATTAGAAACTAAAAGAGGGCAAGGCTATATTTTAATTCAAAAATAATTATAAAAGGGGTTTTTATGAGTTTTAAAGAATTTATTAAAGATAAACTTATAGAAATAAGTTTATTAATATTTGGTTTAATTACAATAGAAATATTTTTAATGATATATCCTATTGGAAAATTTTTAAAAATTTATATACCAACATGTATTTTAAGTTTTTATTTTGCATCAATTATTGTTGAATATGTAAATAAAAATAGATATTATAAGAAACTACTTACATTACTTTATGAACTAGATGATAAATATTTAATTAATGAAATTACTGAGAAATCAAATTTTGCTGAAGGAAAAGTAATGAACGAAATTTTGGAAGAAGTAAACAAATCAATGATTGAAAATGTTAATAAATATAAATATTCTCTAGAAGATTATAAAGAATATATTGAAATGTGGATTCACGAAATAAAACTACCAATAGCTACTAGCAAAATGATAGTCGAAAACAATAAAAACGAAGTAACCAAAAACATAGATGAAGAAATAGATAAAATAGAAAACTATGTAGAACAAGCTCTTTTTTATGCAAGAAGCAATACAGTTGAAAAAGATTACTACATAAGAAAAACTTCTTTTAGTGAAATTGTAAATGAAGTAATTTTAAAAAACAAATCTTTTATGTTAGAAGAAAAAGTTTCAGTTAATTTACATGATTTAGATTTAAATATAAACACAGATAGTAAATGGATTGTTTTTATTTTAAATCAGATTATTCAAAATAGTATTAAATATAAAAAGCTAAATGAAAATTTAGAAATAGAAATATATGCAAATGAAGGAAAAGAAAACATAGCTTTATATTTAAAAGATAATGGAATGGGAATAAAGCAAGGAGAAGTACCAAGAGTTTTTGAAAAAGGCTTTACTGGAACAAATGGTAGAATTATAAATAAAAAATCAACAGGAATAGGACTTTTTCTTTGTAAAAAATTATGTGACAAGCTTGGAATTTTAATAAGTATATCTTCAGAGGAAAACGTTGGAACAGAAGCAAAATTAGTTTTTCCAAATAGCAGTTATATAGATATGAAATAAGTAATCTTACAAAAAAGTAAGAAAACTGTAAGTAAAATCGATTGTAGCTTTTTAAAATAATTTTTATAATAAATTTAGTCTTAAAATTTATTATATTGAAGGAAGGTTTTTAAATGGAAAAAATTTTAGAAGTAAAAAACATCGAAAAATATTATGGAAATAAATCTAATTTAACAAAAGCAATAGATAATATTAGTTTTGATGTAAACTCAGGAGAATTTGTTGGAATAATGGGAGCTTCAGGCTCTGGAAAAACAACACTTTTAAATTGTATAGCTACAATAGATAAAGTAACAAGTGGACACATTTTTGTAGGAAACAAAGAAATTACAAAACTAAAAGGAAACTCTTTAAATAAATTTAGAAGAGAAGAACTACGGATTTATTTTTCAAGATTTCAATTTATTAGATACATTAACTTGCTATGAAAATATTGCTTTAGCTTTAACAATTCAAAGAATAAATCCACATGAAATTGAAAAAAGAGTTTTAAATATTGCAGATAAATTGGAGATAAGAGATATTCTAAAAAAATATCCTTATCAAGTTTCAGGTGGTCAAAAGCAAAGAGTAGCATCTTGTAGAGCAATTATAACAAATCCTAAAATGGTTTTAGCAGATGAGCCTACAGGAGCTTTAGATTCAAAATCAGCAAGACAATTATTAGAAAATTTTGAATTCTTAAATAAAAATTTAAATGCAACTATATTAATGGTTACACATGATGCTTTTACAGCTTCTTATGCAAATAGAATTTTATTTATTAAAGATGGAAAAATTTTTAATGAATTAATAAAAGGAAATGATACAAGAAAAGAATTTTTCGAAAAAATAATTGATGTTCAAACACTTCTTGGAGGTGATTTAAATGCTTGTTTTTAAATTATCTCTTAAAAACATGAAAAAAAGTATAAAAGATTATGCTATATATTTTTTAACATTAGTTTTAGGTGTAGCAATTTTTTATATGTTTAATTCTTTAGATAGTCAAGAAGCAATGCTTGAAGTGTCTAAAAGTACACATGAGCTAATAAAATTAATGATTTCAATGCTTGGGATAGTATCTGTTTTTGTAGCAATAGTGCTAGGACTACTTATAGTATATGCAAACAATTTTTTAATAAATCGAAGAAAAAAAGAATTTGGAATATATATGACTCTTCGGAATGGGAAAGGGAGATATATCTAAAATAATACTACTTGAAACAATTTTAGTTGGAATAATATCTCTTATAATTGGACTTATAATAGGTATTTTTGCATCACAATTTATGTCTATAATTATTGCAAAATTATTTGAAGCAGATATGAGTAAATTTAAATTTGTGTTTTCAAAAGATAGCACAATAAAAACTTGCATTTATTTTGCTGTAATGTATATTGCTGTAATGTTTTTTAATACAATAACTATTTCTAGATATAAACTAATTAATTTATTAAATGCAAACAAGAAAAATGAAACTGTAAAATTTAGAAATCCTATTTTGGCAATTTTTGTTTTCATAGTAGGAGTAGTAGTTTTAGGATATGCTTATTATATAGTAACTGCAAGAGCAAATACTTTAAGAGTTTCTGTAGATCTTCTAAAACCAATTTTAATGGGAATATTTGGAACTATTGCAATATTCTGGTCATTATCTGGTTTTATTTTAACAACTATTCAAAAGCTTAAAAAAGTGTATTTAAAAGATACAAATATGTTTGTATTAAGACAAATAAATAATAAAATAAATACAACAGTAATTAGTATGAGCGTAATTTGTTTAATGTTATTTATGACAATCACAATTTTATCATCAAGTTTAGCTCTAAGAAATTCTATGCAAAAAGATTTGATTGAAATGACACCAATGGATATTAACTTAGAAAAAATGGCCAATATTCCCGAAATTTATAGAAATGCTTATGGTGGAAAAGTAAAATCTACTGAGGAACAAAGAGAAGACTCAAAGCTACCTATATCTGAAACTTTAAAAAATAATGGACTTGATATGAACGTTTTAAAAGATATTGTAGAAATTCCAATTTATGCTACAAATGATTTAACTATAGAAACTTTTTTAGGAGATCAGTTTGAAGAAATTGATAAAGAATTTCCATATCTTATTTATTCATCAGCTGAAAAAATTATAAAAATTTCTGATTATAACAAAATAGCAGAAGCCTATGGAATAGAAAAATATGAGTTAAATGATGATGAATATATTATGGTATGCGAATTTGAAAATCAAGTAGATATAAGAAATAGAGCATTAACAGATGGAAAAAACTTTTTACAAATTGCTGGAAAAACTTATAAACCTAAATACAATGAATGTAAAAAAGGATTCTATGAAATGTCTAGTTCTCATACAAACATAGGATTTTTGTTAGTACCAGATAACTGTAATCTAACAGAAGATATGAAAGAAACATATTTTTTAACTGCAAATTATAATGCAGAAACTGATGAGGAAAAAGAGAAAATAGAAGAAATATTTTCTGGAAATAGTGGAACTTCAAGTTTAATAACATCACTAGATAAGAATGGAATAAATTTAGATGGAATGACCAAAATTTCACTTGTTGAGGCAAGTTTAGGATTAGTAACAATAATAATATTTATTGCAATTTATTTAGGAACTATATTCTTAATTGCAAGTAGTGTTATTTTAGCATTAAAACAACTAACTGAAAGCTCTGATAATAAACAAAGATATACTATTTTAAGAAAAATAGGCTGTGATGAAAAAATGATAAATAAATCTTTATTTATTCAAATAGGAATATTTTTCATCTTGCCACTTGCTTTAGCTATAATACATTCTATTTTTGGAATACAATTTGCATTAAATCTTTTATCTGGAATTGCAAAATCTAAAGAATTATTACCATCAATTATAGCAACATCAATTATAATAACAGTTATATATGGTGCATATTTTATGGCTTCATATTTTGGAAGCAAAAATATTATAAAAGAAGAAGACTAAGCAAATAAAAAGCTAGCAAAATAAAATCCCCAAAATAAAAATCTCTTAATTTACTTAAGGGATTTTTATTTTTTAACAATTATATTATTTTTGTTTTTCATTTTTCTTAAACTAGTATACAAAAAATAATGCTTATTATAAAATACAAGTGAATTAATTTAAGTTATAAAAACACAAAAGAGAGGAATAAAAAATGGATAATAGTAATATTTCTTCAGAAGAAATGCAAAAGAGTAATGAAATAGTAAAAAAAGTTGCTGAATACTATACTGCAAGAATTGTAGGACAAAAAAATTTAAAAATTTCTTTAATGATATCATTAATTGCAAATGGTCATATATTAGTTGAATCAGTACCTGGACTTGCAAAAACAACTGCTGCAAAAGTATTAACAGAAAGTTGTGGTGGAAAATTTTCAAGAATTCAATGCACACCAGATTTATTGCCAAGCGATATTATTGGTACGCAAACTTATAATGCAAAAACAGGTGATTTTGAAACTAAAATAGGTCCGGTATATGCAAATTTTGTTCTTTTAGACGAAATAAACAGATCTAGTTCAAAAACACAAAGTGCAATGCTAGAAGCTATGCAAGAAAGACAAGTAAGCATAGGTGGAAAAAAATATAAACTACCAGAAATTTTTATAGTAATTGCAACACAAAACCCAATAGAACAAGAAGGAACATATCCTTTAGCAGAAGCTCAACAAGATAGATTTATAATTAAAGAAACATTAGATTATCCAACTAGCAGTGAAGAACTTGAAGTATTAAATAGAATTGAAAAAAATGTTTTTGAAAAAGGAGAAAAAGTCGCAGACTTAGAAGACATAAAATATTTGCAAGAATTAAGCAAAAGAGTGTACATAGATGAATCTATAAAAAAATATATTATTGATATTGTATGTGCAACTAGATTTGCTTCAAAAGTAATAAAACCAGAGCTTGCAAAATATATAACAAGTGGTGCAAGTACTAGAGCATCAATTGCTTTTATGGATGCAAGTAAAGCTTTAGCTTTAATGAATGGAAGAACTTATGTAACACCAGATGATATTAAAATGTTAAGTTATAGTATATTAAGACATAGAATTGCTTTAAGCTTTGAAGCTATTGCAGATGAAGTTAAAGTTGAAACAATAATAGATGCAATAATTGCTTCAATAAAAACACCTTAGTATGATTTAAGGAGAAAATTGTTATGAATATGAAGTATATTGCTAAAGTAAAAGCAAACTTATCAATTTATACCAAGAAAAAAACATCAAACATTTTAGAAGGTTCTTATAATTCTATTTATAAGGGTAAAAGTATGAATTTTGAGGACTTAAGAGAATATGTTGTTGGTGATAATGTTAAAGATATAGACTGGAAAGCATCAGCAAGATCTAATAAAATATTAATAAAGCAATATGTTGCAGAAAAAAAACATAACATTTTATTTATATTAGATTCTGGAAAAAAGATGTTAGCAGACACTAGAGAACTAGATTCCAAAAAAGATGTTGCTTTAATGACAACAGGAACAATTTCATATTTGATAGACAAGCATGGAGATTCAGTTAGTGCAATCTATAATGGAAAAAATGGAATAAAATTATTTCCATTTAAAACAGGATTATACAATATAGAAAAAATCTTAAATTCATATGAAAAAGAAATAGGTATAGAAAATAACTTAGAAAATTTAATAAATTATGTTTTAAAGTTTATTAGAAGAAGAATGATTATTTTCATTGTTACAGATATAGATGGAATGAGTAAACTTTCTGAAGATATATTAAGAAAGCTTTCTTTACTACATGATGTAATGTTCATAAATATTTCTGATGCTCTTATGACAGGATATAATGCTTTTGATGTTGATGAAAATAGTTATATACCAGATTACATTTTAGATGATGAAAAACTAAAAGATATTGAATTAGAAATAAAAACAAAAATATATGAAGAAACAAAAAATAAATTTAAAAAATATAAAATAACTACAACTACAATAAACAAACAAAAAGATATAGTAAATGATGTAATAAAATTATTAGAAAGGCGAAAAAATGCAGACATCCATTAAATTGCAAGACCCTTTTAAATATTCTGTAATTCCATTAATAATTTTACTAAGTGTTATTTTTTTAATAACATTTTGTTTAATTTGTCTAAAAATAAGAGAGAAATCAAAGAAAACAACAAGTGTAAAAGAAATTCCAGAAAAAAATATTAAAAATATACCAGTTATAAAAGGAAAATATATTAATCTACTAGATTCAATAGAATATAAATACAAAAATAATGAAATTACTTTAAGAACAGCATACCAGCAAATTAGTGAAGCTATAAGAATGTTTGTTTTTGAAATTACAGATATTACAACACAAAACTATTCTTTATCAGAAATAAAAAAACTAAAAATACCACATCTTTATGAATTAATTGAAGAATATTACGAGCCAGAATTTGCAAGTAAATCAACAGTAGGAGACTTTGAAGCTTCTATAAACAAAGCAAGGGGAGTTATAAAACAATGGAATTATCATATCCACTAGCTATAATTATATGCTCTATAGTTGGAATTATATTGTTTTTTATAAATTTGAATCATAAAACAAAATACACTAATGGAAAAAAAGTTGCTAATACTCAATTTATAAAAGAAACAGAATACTATAAAAAGAAGATGACGAAATATAAAATTTTATCAAATTCTATTAAAGTTTTTTGTTTAATTTGTATAATACTAACTTCAATTCTTATTGCAAGACCAATAACAGTTGAAACAAGAAGTGAAGATAAATACAATAGAGATATTTTTCTAAGTTTAGATGCATCAACAACTGAATCAGAAGTAAATATAGAATTAATAAATAAATTCAAAAAAATAATTCCTGAAATTAAAGGAGACAGAATAGGAATTATGATTTACAATACAGCTCCTGTTGTATATTCTCCACTAACTACTGACTATGACTATATAAATGAACGTTTAAGCGCATTAGAAGAACAATTCAAAATAACTATAGAAAATAATTTATATCCTCCAAATACATATGAACAAAATGGAGAACAATTGCCAACAATTTGGAATGGAGGAATATCTTTAAATTCTTTGGAAAGAGGAAGCTCTCTTGTTGGAGATGGACTTTCAGGAACACTGTTTTCTTTTCCAGATTTAAAAGAAGATGAGAAAAGAACAAGAATTATTATCTTTGCAACAGATAATGATGTTAGAGGAACAGAAACTGTTACTTTAGCAGATGCTTGTGCATTATGTAAAAAATATAATGTTAATCTTTATGCATATTGCCCAACTGTTGAGATGAATAGTTATACTTCAGCAGAAAAAATAGCTTCTTATAAAAAAGCAGTAGAAGAAAACGGAAACGGAAAATTTTACACAGGTGATTTAGATAAAATGTCAACAAATATAGCAAATGAAATAAAAGAAACCAAATCATCTTTATTAAAAACAAGCAAGAAAACATATGTTGTGGATCATCCAGAAATATTTGTTAAGTGTATTATAATATCATTTATAATATTAATTATTATTGAGAAAAGAGTTAGATTATGATAATAAATCCAATAATTCCAATTTGGCTTATGACTGTAATTAGCATAGGTACAATAATATTTATACTGTATAATAAACAGCTTAAAAATATTATTTCTAATAAACAAGAAAACGGCGAAAGAACTGCTAGACAAAAAAGTTTAACTAAGCAGTATGCTATCGACTCGCTTATAAAAATATTTATTATTATTTTATTATTTGTTATAAACTTAAGAATAATGGTGCCAGATGGAGAATCTACTGCAATAAACTCAGATTTAAATATTTTATTTGTAATAGACACAACTGTTAGTATGAGAGCATTAGATTATGACGGAAATAAAGAAAGATTTGAGGGAGTTGTAAACGATTTATGCTATATTGTAGATGAACTTTCTAATTGTAAATTTTCAATTTTAACTTTTGGAGATACAGCTCAAAGATTAATTCCGTTTACTACAGATACAGATATGGTACAAGCAGAGTTAAAAGCTATAACATTAGAAAATGATACTTATGCTAAAGGAAGCTCTTTAAACATAGCAAAAACTGAAATTGAAAAATTATTAAGTGATGAAAGTAAAAGAGAAGAGGGAAATGCAAAATCAGTAGTATTTTTTATATCTGATGGAGAAATAACAAAAGAAAATGAAAAACTTGAGTCATTTTCAGGCATAAAAAAATATGTGTCTAATGGAGCAGTTCTTGGATATGGAACTAAAGATGGTGGAAAAATGGTAAGCTCTCTTTATGCAGATAATCCTCTTAGCCCATCATATTACGTTTACTATTATGATGAAAATAATAGTCAAGTAACAGCAATTTCAAAAATAGATGAAAACAATTTAAAACAAGTAGCAAGTGAAATGGGAATAGATTACATACATATGGATAAAACTTCAAATATTGATTACAAAATAAAAGAAATAAAAGAGCAGTCACTTAATGCGCAAACAGCAGAAGAAAAAATTAAAACATATAAAGATATATATTATTATTTTGCAGTTCCATTAGCAATTTTACTAATAATACACTTTATAATTCAAAAGAGGAGAATGTAATGAAGAAAAAAGTATTAATTGCGATATATGTTATTTTAATACTTATGACTTTTAAAATTTTATATAATATTGTAAAAAATAATAATCTAATAAATGATTATAATAATGGAAACTATCAAGAAACTCGGTGCTAAAAGCTTAACATATTTTAACTTTCCAGAAAGCTATATAGCAAATTATAACTATGGAAATATTTTATACCAAAAAGAAAAATATGAAGAAGCAATTGAAGAATATAAAAAAGCTTTAAAAGGTTTTCCACCAAAAGAAAAGGAATGTAGTATTAGAATTAATTATGCCTTAGCAATTTGTAAAACAGTAAAACTTGATGAATCAGATAAAGAATCTATAGAAAATGCAATAGAACTTTATGAATCTGCTATAGATGTTTTAACAGAAAAAGGTTGTGCAAATAAAAATGATAATTTAGGTCATAGTGAAAAAGCAGAAACATTAAAAAAAGACATACAAGATGAAATAAACAGACTAAAGCAGTCAAAAAATAATCAAAATCAAAATAATGAAAACAAAGACGAAAATAATAATGATGAAGAGCAGAAAAATGAATTAGATGAGCAAACACAAGCTATAGAAAAGCAAATACAAGACTTAAAAGAACAAGCTATTAAAGAAGAAAGAGCAGTAGAAGATAAATATAAATATAGAAATTCAGAATTTAATAAAAACAAGAAAAATTGGTAAATGAAGGAGAAAATATTATGAATGAAAATAACGATAATGATATGTTTACTTATGAAAGGCCTACAAATTCTAATCAAACAAATGTAGAAACAAATACAAAAAATCAAGGCAATAACAATCAAAATAAAGTTAGTCAGGGCAGTAATTTAAATAACAGTAAAAATAATGTTAATCAAAACAAAAATGCTGAAAGTAATGTTAGCTCTAAATCAAAAAATAATGTGTTTATCTTGATAATTATTATTTCTATAATAGTAATAGTAATATGCTTAGCTTGCTTTGCCTTTTCAAAAATATCAAAACTTTTTGGCAATAATAATAATTCTGCTCAGAATCAAATAGATTTATTAAACATTATTGAAGAAGATGAAAATGATACAGAAATAAATAGTGATAACAATGAAAATTTAAATACTAATACTAGTATAAATACAAATTTAAATGTTAATACTAATATGAACACTAATAATACATATTTAAATGAAAGTACTTCATTAAGTAGTAGTAATATTAATTCACCGGCAAAAGTAAATTATAGTGGTTTCTCATTTGAAATCCCTAGTGATTTAAAATATAAAGTAGATACTAATGGCAATCCACAAAATTTAAGAATAATAAATAGTGAGGAAGGTTGGACTATTATAATAATAGAAATTAAGAAAGGCAGTGCTCAAGAAACGATAGATAGTGTAAAAGACCTTGGATCTTTTGCTAATAATCTTATGAATTTTATGGGAGCAAATGCTTCAAAAACAACAACAGAAGAAATAGATAATGTAGAATATTTAGTTATGCAAAGTGGAGATGGTTTAGGAAGTAAAGATGCATATTATTGCTCTGTAGATTTAGATGAAACTTATACTACTGATTTTGCAATTGTTACAGATGCAAATGTAGATTATAATCTTGCTTTGAAAGCTTTAACAAATATAATTAAAAATTCTGAATATGTTGGAAATTAAAATTAGTAAACTTTAACTAAAAATAAAGCAAGGTAGGTGGTACCTTGCTTTATTTTTTTGAAATTATTTTATATTCACCAGGTTCTAAGTATAGATATATGTACTTAGAATCTTCTTTTTCAAATTTTGCTATTTCAAAATTTATTTGAGCCCCGTTTTTATAAACATCTGTATTATTTATATTAATATTAAAATCATTAGAAATTTTTTCCACTGCTACTAAAGTTTTAGATGGGGTAGAAATTTCTAAATCAATTTCGTTTTCAAGCTTATTTGCACTTAAAGAGATATTTCCTTTAACAGTTGATACAGAAGAAGACATTTTATTTAAAGTTCCAAAATTTGGCTTAATTAAAACTTCAGAATAACCTGGTTTTAATGGTTGTATACCAGCAAAATATTTAGACATTATAATTAAAGGAGAACCAGCCCAAGCGTGATTTTTAGAACCAACATCATTATTCCAGTATTCCCAAAGAGTAGTACTAAAATCCTGACTATTTATCATACCTTCATATCTGAAAAGAATTCTCGATTCGGCATCTTCAATTTTTCCCATTTTGCAAAGTGCTTCTAAAACATACTTTTCCATTAAAACAGAATTATCATAATTTTCTTTTATAACAGAATAAATGCTTTCATATTTACTTTCGTCTGCAATTCCAGATAAAATAGCTACCGAATTTGCTCTACTATCATAACCGTTAAAATCGTCTGACTTGTATCCTGTTCCATCCCAGTAATTATTATTAATACCATTTGAAATTCTTTGCATTTTATCTTTATACTCATTAACATCATTTTCTAATTCTAAAGCAGAAGCAATATCACAAGCATTTTTTAAAGCATAATAATACCAAATGTTTTCTGCAATAGAAGTATCAGATTCTCCTTGAGAATCATACCATCTCATTAAATTAAAGTAGTAGTTTCCAGTTCCATAAGTTAGGCCATCTTCATTTATTTGCCATAAATTTAAATAATCTTTTATACTTGGATATACCATTTTAAGAAAATCTGTATTTCCAGTATACTCATAGTAAGTATTCATAGAGCCTATTGCTAACAAATTTTGAACAGGAAGATGTAATTTAGCATTATAGGAAGGTGCTACAGTTGGAATAACATTTTCATGTTTCCAACCAATAAACATTTTAATACATTTTTCATATAAAGCATTAACACTTGAATCAAATGAATACAAAGATTGTTCCATAGAGCTACTAGCATCAGCAATCCATAAAGCTCTTTCTCTATCAGGGCAGTCCATATAAGTTTCTCTCATATTTACATATAAAGTTTTTCTTGCCATTTGCCATAGAAGATTAAAATTATTATTATCACATTCAAAACTTCCAGAGTTTTGAACATCATATCCAGTTTCTCTAAAGCCAAGTTCTAATATTTTTACTCCTTTTGGAATGTAATAATAAATTTTATCGCCATTAATCCAAGTAGGAACTTCGAAAGACTGTTCACCATTTTTGGTAATGTATGAAATTTTACCATAAAAAGATTTATTATCTAGGTCAGGATTATTAGAAATTACAATTTCCTTATCAGAATCTGAACTAATTTTAAAATATGGAACTAATTGTATATTATAATCTAACTTCATTTCTAATAAAGTATCTTCTTCAAAAGTTTTATTTTCATAGTTTTGAGAATTAACATATTTTTTTATATCAGAATATTTAAAAAACGGAATGTCTCTTTTTATTAACTCGCCCCAAGGCATGTCACCCGCACTTCCATAGCAATAAGCATTACTCCAAGAAGTATCGTCAAAGTCTTTATCTGTCCAGCCGTTTAGTTCCAAATTAGAATTATAAAGAATATTAGCTTCACTTAATCTACCATTTTTTAAAGTATTATCATCTAGAAAAGAGGGACTTTTAATTGCTTTCCAAGAATCATCACTTACAAGTAGAGTATTTCCAATTTGTGCTTCAAATAATAAAGCACCTTTTCCAGAATCAATGTGAGAAAATCCATCTTTTCCAAAATACCATACTAAAATTGAAATATTATTTTCACCTTTTTGTAAGTAGTTTTCAATACTAATTTCATCATAGTAAATTGAATTTTCCTTTTCGCCACGTTTTAATTCACCATCACGAATTACAATATTTCCATTAATATATAAGAAATATTTTGAATCAGCTGCTATTAGTGCTGTTGCATTTTTAATATCTCTTTTATTTTTTATATTGAAATTCTTTCTAAAATAAACCCATGAATTTTTGTTAGGATTTGGATTATCTTCGCTTTCTTGTGTTGTATCAAAAATAGCTCCATCATTTATCCAGATATATTTTGCTGAGCTATCGAAAGTTTCAATATGATCATTATTGTTAATTGTATTAATGTAAATTAATGATATAGCTATAAAAATAATAATTAATGGAATTATTATAAATAATATTTTTTTATTCATTTAATTATCCTTATGATAAAGATTTAGATTTTTAGTAAGGCAAAATCTATAAACCTAAAAATCACATATATTTTATCATCTGTAATTTATAGTTTCAAGTTAAAATGACAGTTTTAGAAAAATTAGACATTTACAAGAATTTCTTTCAAATTAAAACTAAGTGATGAGATTGAGATATAAAGCAATACAATATAAAATATACAAAGTTTTCAACAAAAATATTGACAGAAATGGTTAGATTATTTTATAATTGAGAAGATAAATTTATTATTAGAAGTGAGGAATTAGAAATGGGAAAAAAAGTTTATATTGCGATGTCAGCAGATTTTATACATGAAGGTCACATCAATATAATTGAAAAAGGAGCAGAATATGGAGATATAATTATAGGTTTATTAACTGATGAAGCTATAGCAACTTATAAAAGAGTCCCTTTGCTTAATTATGAAACAAGAAAAAGAATATTTGAAAATTTAAAATTAGTAAAAGAAGTTGTAAAACAAGAAACTCTTGACTACACTGAAAATTTAAGAAAAATTAAACCAGATTATGTAGTTCACGGAGATGACTGGCAAAAAGGTATTCAAAGTGTAGTTCGTCAAAAAGTAATAGATACTTTAAAAGAATGGAATGGAGAATTAATCGAAGTTCCTTACACAGTTGGAGTTAATTGTACAGATTTAGAAAAACAATATAGAATGTTAACAAACACACCAGACAATAGAAGAAGCAAATTAAAAAAGCTACTTGGACTAAAACCATATATAAGTGTTATGGAAGCATCAAATGGTTTAAGTGGGTTAATTGTTGAAAATGCTAAAGAAGAAAATATAGAAGAAGGAATTGTAAAAGAATTTGATGCAATGTGGGTAAGTAGTTTATGTGATTCTACATTTAAAGGAAAACCAGACATTGAACTTGTTGATTTAACTAGTAGAATAAACACCATTAATGAAATTATGGAAGTTACAACTAAACCAATTATATTAGATGGAGATACAGGTGGAAAAGCAGAACATTTTGTTTATAACGTTAAAACACTAGAAAGATTAGGAGTTTCTGCAATTATAATTGAGGATAAAACTGGTTTGAAGAAAAACTCTCTTTTTGGAACAGAAGTTAAACAAACTTTAGATGATCCAGATAACTTTGCATCAAAAATTAGAGCTGGTAAAGCTGCTACTGCAACTAGAGACTTTATGATTTTTGCTCGTTTGGAAAGTTTAATTGCTGGTCAAGGTATTGATGATGCCATGATGAGAGCTAGAAAATACATTGATGCTGGTGCAGATGGAATAATGATTCATAGTAAAGAAAAAGATGGTAAAGAAATAAAAGAATTCTTAAAAATATTTAGAAAAGAGTATAAATCTGTTCCTGTTATTGTAGTACCAACTTCATATAATCAATATACAGAAGAAGAACTACATGAATGGGGAGCTAATATTATTATTCATGCTAATCACTTATTAAGAAGTGCTTATCCAGCAATGATGAAAACAGCTAAAACAATATTGAAAAATGGTAGAAGTAAAGAAGCTGATGAATACTGTATGCCAATTAAAGAAGTTTTAACTTTAATTCCAGGAGGTAAATAATGGTTCAAACAGAAGATTTTTATAATTATTTAATTAAAAAAGATTTTAATTTATTTGCTGGTGTGCCTGATTCATTATTAAAAAATTTATGCGCATGTATTAAAGAAAATAATGATTCAAAACACAATATTATAACAGCTAATGAAGGTAATGCTATTGCTATTGCTTCAGGATATCATATTGCTTCTTCTAAATATGGAGTAGTATATATGCAAAACTCAGGAATAGGAAATGCAGTAAATCCTCTTCTTTCACTTGCAGATGAAGAAGTTTATAGTATACCAATGCTTTTAATTGTTGGATGGCGTGGAGAACCTGGTGTTAAAGATGAACCACAACACGTAAAACAAGGAAAAGTTACTCTTGAATTATTTAAAACTATGGGAATTGAAACTATAATTTTAGATGAAGATTATAAAGCAAAAATAGATTATTGTTATGATTATTTAAGAAAAAATAATAAACCTATTGCTTTAATTGTTCGTAAAGGATTATTCACAGACTATAAAACTTCTAAACCAGAAAACAATTATTCAATTACTAGAGAAATGGCATTAGAAACTGTTTTAAGTAAAATTAATGATGATGATTTTATTGTTTCAACAACAGGAAAAACATCTCGTGAAGTATTTGAAATTCGTGAAAGGAATAATCAAAAACATAGTAATGATTTCTTAACTGTTGGTTCAATGGGACATACTTCATCAATAGCTTTAGGTATGAGCATAGGTAGTGATAAAAATATTTATTGCATTGATGGTGATGGATCATTTATTATGCATATGGGAGCTTTTGCAATTATTCCAAGTATTGCAGATAAAAATTTTAAATATATTTTAATAAATAATGGAGCTCATGAATCTGTTGGTGGACAACCAACTGTTGCATTTAATATTAACATTGAAAAATTATTATTATCACTAGGATTTGAAAATGTATATATTGCTAAAACGTTAGATGAAGTTAGTGAAAGTATGGAAAAAATGCAAAATAAAAAATTACAAGCATTAATAATTTATACTAAATTAGGTTCTCGTGAAGATTTAGGTAGACCAACAATTAGTCCTGTTGATAATAAGAAAAATATGATGAAAAATTTTCAAAATAAATAAAGGAGAAAAATGAAAGCACTTATATTTAATTCAGGTATTGGAAAAAGAATGGGTGAATTTACCAAAACACACCATAAGTCAATGACAGTTTTGAAAAACGGTGAAACTATTTTAGAAAGACAACTTAGAATTTTAAGTACGAATGGTATAAAAGATTTTATTATAACTACCGGTCCTTTTAGTGAACAAATTGAAGAAGTATGTAATAAATTTTCAAATTTGAACTTTACTTTTGTTCATAATGATATTTATGATAAAACAAATTATATTTATTCTATGTATTTAGTAGGAAAGCATTTAGATGATGATTTCTTACTTTTGCACGGCGATTTAGTTTTCAATTCAGAATTAATTAAAGAAATATTAGAAGATAGCAGAGAGTCATTATGTTTAATAAATGAAGATAAAAAACTACCTGATAAAGATTTTAAAGGAAGAGTTATTAATGATTTGCTTAAGGAAGTATCTATTAATATTTTTGATTCAAATTGTTATGCTTTTCAACCATTATATAAATTGCAAAAATCTGATTTATTGAAATGGTATAATAAAGTAAAAGAATTTATAGAAAGTGGAATAAATCAAGTATATGCAGAAGAAGCTTTAAATACAATTTTAGACGACTTAAAGATATATGTAAAATCATATAAAAATCATTATATAGATGAAATTGATAATCTAGAAGATTATAAAAGAGTAAGCGAGGAAATAGAAGCATTTGAAGCTAATTAAGGAGTGAGAATAATAAAAAAGCAAATAATAGTTTATAATCCACAAAAATTTATAGAGCATATTACTAAGAAAAACTATAAAAATATTTTTATAGTTTGTGGTCATTCAGCACTTAATTCAGAATTAGTAAAAGAGTTAAAAGAAAATATTGCTACATTTTACTTATTTAGTGAATTTAGCCCTAATCCAAAATATGAAGAAGTTGAGAATGGCTTAAAAATATTTAATGAAAATAAGTGCGATTGCATTATTGCAATTGGTGGTGGAAGTGCTATTGATGTGGCAAAATCTATTAAGGCTTTTGCAAAGTTGGATAATAATAAAAATTATTTAGAACAGCAAATTAAAGAAAACAATATATTTTTCTATGCGGTTCCAACTACAGCAGGAACTGGTAGCGAATCAACTCATTTTGCAGTAATTTATTATAAAAATAAAAAATATTCTGTAGCTCATCAAGCACTATTACCAGATTTTGTTTTATTAGATGAAGATTTTTTAAAAAGTTTACCAGAGTATCAAAAAAAATCAACAATGCTAGATGCTTTATGCCAAGGAATTGAATCTTACTGGAGCGTAAATGCTACCGAAGAAAGTAAAAAATTTGCCCAAAAGGCTATAACAATTATTTTAAATAATTATCAAGAATATATTAAAGAGAATAGTAAAGTATACTTAGAAATGCTAAAAGCAGCTAATTATAGCGGTAGAGCAATTAATATTAGTAAAACAACAGCAGCTCACGCTATGAGCTATAAAATTACTTCTTTATATGGATTAAGTCATGGTCATGCTGTAGCGGCAGTGTTGCCTCATATTTGGAAATATATGATGGATTTCTTAGAGATAAATAGTAATGAAGAAGTAGAAAGTATTTTTAAAGATTTATATAATATATTTAATGTAAATAATGGCAAAGAAGCTTTAGAAAAAATAAATCAATTGTATACCGATATAGGTTTAGAATTTGAACATATAGTAAAAAAAGAAGATTTAGATATATTAACTGAGTCTGTTAATGCAGAGAGATTAAAAAATAATCCGATTGTATTAAATGAAAAATGTATTAAAGAAATTTATAAAAAATTAATATAAGATTTTAAGTGCAATTGCAAAAACGCTTGACTTTTCAAGCGTTTTTGCATTTTTTTGTTTATATACTTCCGGCTATGCCGGTAGTAACAAAGGCTTTAGCTTTGCAATAGACAAAACTCCCTTCATAATATAAAA
>CANQGE010000014.1 GCA_947601495.1 uncultured Clostridia bacterium | reverse complement strand
CTCATTTGTTAGTCGCTCAAAGAGGCGGCGACAAACACATTTATTCACTCTCTCATTTATAACTCGCCAAAGAGGCGACGACAAACACATTTATTAAAAACAATGATGTTCTTAATTATTATATTCATATTAGCATAGAATATATAAATTGTCAATAAAGGATTTATGAATAGATACAAAAATGTTCAAATTCGTTCAAAACATTTATTGAAATTTATATATTTTTTTAAATATATATAAATTGTACCTTCTTTTGCTTCAAATGGTGGTACAAAAAATAGCCCCTTATGAAACTTTTGTGAAAAAAAGAATAGTATTACATATACCTATAATATTATCTAATTTGAGAAAATTTTTTTCGTAATTCTTGAAGCTTGTTTATGTCTTCTATATATTCGAATCTTGGTTTTACAAAATTTTTTGAACCTCTTTTCTCAAACGAATATCTAGGAATTAATTGTATATGGAAATGATTCATTGGCCCATCGCACATTGTACATAAATATACACTTTCTGCATTATAAATTTCTTTTAAAAATTTCATAACTTCTTTTGCTAATATAAATATTTCCTTACAAGTTACATCATCTATTTCCATCATATCTTTATAATGCTTTTTGGTACTTATTACAGTATGACCATTTGCTCTAGGATTTCCAATTAAAAAACATTCAAATTTATCATTCTCAAAAATCATTTTATCTGTTTTATCACCATATAAAATATTGTGATTTTGTTTATCAAAACAGGTTGGACATATTCCTGAATCCACAATATCTGCTATTGTTATTTTTCCATTTTGTATAAGTTTAATAATTTCTTCATTATTAAATTGTTTCAAATTATCCATTTTTAAGCTCCATAATTCATAATTTTTACTTAATCATTTAAAAAATTCATTACTAAATCTATAAGAATTTCTTTTTCTTTAGGATTTGATTCTGCTATTAACAAAGTTAATGCAGCTAAAGTATTATTATCTATTGTTTGTTTTCCATTTTTGTATAAAATACCGTAAAAATTCAAGAAATATATAAATAAAGTAGCTGCTATTCTTTTATTTCCATCAGCAAATACATGATTTTTCACAATTAAATATAAAAAATTAGCTCCTTTTTCTTCTATACTTTTATAAATGTCTTGTCCAGCAAAACTTTGATAAATATTACCAATAATTGATTCTAATCCTTTATCTCTTTCTACTGCAAATAAAGAGCTTTCTTGATTAAATCTTAATTTATCTATAACTTTTAAGCATTCATTATATTCAACTTTTCTTTCGTCTATATTTCCATCAATTTTCTTTAAAGTTCTATGATCATAATCATCTAATAAATCTAATGCTTTTGAATAATCTCCAATTACTTTTAAAATTTCTTTTGCATCATTTCCTTCTAATCTTTCATCAATTCTATTAGCAATATCTATAAGCTTTATTGTCTTTTCTAAATATTCTAATCTTTTTTGATTTACAGCATAACCTTTTAACATATAGTCTTTTAAAATATTTGTAGCCCATTTTCTAAAGATAATACCTTGCTTACTATTAACTCTATAACCAACAGAGATTATCATATCGAGATTATAATATTGAACATTATATCTTTTTCCATCTTTTGCAGTATGCTCAAAAAATGAGCATACTGAATTTTCATCTAATTCGCCATCATTGTATATGTTTTGAATATGTCTCGTAATTGTTCTTCTATCTTTACCAAATAAATCTGCCATTTGTTTTTGAGTAAGCCAAACTGTTTCATCTTTCATATTAACTTCAAGTTTAACATCTTGATTTTCAAATATTATAATTTCATTTTTCTTTTCTTCCATAAGAACACATCCTTTTTATAAAAATTTAGTTCTTATTATTACTTTTAATAATATATCTGTCTTTACTATATTTAAGAACTATTGTTTGTATATTACTATAGAAAAAATAGTTTGTCAATATTGTATATTTCAATTTATTAAAGACAAAAAAATAAAATCCCTAAATAAAATAGGGACTTTATTATAATTTATTATATTAATAACCGTTTCTCGTATACTCTGCATCAAATTGTCTTTTTTTACCTAATTTATCACTAAATTCTATTGGAAGTCTACCTGAGAAGCCACCTCTAAAAGCAGAAGTCATACTTTCTCTGTCTCTTAATCTTGCTGTTATTTCTGCATTTAAACTATTTTTTGCTGCATCATATTTTTGTTTTGATAAAGTATCTGCATATGTAACAGTATAGTGATGAGTGCCAGGGATCAATAATAGAAGTTGTTTAACGGCTCTTCCAGTTTCATCTAACACTATTTGTGAAGCTGTTGTTCCAGGTGGAACGTCGATATCAAATTCAACTGTTCCGTTTTTTCTTCTATTTCTAGCTATTCCTTGATATAGTTCGCTAAAAAGAGGTTCTTCTTCAAATTTAAATGTTTGATAATATGAATAATAGGCTTCTGTTGTAATAAGACTTTGTCTATAAACAGTACATATTGGTTCATTATCTCTTGTTGGAACATATAAAGAAACATCTATTACATTTTTTCTTTCACTTTGAAAATTATTTTCTCTTGGATGAATAGGTGGAACTGGCGGAAATAATGTAGCTGCTTTAGTAGGTGGGACCGGTGGAAATAAGTTAGATGCATCCATTTGCTCAGATAGTCCAACTTCATTTGGAAGTATTCTATCTACCTTTTCTGGTGAGATTGGTGTTAAATTTGCACTTTCTAAGAACTGAGAAAATGTAGAGTAGTCACTTAAAGGAACTTTAGCAATTTGTCCATTTATATCAACTACTAATGTAATCATATCAGAATTTAGAGTTAAATCATGATATGACATTACATAAAAAGGTATTCCTCTTATTATTGTTCTATAAAGCGAAGTAGGCTGTACATCATGAAGTCTACCATCATAACTTGGATTTCTTCCTGACGAATCATATGGGTATTGCATTCTTATTTTTTTCATAAATAAATTTTCTCCTTATATATTATAATTTTTTAAACACTATATTTATTATATCATATTATAATTATTATGTAAACAAGCAATTATAAATCGAATGCATTTGTTCAGCTACTTCATCCTTGTGGTACAAGTGTATCAATTGGACAGTAATCATCTGTTAATACTATTTCTTTTTCATCTATTTTTAATTCACAAACATTTACTCCTGTTAGGTTTATATCATCATCTGATGCTATTACCATATTATTTTGGATCATTTCTAATTCAGTAATTGTATTACAAGGTATAACATATACATTTTTAAAAACTTTTTTTAATGTATTTACTTCTGCCTTTATAAATTTAGAATCTTTTCCTTCTAGAGAAGATATTACGTTTGTTAAATATAGTCCACCCTCATTTAAGGCTCCTTTTATTTTTTGTACTGCTTCTATTGTAGTCAAAGTTTTTACTGGTGCTAAGCCTGAAAAAGCATCATTTAATATTGCATCATATTTCTTTGTCGTATCATTTAAATATGTTCTTCCATCTGCAGTAATAAAGTTTAATCTATGATTTTGGTTTATGTTATAATCTTGTATTAATTTATCTAGATAGAAATATTTTTTTGCAATATTTGTTATTTCTTCATCAATTTCCACTACATCCATATTCTTATCTTCATAATTACTTATAAAATATTTTGGGTATGAATAACCTGCTCCACCTATTAACATTGTATCTTTTATTGGTATATTTGCTTTAAACATTAAGTCATAAAATTTTGTATAGTCAAAAACTAAATCATTTTGTCTTCCTTCATCTGTAAATGTTGCTGATTCGTATCCACTATCTATATCTAACATTCTAATATTTTCGCCATTTCTTTTTGTGTTATATATAAGAACTCTACCATATTGCGTATCATAACTAACATAGTCATCTTTTGTTTTTGAATTTCCTTCTAAAACATCTTCTCCTTTTATATTGTTTATGTTTATATTACTAATCATTAAAAGAATTGATGCTATTGTAATTACTATTGTAAAGATATTACTTTTGTCTTTTATTTTGCAATTTACTAGTGGCATTAACAACGCAATTATTATCGTTAGTACATACAAAATATGTATACTTCCATAGCTAGGTATTAAGAAAAATCCTCCTAAAAAAGTTCCTACTATTCCTCCTATTGTTGCAATTGCTGTTATTTTTCCCGCAACTTTTCCAGCCGTTTCAATACTATCTAATTTTAATTTAAGAATTATCGGTGTTAAAATTCCCATTAATAATGATGGAATGAAAAACAGTGTTATTGCTGCAAGTACTGCACCTATTCTTACATCATGTATAGTACTTGATAATAAATTTAATATAATTTTTTGTAGCAATGGTATAATAAATATTGAGAGTGATGTAAACATTAATATTATTTTTAAATTTTTAGTTACTTCTTTTCTATCAGCAATTTTACCTCCTAAATAATTACCTATACTGCTACTCAATAAAATTATTCCTATTACACTTGTCCATACTAAATTTGAGTTTCCAAAATATGGAGAAATTACTCTTGAGGCAATTAATTCAAGAATCATACATATTGCATCTACTGTAAATATTATTATTTCATATCTATATTTCTTCATATTGTTATCCTTTTATTATTAATTTTATTTTTATCATTTTAGTTCATTTTTTTCTTTGCTTTTATATACAACTTGCTATATTTATCTATACTAATAGCTTGCTTTATCATTTTCCCAAGAACTTGGTTCATAAACTGTTCCTACAAACCATATTTCATCTGCTTTTTTATCTCTTATTAAATACATAAATGGCTTATCTATCCTGACTTCAATAGGCTCATCTTCATTAAGCATTGCAGCTTTCTCAGTCATATAAATAACCGTTGCAGCTGCTGCTTTAATTCCTTTTTCTGAAAAATCAATATTAGCTTTATGTAGGACTTCTCCCACATAAAGAGATCCTTTGCTTGACATATTTGAAAAATCAGCTAAATTTCCATCAAATGCATCCGTTATCCCTAAATTTTTTAAATCATCACTTAAGCTTAATTCATAATCAAATGAAAATTTTGGTATAAAAATATCTAAACCATTTTTGGTTTTAGAAGCTAATGTTAAATTACTTATTATATTTTTTAAAGTATCCTCTTCCAAATTTTTTACATAATTTGATAGATCATTATTAGGCATAATGGTAATAAATTCCATTTGTTCATTTTCATATTCTTCTAAGTCCATTGAAATTGCAGTAACATTGCTATCTTTATAATATGAAACATTATCACTTTTTGTTACTTGATTCATCATTGTTGTAGTCATTTCATTACCATTTTCTAAATAGAATTCACTTCCATGAGTTTTATTTTCATCAAATCTATCTTTCCATGCCATATCAATAGCTAATGCATTTATTAAAAACATTTTATTATTTGGATTTGTTACTATTTCATCTTTCAACATATTTTTTATTTGTCCAAAAGTTTTATTTTCAATCCAATTATTAATATCATCAGCACTTCTAAAGGCATCATATTTTATTTCAGCATTATATTTATTAAGTAATATATCTTTATATTCATCTTTTATATATTGTGAATATGTATCTCTAATATATAATGCATTTGCTAAGGATAATATATTATCTATATTATCATATTTTACTAAATCTATATCTCCAATTACACTCTCAATTTGAGTTTTAGTATTTCCATTTGCGCCATCATTAAGCATTTTTAAAGCATATTTTATAGATAATGGGCTATAAACTATGTTGTTTTTCTTATTTTCCATTTTTAAGAATTTAAAGTCAAAATCATTATAAGTAAAATTTATCCTTGTATTTGTTGTTTTATCTACTATTTGTGTTGTGTTCATATCTTCATTTTTACTATCAATATTTTTATTTAATCTTGTTATAATTATTCCAGCAATAAGTATTAACACAATTAATATTATAACTATTAATGTGGTTAATTTAATTTTTCTTTTTTTATTATTTTCTTCCATTTAAAACTCCTTTTTATTATTTTTCATTGCTGTGGTCATCATCTTCTTTTTCTTCTTCATCTATAGCATGTCTTGAAATACTAGAAGCCAAAGCTTTTTTTAGTAGTTCTGATATTGAAATTGTTTCTTCTTCCCTTCTATCCATTGTAAAAGGTTCTGTTGCTTCTATTGTAGCTACATCAAAATTTTGTTCATATTCAGAAAGATCTACGATTTTTTCTTTATCAGGACATATAAAATCAGAATTTTGTTGACTTTTATCTTTGCAATCCAGACCAACAAATTCGATTTCAAATCCTGACTGAGTTAATTTATCAACAAAACTTTTTATACCTAAAAAAAATGTATCTGAATTAGGGCATTCATTTGTTTCTTCTCCGAATGGATCTTCTGTAAAAATAACAATTTTTCTTATTTTTTGAAGTTTTAATGCCTCTATAGAAGGTAAAGCAGATTGTATTACTGTTGGAATAAAACTATGAGGTGGTTCTAACATAAGTGCAAGATTTGAATTATTAGTGTTTTCATTTTTGGTTATAATGTTAATGTAATCTTGTATTTGGCCAAGTATTCTATCTTCAGCTATATTATCCTCTGATAGATCCATTTGCCAGTATGTTGGAATATTGTGTTCGGCTAAAGCAGCCGCAACTGGTCCTGAATGACCAGTATAATTAATGAACAAAGTATTAGAACTTGAATGTTCTCTCATAAAGTTTTGAGCATATATATAAAACATATAATCTCTATCAATTGTATCACCCTTTCTGCCATAATGTATTAAACTTCTTGGTACGTTGCTTAATCTCATTGTATGTTTCAAATTATTATTTTTAGGTGATATTTTTTCTAATAGTTCTTGTATAGAAAATTTGCCTCTACCACACTTTCTTTCTATACATTCACTTGCATTTTTAAAATATAATTTTCTAGTATATATTGGTGCTTGAAACCATTTTTTATTTGAATCTCTCATAAATTATTTTCCTCTTTCATATTCTTATTTAATAAATCTTTTATATTAATATTATATAACAATGGTTATATCTTTTCAAATAGTACAATTTTATGCAAATTTTTTAATTAAGATTTTATATTGATTTATTAATTGATCATAACTTTTTTTATCTATATGCTCGTCTATTTCGTGAGCTGTTATAGGACCTAAACCTAAAATTATTTTATTTTTACAATTTATAAAGCTTGCTTCAGTAATAAAATTTGATGTTTTTCCATTGTTTTGTAAATTAACATTATTTATAAACGGTTCTATATTTATTGTTATCTTATATTCACTATCATATTTTGGGCATAACTCTTTAATTTCATCTAAGATTAATTTAGAATGATTAGAATCTATTAACCTAAAATCTAATGAAGCATAGCATTTTGCAGGTATAGAATTTTGTGAACTTCCACCATTTAAAAGTCCTATATTCATAGTAGTATAAGGTATTTCGTAATTCATATTTATATCTTTTTTTATGTTTTTTAAATAAAAATTTTCAAGTTCGCTTAAGAAATGTATAGCATTTAAATTTGCACTTTTCCCCTTATCTGGAGTACTAGAATGAGTTTTTATACCTTTAAAATATAAATCAAATTGCAATAATCCTTTACTTCCTATAACAATCTCATTATTAGTAGGTTCGCCAAAAACCATAAAATCGGGAAATTTTTCGTTGTTTTTTACTAATTCATTAATTCCACTAAAATTAATTTCTTCATCATATGTAAAATATAGTTTTATCCCATTTTTTACTTGGCTTAAATCAATATCATTTATTGCATCGAGTATGGCAGCTATTCCCCCTTTCATATCGCATGAACCTAAGCCATATAGTTTATCCATTTTATCAGTAAGAATAAATGGATTTGTATTCCATCCATCTATGTATTCAACTGTATCTGTATGACCTAGAAAACCAAATGTAGGATTTTTTCCGTAACTCATTATCAATAATTTACTTTTATATTGAACTGTAAACCCTTTTTCTTTTAAAATATTTTCTATATAGTTTAATATATTTTTATTGTCTTTATCTTTAATAGTATTAAACTTTACTAATTCTTCTAAAATTTGGTACTTTTTCATTCTTTCTCCTGTTTTCTTTTAATTTTTTATTGAACACTTTATTTATTATTCTATTACTGTAATATCATAAATTTTATATATTTTCAACGAACATTTATAATTTTTAATTGTTTCAAAGATTAAAGTTATAATAATTGTTCTAATATTTTGTCAATATTAGAAAATATAATATTTTTCATCAACTCTAAATCATCTATAATATTAAAAAATGAATCTTTTATAAAATAAAAACATCCTACATTTATTTGCATTTTTATTACTCCTTATAATATTAAGAGCCTACCATTTTTGGTAAGCCCTCATATATTTATTTCATCAAAAAAATAATCTAGTGTCGGAACTAATTTATTGTTTTTTAGTAATTCTTTTATTTCTTCTTTTCTCATCCATTTAACATCTCTAACTTCGTCAGTTGTTGCATTTTTTAAATTAACTTCCCCATTATATTCAAATAGCCAAACGTCCATAATATCATTATATTTTTTTCCGCCAACTTTTTTCCTAATTTCACTATATACCATTTTTCCTTCTGATTTCTTAAAGTCTATTCCTACTTCTTCTTTAGTTTCTCTTATTGCTCCTTCCAAACTATTTTCGTCTTTCAATACTGAACCACCAACACATTCCCACATTAACGGAAAAGTAGGTCTGCTTTCTGATCTTTGTGAAACTAAATATTTTCCTTCACTATTCTTTATCCATACATGAACAACTAAATGATAATAATTATCTGGAATTTCATTTCCTCTTATGCAATATTTTCCAGTTACATTTTTATTTTCATCATATAAATCCCAAACTTCCATATAAAACATCTCCTTTTTATTTCCCCCACTTTTTTACTATTATATATTATTTCGACTAAAAATTGCAAATTTTATTATTAATAAAAAAACATTATTTGTTTTTTGAGAAATACTGGAGATTTCATCTTTCATAATAAAGCAGAATCCTCCTTGCTAAACTTTTTGTCTAACAATTTAGGTTTACTTCATAGTTATAGTAAACTTCTTTTTATTTAAATTTAAGTGACTGTCTTATTTTTCTAAAAATAGTTGTATCATAATTATTATGGTTGTTTTCTTCTTGTACTATAACAAATGTTGCTACATATAATTTACCTTTATATTTAACAAAATAGCGAAATTCAATAGTATTTTCTTCTCCTTCATCACTAAAAGTAGTATAAGATATTTCTGCTTTTTTCCATATTGTTCCATTTATATTTTCTTCTTCTAATTTTCCAATTGTTGGATTTTCGTCAAAGTTTTTAAGGGCTTCATAATATTCTTCTTCTGTCTCACAATTTGTTTCCAAAAATATATCTACATCATAAAATAGATCTGTTGATAAATCAATCCAACGTATCGTATCTTGTACCATTGGAATATAATTATATTTACTACTATCATATAATTCATTTGGTATTATATAATTCAAATTTTCAATTGTATAGCTTAGGGAATTATCAATATTAAAATTATTAGAAGTTTCATTATTTGTATTATAATAATAGGTTGTTTCCTGTTTGCCATCATTTATTAAAAGAAAAACGATTATCATAAGAATTGCAAAACCAACCATTTTTCCTGAGAAATTCTTATCTTTTAACATCTTTTTTATTTGTTTTTTTGGACTTGGTGGAACATTAGATTTTGATTCTACAGTATTTCTGCTTGTATCTAAATTGTCATTGCTTTCTCTTTCTAGTAATATACCATATTTACTTTCAAAATTCATAATAGCTTGACTAATGATATTAGTTGCTATATCATAATATCTCTTTTCCTCTTGAATTTTTTTCTCATTTGGCTTTAGCACAATAGATCTTATTTTTGCAATGCTCGTCCCCATAAATGCAAGTCCAATAAAATTACTGCCACTTTCTACTCTATTGTCTAAATCTCTTTTCAATTTTTTTGAATTTTCATTTAATATTTTAGATTTTTCACTATTATCCAAATTTTTACTTTTTCCAGTTATATATAAATATATAAAATTATATATACCCACTTTGTTTTGTATTATAACATAATAGTAATAACTGTTTTCATATACAGAATTTTTTATAGTTATTCCGGTTTGAGCATCATTGCTATCTAATTTTATTTGATCTTGTTCTATTTTAATTCCTATATTTTCTCCTTGAGCTATTTGATATATTTTTTCAATCAATTCTATTTCTGGTAATTTATTTTTTGTTTTTATTTTCCTTATAAGTTTATATCTTTTTAATTTTATCAATCTCATTACCTCTCTTATATACTCACCATAAAATAATATGCTACCAATTAATTTAGTAGCATATTGCAAAAATTATTCTTCTAAATTATTTTAATATTTTTGGGCATTCACCACAATTTTTAGTATCACAAAAACAACCTATACAGCTTGCTCTTCTAATAAAATTGTCTGAATACCTATTATTTACTTCTGCTCTTTTTATAACTTCCATTTCAAATCACCTCCTTCGTACAAGTTCTATTTATGTGTTTTTATTTATATTTTTTAATTCATAATAATACTTCAATATATATTTTTCTATATTATATTTTGGTGGATAGCAAAATATTTCTTTATCTTTATTAGTTTCAAAAGCACAGCCTCCAGCACATATAGGAAACACTTTACATTTCTGGCATTCTTTTTGATTAAATGGATTCCATCCCATATACTTCATTAGTTCTATTTTATTTATTTCTCTTTTTTCTGGTTTTTCCATTAGGTTAAAGATAATCCTATTATCATTTCCTATATCATTCCAACATTTATATACATTACACTTTTCATCAATAATGAAATTGTTATCTATTGTCGCTGAACAAAATATTTTCTTGCATTCTAAGATATTTTCTAAATCTTCAATAGAACGATTCATTTTTTCAAAATTTTCATATTCTAGATTACTAAAACGTTCTTTTGAAAAAAAATTATATTCTAGTTTACGTAGATTATTATCATATTGTCTTAAGTGTCCCATATATACATAAACTTCTTTATCGTTTTCAAATATTTTTACTAATTTTGAATAATCATCTTTATTTACTTCATCTGTGTTCATCCTAATTCCAACAGTAATGCCACTTTTTATAGCTTTTTTGGTATTAGAAATTATAAGGTCAAATGTAGATTTTCCATCTTTAGAAATTCTTCTTTTATCATGGTTTTCTTTTAAACCATCTATTGTTATTTGTATGTCTTTAACTTTTATGCTTTTTAATATTTCAATTATATTTTCATTAATTAATGAACCATTAGTTACCATTCTAGCAGTATATTCTATATTATTTTTTTCAGAAAACTCTATAAGTAACTTGCTGATTTCTTCTATTTCGTTTATTGCTAATAATGGTTCTCCTCCGTACCAATTTACTTTTAACTTTTTAAAATTGTTTTCTTTATATCTTTCTATCACAAAATCAACAATGGCATGTATTCCTTTAGTATCAATAGTTTTGCTTCTACTTGTTTCATAGCAATAAGGACATCTAAAATTACAAGCAAGAGTTGGTGCTATTGTTAATACTAGCTCTGTATTATCGAACATGGCTTTATAAAATTCATATTTTAAAAATTCAAATTCATTTTCCTCATCTTCAATAATAAATTTTTGCTCTTTAAAACTTTCTATAGCCTCTTTTTGTTTTTGGGTTTTACTATTACAATTTTCTAAAGCATCTAGAAATTCTGGTTCAATGCAAATTAATCCTTTGTATAAAGTATTATAAATTAAATATTTTTCTTCATTTGGTAGTTTTACTTTAATATTGTATTTTGATTGCTTCACTTTTTCCTCCACTTTTGTTTTAGATACCATATTTCTTTAAATTAATTCAATATATTTTAATATATAAGCTTTTTAGATAAAACAATAGCATCATCTATTAGGCTTTATAAGCTTTTCAGATGAAACAATAGCATCATTTATTACGCTTTCAACAATATCATAATAAGCATGTTCTGCCTCATGTTTTGCACCATTTGGTTTTATTAAGGCTGCATAAAGTGGACTTTTAGAATTTTCAGAAAAAACTTTTCTTTTATAGTTTTCACTAATTCCTGCATAATAAATTGAAATAAAAACATAGTTTCCCTGTTGCCTTTGCACTATATCATAATTATAGTATTTTGAACGAAATTTACTATTATATACAACAATGCATGGTTCGGGCTTTGCAAATAACCCGCCACCTACCTTTATTGTTCCTTTTTCAACAGTAACTGGTATTCCTGCTTCATTAGCATACTGATTTATCCTGTCAATTAAAAAATCATCTGAAATCATTTCTATGGCTTTTAATTTACCACATAATCTTTCTTCTTCTACCTTAATCATTTAATGATTACCTCCTATTCTTGATAAAATTTACATTCTTTTACTTCGTCGGGATCTTCAAAAGAACCATAATATTCGCAAAACCACTTATATCCATTTCTGTTTGTAGGATCTATGTATTTACACCCTTTACATTTGCAATAGTAATCAATCATTTATAAATATTACCTCCTTTTTTTATCTTTAAGTTGATAACTTAAAGATTTATTTTAAAAGATTGAAAGTAAGGAAAATCTTCAAATATTTGTTGATTACGAATAAAAAAATATTATTTTCATAATGTTTATAATAATTTTATGTGTTTTTTAAAAAAAGCGAAAAAAATATTGCTTTTTTATGGGTATTATGATATAAAAAAATAAATATCTAGTCTTTAAGTTATCAACTTGAAGATTAGATATTTATTTTATAATTTTTCTAAGTATTTCTTTTTTCTTTCATAAGATGAATGTACATATCTGTTAAGAGTTATATCCACATTAGCATGTCCTAATATTTCACTTAAGCTTTTTGCATCCATTCCCACATCTATACATTCAGTCGCAAATGTATGCCTTAAAGCGTGAAATTTATAAGGATATTTTATTTTGCTTTTTATTAATACTTTTTTAAAATATTCCCTATAAATTCTTGGTTCAATATATCGCCTTTCATTACAAGTTAGAAAGAAGTCATTTTCATTATGATTATCACTAACTTTCTTTATTATGTTATATAATTTATTTGAAATTGGTATGCATCTAACTGATGATTTTGTTTTTGGTTCATCAATAATTATTTTGGTTTTCTCTAAAGTACTATCATAAATCCTTTGCAATGTGTTTTTAATAAAAATTTCTTTTTTGTCTAAATCAATATCTTTAAAACGTAATGCGCAAATCTCTCCAATTCTTAATCCTGTATTCAAACATATTATAATTCCAATACTTTTAAAAGAATTTTCTTTTACACAATATTTTGTTAGCTTTTCTTTTTCTTCTCTATTTAATATTTGCAATACATCTTGATTTAATTTAGGAGGTTTTATTTTTTGTGTTTTTATATTACTGTTGTATTTTTCATTTGAATAATTTAAAATAGCCTTTAAAATTATAATAATATCTTTTATTGTTTTAGATTTTAATTTTTTACTTAATATATCAATATATTTATTAAAATCATTTTTTTCTAGCTTCTCTATCTTCATATTTCCAAACTCACAAATTAAATATTTTTTTATAATATATAAATAATTTGAAAAAGTAGATTTTTTAACTTCTTTTTCTTTGATTTTTAGCCATTCACTTGCAATAATTTCAAATACAATATTCCTTTTATTTTTCTTATTTAAGATATTTTCTTTTATTAGCATATATATCACCTCTTTTACTTTTATCTATGTTTAAAATATAAAAAAACTACCCATTTAAGGGTAGTTTTGCTCTTTTTTATGTTTTCTTCACTATTTCCAATTTGTTGCAATTTAGATTCTATTTCTGAATCTGGCATTAAATCAATTATATACCTCCATTTTTAAAAGTCCTTTATTCTTTCTTTAAAATCATCAAAGCTCGTAAGTTTCCAAGACCAATTATTTTCTGAAATTGTTCCTGGAAAATTAATCCTAGCACTGTCATCTAAGCCTAAAATATCTTGAACCGATATTATTGCCATTTTTGCCTTACATTTTGAACAATATTGCATCATTCCAATATTAACATTTATATCATAACATTCATTTCTTCTTAAAAATTCTTTTAATCTTTCTTTATATTCATCATTTAAAGTTTTATACCAACCATATATTGTATAATTATCATGATTTCCAGGATAAACTAAAACATTTTCTGATTCATTATCTCTGTCATATAAGTTATTTAAGTCTATTGTAAATTGTAAAATTTTTTGTCTTGTAAATCCATAGTGGTTTCTTAATTTAATTGTTTCTTCTCTTATATCTCCTAAATCCTCTATTATTAGACTATCAACTTTTATGTTTTTGTTTTTAAATAGTTCATCAAAAAATCCATAGCTTACACCATCCACATAAAAGCCTTCTTTTCCTGTTTTACCAATTGGTATTTTAAAAAATGAATCATATCCCCTAAAGTAATCTATTCTAACTTTATCAAATAGTTTTAAATAATATTTAAATCTTTTTACTAAATATTCATAATTATTATTTTTAATGTTTTCTATGTTATATACTGGGCTATTCCATTTTTGTCCATCAGAATTGAAATAATCTGGTGGTGTGCCTGACTCAAAAGTAAATTTTCCATTTTCCATTTCAAAACATTCTGGATGGTATTTAGTTTCACTTGATTCAAAAGTTGGATATATTGGCATATCTCCAATTATTTCCACATTCTTTGAATTTGCATATTGCTTTAAATTAAGCCATTGTTTGCTTGCTATGTATTGCAAAAATAAATGATAGTCTTTTTCTTCTCCTTTTAAATCACTTATAAACTCAGCATATTCTTCTATTTCTTTATTTTCGATAAACTTCTCATATTCTTCATTTTTAGTAAAATTTCTAAAAGCTTCATAATAATATTTTTCTTTAAAATTATCGTATTTTACTCTATCTGTGTCTTCTCTTACTTCTGGATTTTCAATCAGATTTTCTTCTTTTAGCATATCTAGTGATATATAGCTTTCATTTAACGCATAATAACTTTGTGGTGAATATGGTAAGTTTTCGCAAGCGTTTATAGGCAAAATTTGCCAATACTTCATATTATTTTCACTTAGTATGTTTATAAATTCATATGCTTCTTTTCCAAAATCCCCAATACCATATTTACTTGGCAAAGAAAAAATTGGAAGTAAAATTCCTTTTTCTTTCATACATTTTCCTCTTTTGTAAATATTTTTATTTATTGTTTTCTTCTTTATTAATATGTTTTTTAATTATATTTGTTATAAATTTAATAATTCCAACAATTACTGCCAGTCCAATATACATCGATACAAAGCCCGTAATTCCAAATAGTACATCAGCAAATTCCATATTTCCAGTGTTGGTAATTTTCTGTCCTATTTCAATGGCAAAAGTTATAACAACAATTAAAGTAAAAACATAAATTCCTGTTAAAGTTAGAAAATGATTTTTTTTTGCAAGATACTTAAAAATTGGATATATTACAATAATTAAAAAAATTCCTAATAAGCCAATAATTATAAAGTGTAATTCCTTATCTGTGAACTCATATTCATAAGTATCGTTTATGTGCATAATAAAAGTATGTGCTTTTGAAATTAGCTCAACAATCCAATATAAGAATTTTGTCATCTTTCTAACTCCTTTACTTTTGTGTATTTCTATTTAAATATATTATCATATCAATTAATAATAATCAAATCTTTAAAAAAATTTTATTAAAATATGCAGAAGAGCTCCCTGGGAATTACCCCAAGGAGCTCTTCGCTTTTTTTCACGGCAAACTATTACTTGCCGAATAGATTGAGCAAGTTGTAAACAGAAAATAAGGGGGCGAACAATATCGACACTGTGGACATAATTTTGATAAATATGTCCAGGCTCGGTCCAACAGTGTCTTTGAGCGAATCGCCAACAGTGTCGCCCACAACAGTTGCGATGTGTTCTGGGTAGCCTTTTTTGCCAAGAGATTCAACCATCTTCTTGGCGTTATCCCAGGCTCCACCAGAATTTCCGCAGAAGACTGCAAGAACGATGGCAGACAAAATTGCCCCCATCAAAATACCTCCGACAAATAGCGGTCCCATAATGAATCCGCCAACGATCGGCAAAATGATGGCTATAATTGCGGGAAGCTTCATTTCCTTAATAGCTCCCACAGTAGCAATTTCGACGCACTCTTTGTAGTCCGGCAGGGCTTCTCCCTCTCGAAGTCCAGGAATTTCTGCAAACTGTCTGCGGACTTCCTGGACCATCCGCTCAGCGACTTCGGCTACTGCCTCGATTAACATACCCGAAAAGAAGTATGTTATCGCGCAACCCACTAGCAGTCCTGCGAAAACTAGAGGGTTGATCATGTTCAAACTCACTTCCGCCGTTGGCGGACTGAAGATATAAACATAGGCAATCATCATACCAATCGTGGTAGAAGAAGCAGCACCGATTGCGAGTCCTTTACCGATTGCTGCCGTGGTATTACCCACAGAGTCGAGCATATCGGTTATTTTGCGGACATCATCGCCAAGCTTTGCCATTTCTGCAATGCCCCCGGCGTTGTCGGCAATTGGTCCATACGAGTCCACAGTGACTGTTGCCGCAACGAAGGACAACATACCAACTGCGGAAATCGCAATTCCCAAAAATCCGGCACAGGCATATGGTATAAGAACAATGCAGGCCAATACAACTACAATCGGAAGAACCGATTTCATTGCTCCAGCCATACCTTGATTTATAACCAAAGATGCCCCTTTGGGAGCAATTTCGACAATTTTTTTCGTTGTCGATTTCTCATCGCTGGTGTAAATTTCTGTGATAAGGCCAATGGCAATACCCGCGACGATTCCCACGACAGCAGAAATGATTAGTGAAGCAAAGCCGAACCTAAACGGCAGACTTCCAGTGGTCTCGCCTCCAAACAGCATAAATGTGAAGGCTATATTCAAAGCTGCTGTAAGGCCAGCAGAGGTCCATGTGAACTTGTTCAGTTCTTTATGGGGATTGATAGGCTCATCTTCAGCTGGGGCCTTCTTCTTCAGGAACCTGAAGAGCGAAAGCTCACAGGAGAACAATCCTATAGTCACGAAGACAATGGGAAAGATGAGCATCTTCTCGTAAAGCCTCTGGCTAAATTCCATGTTCATCGCCATATAGCTTACAATAGTGTGGATGAGCAACACTATTGTCGAGACGATTGTGCCCATAAAGGACTCAAGCAAGTCAGAGCCAAGTCCCGCAGTGTCGCCAACGTTGTCGCCAACGTTGTCGGCAATAACAGCGGCATTCCTTGGGTCATCCTCGGGAATCCGCTCCTCGGTCTTACCAACCAAGTCAGCTGCGGTGTCAGAGCCCTTTGTGTATATGCCACCTGCAACGCGCGCAAATATGGCAATCACAGAACATCCCAAGGCGTAAGCCGTGAGTATCTGGGATATCGGAATGTACCCAACTCCCCAGCTATTCGTTGTTTCAGCAATGCTAAACAACTGCTTATAGTATAAGAGACACACTATAACCAGGCCAAGCAAAGCGAAACCCATGGTGGAAAGTCCATTTATGCTTCCGCCCAAAACGGCAACCTTGAGGGTTTCGAATATGTTCCTACTGGTCCTAGCTTTCTCGGCAACACGCACGTTTGCACGAGTAGCTCCCTGCATGCCAAAGATACCGGCAGTAGCGCTCATCAAAGTGCCAATGATGAAAGCAACCGCCACGCTAAAATCCAGCATTCCAGACAGCACAAGGGCTATCACTAGCATTACCGGTATAACGATGGCATACAGCTTCCTGAGGAAAGTGTTCGCGCCTTCGCGGATGAAGTGTGCGATTTGGACCATTTCCGGAGTTCCCTCAGGCAGTTCTTCCTTGAGGTAAATGTAGTTGCGTACGGCATATCCAATTGCCGTGAGTGCCACGATTAGCGTAATGATCAGGTATACCATTATGCTTGCCTCCTATCTTAGTCATCAATTAGCAGAGATACGTTCTATTAGCTGTGCATTGGAATTACCTCCCATCAATGTCATCTATGTCGCTAAAGTTAGTCGAGTGCCTCAAGAGTTACTAGTCGTCGTTGTTGTTGATACCGTCTACTATTCAGTTAAATTCGCTCTTTGTTTGCTCTCTTCATCTCCCTTCTTTTTAACTTGACATCTATTTCAAATAGCCTGTATGAAGGCTATACATTTCTATTATAACAGCTTTTAGCCTTTTTTTCAATATTTTATGTTAATTTCTTTTAAAATACGCAAAGATGTTGATTTTATTAGAAACCTATGATAAAATTTGCACGGAGGTTTTTATGAAAAAATATAGGAATGAACAGAAATATATTTTATCAAATTGCAATCTTGAATTATTAAAATCTAGACTCTCCCCATTATTACAGCTCGATGAAAATTCAACAAAAAATGGAAATTATATTATACATAGTTTGTATTTTGATGATTACAAAAACACATCAGCAAAACAAGTTGAATCTGGTGATTTTAAAAGGTCAAAATGGAGAATTAGATATTATAATGATTTAAGTACAAATCTATTTTTAGAGAAAAAAGAAAAATTATCTGGAAAATGTCATAAAAGAAAATGTAGCTTAACTACTAAAGAATTTAATCAAATATTTTCTAGTGATTATATGGATATCTTTTGGAAAACAGACAAAGCACTACTAAAAGAATTCATAGTAGATATTATTACAAAAAATTTTAAACCTAAAGTAATTATTAACTATGAAAGAACCGCTTTTATAGAACCAATTTTAAATATTCGTATAACAATTGATACAAACATCAATGCTTCTTATGATATTGATAATTTCATTACTGGAAATTATGTAGTTTTTCCTTTGCAAGAACACAATTATCATATTTTAGAAGTAAAATTTGATGATATTTTACCAGGATACATAAAAAATATAGTTTGTTCAACAGGATTTAATCAAACCTCTTTTTCAAAATATTATATAGGAAGAAAGAAAGTAATAGGTAATTTATTATGAGTAGAATAATTGAAGTTTTTAATAACATTTTTAATTCATTTGGAATTGATATAGGAGTTACCACTACCCTATCTGTTTTATTAGTTGTATTCGTATTATCAGTTTATGAATTTTTAATTTACAGATTTGTATCACACAGAAGTTTTTATAATAAACAATTTAATATTTTAATAACAATATTACCATTTTTCATATCAACAATAATTTTATGCTTACAATCTAATATTGTTATTACTTTAGGAACAATTGGTGCTCTCGCTATCATAAGATTTAGAACAGCAGTAAAAGATCCAATAGATATGTTATATATTCTTTGGTCTGTATATATTGGAATTATATGTGGCTGTCAATTATATGAAGTAGCAATTCTAACTTCTATTGCAGTAACAATACTTTTAGCAGTTTTAGAAAATATAAAATTTGGAAAGTTACCTTATGTGCTTGTTATTCACTGTAAGGACTGTGAAGAAAAAAATATTGTTGATGTTTTAAAAAAGCATGTAAAAAGATTTAGAATTAAAAGCAGAAACTTTACTTCTAAAGGTTTAGACTATGCCATAGAAATGCTACTAAAAAATCCTGAGGATTTAACTAAAGATTTAAAAGAGCAAAAATTTGTTGAAAAATTTTCTATAATTGAATATGATCAAGAAGATATTGTATAGGATAAAAATATGAATAAAAAAATTATATTAATTTGTATAATATTAATTTTATTAATTTTAATATTTTCTGTCTTTCTTTATCATAAAAGCTGTAATTATGAAGATTTATTAGTTAGTGATGAAACTTGGAATGAAATAATTAGTAAAAGAACAATGACAAATGAAAATTTTACAACATCACTAAAATTCAATGATTACGAGCTTCTTTTTGATAATGTTAATTGTACTTATTACTATTCCCTAATAGAAAGTTATAGTAATAGATATAATCCAACTGTTAGTTATAAAACTAATAAAGACGATTTAAAATTAGTAATTAATAAAAAAATAACCGATAATTTAATAGAAAATAATGATTGTGTAGAAATAATGCTATATAACGATACTGAATTTACAATATATGCATTAAGGTGTACCACTTTGCCAATATTAAATATTACTTCTAATGATATTGATAACTTATCTCGAACATCAGATATAAACATGTCTTTATATCTTTTTGATAATAGTAAAAAATCTGCTAAAAGAATTACAAGGTCTGATGGAAAAATGCATATTCGTGGTCAAATATCAGCAGTATTTCCTAAAAAATGTTTTAAACTTTCATTAAAAATGGAATCTTTAGGAAATCACACAAGAAAAAATCACCTATCTTTATTAGGTATGAGAAAAGATGATGATTGGATATTATATGCTGCATACAACGACCAAGAAAAAATTAGAAATGTTTTTGCAAGCAACTTATGGTATGAAGCCTCTGCTAAAAATAATATGTTTGGAATAACTAATGGAAATCAATATAAATTTCTTGAGCTTTTTATAAATAATGAATATTGGGGACTTTATGCTTTAGGATATCGTATTGATGAAAAACAATTAAATATAGATAATAATCAAGAATATCTATTTTCAAAAAATCAATATGATGAAACTGAATCTCATGTTTTAGAATATAAAGAAAATAAACTTCCAAATTATGAATTAAGAAATGAAGCTAAAGATGAAGCTACTGGCTGGCAATATTTAAAAAATTATTATGTAACTCTTTTGCAAAGTAAAAATGTAGATGAATTATATAATATAAGTGATATAAACAATGTTATAGATTATTATCTGTTCCAAGAATTTATTCAAGGAAATGACAATGCAAAAGCCGACGTTTTAAAAAACGTTTTCATATCAATAAAAAAACATAATAATAAAAATGTTTTTATCTATACTCCTTGGGATTATGATTTGTCTATGGGAAATGTTTATAATGAAACTAGCAAAAACTTTACCAACGAATATGCTGTAGCTGTTGATGAAACTATTAACTTTAAATTAAATGCAATAGGAGCTCTAAAGAATTTAAATGATACTAAAATTAATGATTTAGTAAAAAATAGATATAAAGAACTACGAAACACTTACTATTCCGAATCACATTTAAAAGAACTTATTTCTAATTATTCTAAGCAGATTTACGATTCTGGTGCATTTAATAGAGATAAAACTAGATGGGTTGATAGTAATTATAATGATGAGGAAGAAAAACTAACTAAATTTGAAGAATATGTTTTAGAAAGACTAAAAGCTACTGATAAATTTATAGATTCTAATTTTTAAAATAAAAAGCCTTAAAAAATTAAGGCTTTTTATTTTCTTCTGGTAATGCTTTTTTATCTTTTTTAAATTTACTCATAATTTTCTCATTAATTTCTTTCATTTTATTTTTTGTATTTGAAATATATTTTGTTTTCATATTATTTAGTTTATCTATTTCTTGTTTTTTAATAGTTCCAACATAATAAGTTATAAGCTGTTTTGCCATTTCTCCAACTTCTTTTTTATCTTCAGGAGAAATTTCTTTATATTTTGCTAATGCTAAAGGCAAAGATGTTGTAAAATTTTTATATAGCTCCATAAATGTAGTTGCATTAGTAGAAAACAACAATTCAAAAATTACATTTACAAATACTTTTCTTTGCTCTACAGTTGTGTTCTCTAGCCAATTTGTTATAGTTTGATCTATATTTTCACTTGATGATGTATAATTATCAGATTGCTCTAAATCTGTTTTTATAACTTGCCAAGAAAAAATATCATGTTGCAAAATTCCTTTTTCTGTACTATATGCAATTAACATTTTTTCTTTATGATTTAAAAGTCTTCCTATTATTGAATCTTGTGGCATGTAAGTTTGAGTTTTATTAATAATTTCATCTGTTTCATATTTTTCAATTATATTTTTACTAAAGCCTGGACCATCATAATTATATACTTTTATAATTCTGTTTTGTATTTTATGAGAAACTGTAATTGCAGAATAAATTGCTACATTACCACCTTTTGAATGTCCCCCTACTCTAATCTTTTTAAATTTATATTTATTTGCAATCATTTCCAAATATTCTTTTCCAGAAACTTGGCAAGGAACATTGTCCATAAAAGCCATATTGAAGTCTTCTTTCCAGCCATTTATGCTAAAATCTGTTCCTAAATATGATACATATAATTCATAATGTGGTAAATGAACTGTTATTGCTCCAAATTGCTTTTCTATTTCCTCGTCTACATTTTCTACATAGTCAGTAACAAGGAGATTTTTAAATCTATTGCTAGCTCCTAAATTTGTTATTAATTCTTTATCTCCATTATATAAGAATTCTTCATTTGGAAAGTCTTTCATTTTCTCTGAAATAGAGCCAATTGTTTCTTTTGGATTCATTTCTATTTTGCTAAAAATCATGTAAGCAAATCTTGCTAATATCATGCTGTCAACTTCATTAAATGGAAAATTAGAATTTATTGGAACATCTCCTCTCCATAATAAATAATCATTAATATTAGCCATTTTATTAATCCTTTCTTAATACAAATTTTATTTTTCTTTTTTGCTATTCTTTTTTATTAAAATTGAAGTAACAATAAATACTATTAATGAAATTATTAGTAAAGCTATACAAATTGCTACATAATCTCCAGTTTTAGGTAATATTTTATTTTGAACTGTTGTTTCATCTTTATTTTCTTTTGCATTAGAATTATTTGAATTTTGATTTAAGTTATTATTTTGAGATTGATTTTCTTGTTTATTTTTTCCATCTTCATTTTGACTTGAATTTTGGTTTTGATTTTGACTTTGATTCTGGTTTTGAGTTGAGTTTTGACTCTGATCTTGAGTTGGATTTTGAGTTTGGTTTTGGCTTTCATTTTCATTTTCATTTTCATTTTGATCTTGGCTTGGATCTTGACTTTGACTTGGATTTTGTTCTTCTTCTGAATCTTTTACTGGATTATCTTTATTCTCATCATCCTCGCCTTCACCATTTTCATCATCTTTATCTTCCTCTGGCTCTTTGATTTCTGTTATTTCAAAATTTTTAACTACTGAATTTGTAAAATTATTTATACCAGTTATATTAATAGTTGCAGTTCCAACATCTATGTTATTAGAATATTCTAATTCATAATGAACGCCCTCATAAATTAATTTATCATTATATTTTACAATAACATTTGGTTTCTTTTCTTCACCATCATAAGTGAATTTTTCTTCTTCTAATTCAATTGTTGCTTTTGAAATATCTACTGGAGAAGCAAAAGATACAACTCCATTTAGGTTTCTAAGCCAAGTTGTTCCATTTGCACGTTTAACATCTAATGAATTTACTGTAACCGCATAAACAGTTTCAACAGTTGAACCTTCTGGCTCATCAGCAACAGAGCCTAAATCACTAACTACAAAGTTTTTATTTTTATCCATTCCTATGTATACCATTGTGTGTCCTGGAAAATATAATAAAGCTCCAGCAGGTAAAGTTGCTATAAATTTTGTTTTTTCTTCATCATCCATGTCAGATATGTCTTTAAAAACATCTGGCACTTTTTGTTGCCAAGTTGTATTTCTAGGAAGTTCAAATCCAAAACATCTATATATAGAACGAGTATAAAGTGAGCAGTCCATGTTTCCACTCATTCCTCCCCATCCATATTCATCTCCTACGCAAGAAAATGCTACATCTAAAACATTATTTTGTGTTAGCTCTAAAAAGCCTTGATTTAATTCTAGGTCTTTACTTAAAAGAGCATATTTTTTAGTTGCAATACCATTTTCATCATTTCCTGCAAAATATACTAAGTAATTGTTTTCTAAATTTCCAATTAAATCTTCTGGAATTTCATTTTCTGGAACTAGCTTTAAAATAGTTCCAATCATAATACTAACATTCTCTTCACTACTATCAGACTTTAAAACAATTCTACTTCCAGTTACTGTTACAAAGTTGTTTCCAGTTATATCTACTTTCCAATAATTTGTCCAATCTTCTTTGCTTTCACATATTGCAACATTTTTTGCATTTACCCATCCAGTACAATTATTAGAATATCCCCAATAATATGTGTTTTCTCCTATTACGCATTTTGCTTGTATTATAAATGGCTCATTTAAATTCATAGCTGAGCTTTGCAATTCATCATCTGGATCTGTGGGATTATATCCAACAACATCATCTGTTGGCCAAGATTTTAAATCTGCTCTGTTTGTACAAATTCCATATTTTATTGGTTCTTCTGCTTCAGTATATCCCGTTTCTTTTATTGCATTTTGCATATTTGAAAAATATGCTTGATTATCTATTTTCTCTCCATTAATATACAAATCTCTAGTAGGAATAGCTTCACTTGCTAAAGATTCTTTTCTATTATTAGCATTAAATGTAGGATTAAATGTTTCTAAATCAAATACCATTGTTCCACTAGCATCAACTGTTTTTTGATTTATTGTACTAATTGTTTCAAAATTCATTAATACTTCATTTAAGTTTAAAAAAGTTTTATCTTTCCAATAATCTGATTTACACATTTCTTCAGTAACGCCTGTAAGATAATGTTCTTTTCTTGTGTGATCTGATTTTTCACCAGTATAATATTCTGTGCTTGCATTAGAAACTGTACAGAAAACTGCTAATGCAAATACAAAAATAGAAATTATTGATATTAAATTTAATTTTGACTTTCTCATAATAAAACTTCCTTTATAAATAATTACTAGGTGATTTTATCATCTTTTTATTAATTTATCAATACATTATGAACATCTATTTACGTCTTGTTGACTTTTCCATTATAAAATAATAAAATATTTTCATAAAAATAAGAAGGAGATGTTTATTATGGAATATAACATTAGCGGAAAAACTGTTCCATCAGTTGAATTTAAATTAAACAGAGGTGAAAGTATTTATACTCAATCTGGTTCTATGACTTGGAAATCACCTAATGTTAGAATGGAAACAAATACTAAAGGTGGTTTAATGAAAGGACTTACTAGAATGCTTTCTGGTGATTCACTTTTTATGAATACATATACAGCAGAAAGTGATAATCAAGTTGTAGCCTTTTCTACAACAGTTCCTGGTTCTATTATTCCTTATGATTTAAGTAATAGCAGAGGAATTATTGCTCAAAAAGGTGCTTTCCTTTGTGCTGAAGAAAGTGTTGACTTACAAGTAGTATTAACTAAAAAATTTTCTGCAGGACTATTTGGTGGTGAAGGTTTTATTTTACAAGAAATGACTGGAACTGGAAATGTATTTTTAGAAATTGATGGTGACGAAGTAATTAAAGAACTACAAGCTGGAGAATCAATTCTAGTTGACACAGGAAATGTTGTTGCTTTTGAAAAATCTGTTCAATATGAAATTGAAACAGTTAGCGGATTTAAAAATATCTTATTTGGCGGTGAAGGATTATTTTTAACTAAACTTACAGGACCAGGTAAAATCATATTACAATCAATGAACTTTAATGATATGGCTACTAGAATTATTAACATGATGCCACCTAGAAGTAATAATTAAAAATTTTATTCATATATTTAAAGTAAAAAATAAATGTAAATATTTTATATTTACATTTATTTTTTTTACTTTTCTTAAAATTTTACTCCCAATTTTTCTGCTTTCTCTTTTCGTTCTTCTAGTGGTGTAAAATAATTTATTTCAATAATTTTGATAAAAGCTTTTGTTTCTTCTAATAAATTTTGTTCATCTAATGGTTTATCTAAATCTATATTAACTATATAATCTTTATCCATATTTTTTTCAAAAAAATCTATAAGTTTTTTGGGGATTAATTTTAAGTCTTCTTCTTCGAAATTATTTAATATAAAGTTCATTTCAGAACATGCTTGTTCATAATTCATATTAATTTTTCCTCCTTATCTTCCATCATCTTCATTTTTAAAATGATTGTGAACTACTTTAGCTAATCTATCTTTAATCCAGTTCATTGTTTTTGAAAAAATGCTTTTATCTCTTGGAGGACTTACTTTTTCAAAATCTTTTCTAGAGAAAAATTTTGATTTTTGTTGAGTTTTTGGAATAGAGCTATCTATTATGCATCCTAGTGCTTCACCATTAGAAATATCAAGTGTAGTATATTGGTTCAAATCATCTATGCTTTTTTCTCCGCCCATTCCCTCACTTCTAAATTTTCCAGTTAAAACGAAACTTCTAACAGCTTCTTTAATCTGCTCTGGTTTATGCTTATCATGTATAGCACCACGTATTGCACGTCTTAAAGCTACTTCTCTTGGATTACTTATCTTTTGAGCAGGTTCTACTTGACACCTTGCTACATAATCATCTATTAAAGAATCTAAAACTTCGTCATGTGTTACTCCACTATCTATATCAACATGTAAATTTGGCTTATCTGTATTGCCACTAGATAAGTAATGCTTCATAATATCTCGTGTAAGTTCTTGAGCTGTTTTACTGTCTTTTCCTGAACTCATTAATTCTTGTTGCTTTTTATTCCAAGCATTTATAAAGGTTATTACTTGTGGCTTGATAGCACTTTCTAAAATGCAATCTAGAGCTTCTCCATTAGAAAAAGATTCGTGTTCAAGATTTGTTCTTGATCTTTTATCATTTGTAAAAGAACCAGCATTTCCTCTAATAGCAAAATCTCTTACAGCTTTTCTAGCTTGTTCTAGACCATATTTTTGCATTGTTTCAAGTATGGCTGTTCTAAAAGTTCTTTCTCCATTAGAACGTAATGATTGATTAGGATTTTCTTGACACTTTGCTATATAATTATCTATTAACGAATCAAATACTTTCCCATGGCTTATTCCATCTATATCCACATGTAGGTTACTTGAATCTTTAGTATCTGTATTACCATTAGTTAAATAATGTTTCATAATGTCACGTGTAAGTTCTTGTGCAGTTTTACTATCATTTCCTGAACTAATTAATTCTTGATATTTTTTATTCCAAGCATCTATAAAATCAATTTTAGGCTTAATTTTTTTCATATTTTCATCGCTATATGTAATAATTCCTTTTTCTGTTGTTACAACATTGTATGTGCTTAGCTTTCCGTCTTTGTTTTCCCTAACATAATCGCATTTAATGCCTTGTCTATCCATCATATGCTTAAAAAATAGAGCTTGACCTAATAAAGGATGCGAAGAAATATCTCCATTCATACTTAGCATATCATATATATAGCTAGCTTTCTTTTCTTCTGGCCAATTTGGATTTACAGTTTCTTCTATTCTTTTCATTTCATCCATTATTACTTTTAATTGCCTTTGTGAATATTCTGAATAAATAAATTCTTTATCATTTCCTGTTATTTTAGCAAGAGCTTGTATTTCCTCACTTAATGAATTCATTGTTTTATATTATCCTTTCATATTATTATTTATTATATTTTATTATTACATTTATATTGAATCAATATTGGTAACTTAATTGATTTGTATTTGTCACACAAAAGTAATAAAGCTAAAAAATTTCTTTATTTTCATTACATATTTGCTAAAGGGTTTTTTTCAACTGCACTTCTTATTTGATCATTATCAACATGAGTATATATTTGAGTTGTTGAAATTGATTCATGCCCTAGTAACTCCTGAAGAGCTCTAATATCTACATTTCCATATTTATACATAAGTGTTGCTGCAGTATGTCTTAATTTATGTACAGAATATTTATCTGCTTTTTCTATTCCAGCAAGTTTAAGCTCTTCTTTAACAACATATTGCACTGTTCTCCTACTAATTCTTTGCTTTTGCTCACTTAAAAATAATGCATCTCTTGAATTAAACTTCACACCATCTCTTGGACGAACAGCAAGATATGAATTAATTGCTTTCATACAAGCATTGTTTAGATATATTGTTCTTTCTTTATTACCCTTTCCTATAACATTTAATTTGTTGTTTTCAAAATCTATATCACTAATATTTATTCCAATTAACTCAGATAAACGAACCCCACAATTTAAAAGAATTGTTATCATAGCAAAATTTCTTTCTGTGTTGTCGTGATTTCCATGTGATGAATTGTTTTCATGATTTGATGCTGCCTCTAATAAGTCTTTACTTTGCTCTAATGTTAAGTATTTTGGTAGTCTTTGTCCTAATTTTGGATTTTCTAAGTCTTGTGCAGGATTATTTGGTATTCTTTTTGTTTTATTACACATATATTTAAAAAATATTCTTATTGTAGATGCTTTTCTTGCAAGTGTTGTTGGCTTACTTTGATAACAAGTTTTTAAATATTGAAGAAATGCATGTATGTCTTGAAGAGTGATTTTCTTTAGGGTTTCTAAATCGAAATCATCTATTTTTATAGTTTTAATAAATTCTTCATCTGTTACTTCTGTTAATTTATATTTAAATTTAATAAATTTTAAAAAATGAGCAATATCGTAATTGTATTCTTTTACAGAGTTTTCAGATTTATTTAATATAGTTAAACTATAGGCTAAAAAATCATTTAAAAATTCTGGATTATCTTCTTGATTAATCATAATTGATTTTTCTTCTCCTTTCCTTTAACAATATTTTCTACATCTAATTTTCCTGCTCTTGTTATTGAATTATATCCATATTTAGTTTTGATATTATCTAAAACTGAATCTATTTTATCTTGTTTTTCATCGTTTTTGAAAATTGATAGTTGTACCTCATTTTTATCTTCCAAATTATCTGCTCTTACGCCAACTAATCTTATAGGTTCATTTTTATACATTTCTTTTAAAATTTCTTTTGCAGTTTCTAGTATTTCTTTTGTTGAAGATGTTGAAAACTTTAATTGCTTTTGATGAGAATAGTCTTTAAAATCTTTAGTTCTTAATTGAACATTTACTGTGTTTGCTATTAAATTATGTTTTCTAAGCCTAAAAGAAACTTGCTCACATAATGCTAAAACTATTTTTTCTAGTTCTTCTATACTATTAACATCTTTAGGTAAAGTAACAGAATTTCCAATACTTTTAGGATCTTCTTTTCTCTCTTCAACTTCTGAATCATCTATGCCATTTGCATAGTTCCACATCATAATTCCAAATTTTCCAAACCTTTTAATTAGAAAATCTTTATCTAATTTTGCTAAATCTCCTATTGTTTTAATTCCTAAATTGTATAGTTTTGGAACTGTTTTTCTTCCAATCATAAAAAGCTCTGAAACTGGAAGTGGCCACATTTTATCTTCAATTTCATATTCATATAGAGTGTGAACTTTATTTGGTTTTTCAAAATCTGAAGCCATTTTTGCTAATAGTTTATTACTAGAAACGCCTACATTTACAGTAAATTTAAGTTCTTTCTCTACTCTTTTATTTATTTCATAAGCAACATCTATTAATTTTCTTCCTCTTAAATAATGTGTTAAGTCTAAAAAACATTCATCTATACTAAATCTTTCTATTTTATCTGTATATTCAGATAGAAGTTTAAATAAATCATTTGAATATTTATTAAAAACTTCAAAGTTTACTGGAAAAACTTCTAATTTATTGCATTTTTTTCTTGCAAAATAAATTGGTTCTCCTGTTACTATTCCAAACTTTTTTGCAATTGGGCTTTTAGCTAAAACAATTCCTGAACGACGCTCTTCATCTCCACCAATGATTGATGGTATTTTTCTAATGTCTGTATGATATCCGTTTTTTAACATATAAACAGCTGTCCAAGATAAGAAAGCATTATTAACATCTACATGCAAAATTTGCCTTTCCACATTTTTCTCCTTTTACGAACATAAGTTCTATTTGTAATAAAATATCACTTTTGCTTTGTAATGTCAATATATAAGAAGAGAAAATTAATCTTTATTATTGGTTCCTATGTAATCATCAATTATATTTATATAAATCATTAAGTATGAAATTGTAACTAAGAATCCTGCTAAAACATCGCTTGTATAATGCACTCCTAAGTAAATTCTGCTTGCTCCTATTAATATAATTAAAATGCTTAAACAAGCTATAATAATATTTCTTATTTTTTTATTTTCAACTTTTTTATATATTAAGTAAATTAAAAATCCATAAAAAGCTACACTTGCCATAGAATGTCCAGATGGAAAACTATATCCAGATGCCTCTGCAAGTCTTAATTCTGTTGGCCTTGGACGCTGAATAATTTGCTTTAATATTTGATTTAAAGCTCCAGTTATTCCTAAATTTAAAAAAATTGAAATTCCTATTTTTTTGTTTTTAAAAATTATGCATAATATTATGCTAAATAAAATTAATGTAATAGCACTTCCAAAAAGTGTTATAAATTTAGCAATTGGTGTTATATACTCAGACATAAATTTTGATACAATTTTATAGCCTATAATATCTTTAGTCATAATTTCTTTTTCATATACATCACCAGTTATTTCTAGAAAATATATTAAGCATAAAAAAACTATTATCCATTTTAAATTTTTCTTTAGAAACTTCTTTATTTTTTCTTTCATTTTCTTTCCTTTAAGTTTATTTTAGCTTTATAATAGCATGTAACTCTTTTTCATCTTCGCTTTTTATTGTTACATAATGATAATCATTTTCTTTTGAATATATTGCTTTTACTGTTTCTCCAAGTTTTATTTCTTTTTTATACATAATTTCAAAATCATTTAATTCGTTAGAAAAAGCTACCTCTTCTGGTAATGCTTCTTTAGCAATATCTAAATAATAAATATTGTGAAGATGTTTATTTATATCTATTAAATTTCTAGTTATTTTAAAACTTGTTTTGCTTATGTAAGTTTTAGGCTCTTCTAGTTTTTCATAATTATAGTCTTCAAAAACTCTATAATCCGGCTCTAGTTCATATTTATCGTTTACTTCTTTTTCAACTTTTACTATTCTTCTTTTATCTATATCAATAAAAATCCATTTTGATGTAGCAATAGCAATAACTTCATCATATTGATTTTTAACTTCAAAATCACGATATGCATAAAATCTATCTATAGACCAAGACCAAGTTTTTACATTTAAAGTATCATTCACTAATGGTCTTTTTATAACTTTTACTTTCCAAGATAATAAAATCCAAGTTTTTCTAGTTTTGTCCATGTCTGTAATACCATATCCAGCAATTTCAGAATGCATTGAAGCAACATCTTCTAACACCCTTAAAAGATAAGTATTTGTTAATTCTTCTAATGGATTTATATCGCTTAAACCTACTATAAATTTTTGTTCTACAAACATTGTTTTATCTCCTTGCTTTAATCTTAGAATGAATTATATCATATAGTTTTTTGGGATTCAATATTTTGATTTTGCTAAATTTTATATAGTTTAAGCTTTAAAAATTAGCAACTATTATAATTAAGACATATTTTACTTTTTTAATTAACCTATACTTTTATAATTTATTATTTAATATATTTTAATTAATCTATTACAGTGCTTATATATTACTTTATAAGTGACGCTTGAGCGAAAACGAAGCGTAAACGAAGTGCGATTGGAGCAATCTTTATTTGAATTCAAAATGTTTTCTAATTAAAAGAAGATTGCGACAGTAAGTCACTATTAAAGTAATATATAAGCACTATAATAGATTATTATTTTAAAATAAATATTGTTTTAAATAAATATTGTTATATTCATAATAGTAATGGCTGAATTTGCTTATACTCCAAAGCTAACTCAGCAGTTTTTATAATATAACTTTCATCAAAAACTATCGAATTAGGTTTTGTTATAGGATTATCTTGTTTAAATGGAACAAAATAATAATTTTTTCTATTAAGTAATCTTCCGTATGTTTTCTGCAGAGCCAGATAAAGCATTATTAGTTGAAATTGCTATAACAACTGGGCTTTCATTTCTTAAATGTGATTTTACTGCCATGGTTACTGGTGTATCTATTATGTCATTTGAAAGTCTTGCAATAGTATTTCCTGAGCATGGTGCCACAATTAAAATATCAAACATTTTCTTTGGTCCTATTGGTTCTGCATCCTGTATAGTATGAATTATTTTGTTTTCTGTAATTTCTTCTATTTCTTTTATAAAGTCTTCAGCTTTTCCGAATTTACTATCTAAATTGTAACTATTAAAACTCATTATAGGAATTATTTGAACATCCTTTATTTTCTTTATTTTTTTTAATTCATCTATTGTTTTTCTAAAAGTACAAAATGATCCTGTAAAAGCAAAGCCTATTTTCTTTCCTTCTAGATTCACTAAAAAGCCTCCTCTAAATAGAAAATAAAATACTTTTAAAATTATTTAAAAATATAAAAGAACTCTTATTTTGAAGTTCTCTTATATTTTATGAAATTATGTATACTAAAGTTATAAAAAAAGTGGTATTTAAAAAATACCACTTTTTAATAATTAAAATAGATTTACATTTTTCTCCTTCTTCTCCATACTAGAAGTCCTATTACAATTATAAGAATTGGAACTAATGTTATTATTGCTATAACTATTCTATTTTGAACTACTGTAGGTGTATATGTTGAACTTGACATATCTTTTCTAATTGTTAAAATATTTTCTTTTTGTCCTAAATATGAAAATGAATTTAATGCAAAATCTTTATTGCTTCCCATATATGACATAGGATATTGACTATCTAATGCTGAATAAGTAACATCTTCAATGTAAGTTCCATTAGCTATAATAACTAATTCTGATGTAATTGAATCTTCTTCTGCTTCTTTATCCTCTTCTGAAGTTGGGTTAATTTTCTTTGTTAACACAGCAGCAATATTAGAAGAACCAACTTGTGCAGTCTTTTGTGCTGTTTCCAAATCTGCTGTTAAATCTGTTACAAAAGATGATTCATCTGAGGAAGTTAATAAAACATTTTTCTCAACGCCTAAAGCTTTTAATTCGTCATCTGTTTTAAAATTTAATCTTCCTGAATCTACAAGTAACATATTCTGACCCATTAAGGCAATATCTTCTGTAATTTTATGAGAATTTGATACTGTTGGATAGAAAACAAATGGAATATTTGTAGAATAGTCTGTAGAGTTTTCCATTATATATCCATTTTCTACGCTTACACCATACTCATCTAAAATAGATTGGAAATTTGGAAATGTTGTTCCTTGTTCTAATAAATCTTGAGAAAAATAAATATTTCCTCCTCTATTTATATAATCTTTTATTGCTGGTACTTCTGATTCTAATAAATCTTTTCTAGGTGACATGATTGCTAATACGCTACAATCGTCTGGTATTTTTCCAGTTGATAATATGTTTAGAGTATTTACGTTAAAAGCTTCATTTTGTAAGAATCCTTTTAAAACACCTAATAAATCTGATTCTACTTCATCATGACCTTCAACAAAATATACAGTTGGTTTATTTTCTTCTGCTAAAGCTAATATTGAATTTGTTAATGTTTGCTCAGTAATGTCAATAGCTTGATAAGTTGTATAATCATAACTTGAAAATTCTGAAGAATCTATTATTTTTTCAGAATCTCCTGATTGCATTATTACAACAACATTTCCTGAATCTAATCCATATTTTGTAACAAGATCTTTTCCAGATTCATCATTAATAACTTCATAAGTTATTGCTTTATTTACTTCATTATATTGTTTTAAAAATTTTATAAATTGTGAATCTTCAGCATATCCATAAGTATATATTTTTATCTCTTTATCACCTATATTTGCAATTGCTTTTTTTGATGCATCACTTAGAGTATAAACTTTATATTCTGTTACATCAAATTGAGGTAAATCTATATCTGTTAACATTAAATTTAATGCAACATAAGCTGCAACTAAAATTGCAATAATCATAATTGTTATAGCTTTACTTACAAAAAACTTTTTTCTAAACTTTAAAGATATTTTTTCTCCTAAGCTCGCCTCTTCTTTTTCTTCTTCGTTCATTTTCTTTATTCTCCCTTCTCTTATTTTCCGCTTTTTCTTCTTTGTAATACTATAATTGTAAGCAATACAAATAGTAATATAAAGGAAACAAATGTGATAATTTCTGATAGAGAAACTATTCCAATTGAGAAATTTTGAAATTTATATATTAAAGAAAATACTTCAAAAATTGGAAGCGCATCTGGTAAAAACCACATTGCCAAAAAAGCACCAACTGTAACTACAAATGCTACTATTTGATTTTCTGTTATGCTAGATACAAACATACCTAAAGATAAATATGCAAGTGATAGTAAGAAAAATCCGGCTAGAGTGCTTATTGCAACTTGTAATGATGGATGCCCAAAATATTTTAAAATAAAGAAATACATAAGTGTAAAAACTTCTGTTATTGCTATTATTATTGCTCCAGCAAAAAATTTTCCTAAAACGATTGAAACAATACTTCTAGGAGAAGTTAATAATAATTGTTCTGTTCCACTTTTTCTTTCTTCTGAAAACATTTTCATTGTGATTACTGGTACAACAAAAGTTAATATTGTAGCTCCATTTAAAAATAAATATTCAAAATTAACTGCTCTAGGCATTATTATTGTAATGTAAAAGAATAAACTAAAAATAAGTAAAAATACGCCTATAAAAATATATCCAATAGGAGTTACTAAATAGGTTTTTAATTCTTTCTTTAAAACGGCTAACATTATTTTTCTCCTCCTTTATTTTCACTTTCCTTTTTCTTTTTTTCTTTTTTCTTCTCTTCTTTCATTTCTTCCTTTGCTTCTTCTTTTGTCGCAGGTCCACAAGAAATAGGAAAATCCTCTTCTTGTGTCTCTTCCTTTGTTTCTTCTTTTATCTCTTCTTTTTCTTCTTTCTTTTCCTCTTTCGCTTCTTTTTCTGCTTTTTTACGTGCTTTTTCTTCTTTCTTAGCTTGTTTTCTATTTTCTTTTTCCTCTTTTTTATATTTTTCTTCTTCTCTTAATTCATCAAGCTCTTTTTCATATTGAATTTTTTCAATTTCTTTTTTACTATATTCAGGTCTATCTTCTACTATTTTTATAAATGCCTCTTCTAATGAAGCTTCATGCTTTTTCATTTCTAAAATAGTTACATTATTTTTTGCACAGCTAGAGAAAATATCTTTTCTTATATCTTTATTAGAAGTAGCCTCAACTATATATTCTTTTGTTTTGTCTTCTTCATTTTCTTTAACAAATTTTATTTCTTTAATTTCAGGAATTTCATCTTTTAAAGAAGTGAATTTATTATTTAAATCATCAACAACTATTTTTAAAACATTTGTATCAGTAGTTTTATTTTCTAGGTTTTCTGGTGTATCTACTGAAATAATTTCACCTTTGTCTATAATAATAACTTTATCACATATTTGTCTAATTTCTGATAAAATATGTGAACTAATAAATACAGTATGATTTTTTCCAAAAGATTTAATAAGCTCTCTTATTTCTATAACTTGTTTTGGATCTAGTCCAACAGTTGGTTCATCCAAAATTAATATTTTAGGATCTCCAACAATTGCACCAGCTAAGCTTACTCTTTGTTTATATCCTCTAGATAAGTTTCTAGTTAATGAATTTTCAACTATTTTAAGCCCTGTACTTTCAATAACCTTTTCAATTGCTGCTTTTCTATCTTTTTTAGGAATTAATTTAAGCTCAGCCATATATGTTATGAATTCTTTAACTGTTAAATCATAATATAATGGTGTTCCTTCTGGCATATAGCCAATTTCTTTTTTTACTTTTCGAGGTTTTGTTTCAACATTATAACCATTTACAATTATTTCGCCTTCTGTTGGATCAATAAAACCTGTAATCATGTTCATAGTAGTTGTTTTTCCTGCTCCATTACGTCCAAGGAATCCTACTATTTCTCCATCATTGACTTCGAAGTTAATATTTCTTACGGCATAAAAATTACCGTATTTTTTAGTAACATTTTTTACCTGTAACAAAGTCTTGTCCTCCTCTTTTATAATTTTATTAAATTTTATATATATAACCTTAAAATAATATTAAAATTATTTTAAAAATATATGACAAATGCTTTAAATTATAGCTTTGCAATTAAAGCTTTTATTTTTATTCCTTCTTCTGAAAACATTTTTTCATGTTCTGTTATTATGTTTTCTTCAAAAATGTTTTCTTCGTGAAGATTATATGTTTTTGAAATAATTTTAAATCCAGTTTCATTTAAGTATTGTAAACTTGCTTCAAAAAGTTCATCTGAATCTGTTTTAAAATATATTTCTCCACCTGGCTTCAAAAATTCTTTATATTGAATTAATTGTTTTGGATGTGTTAGTCTTCTTTTATTATGTTTTTTCTTAGGCCATGGGTTACAAAAATTTATGTATATTCTTTCTACTTCATCTTTCTTTTCAAAAACATCTGATATTTGTTCTATGTTTGCTCTAATTAAAAAAAGATTATTAGGATTTTGAAAATTATACGCATTTTCAATATTTCTTTTAGATAATCCAAGCATTGCTTCTATCATATCTACCGCAATATAGTTTATGTTTGGATTTTTAGAAGCTAGGTTTGAAATAAAAAGTCCTTTTCCTGAACCTAGTTCTATGTGTAATGCACTACTATTATTATTAAACTTTTCTTTCCATTTTCCTTTAAATTCTTGTGGTTTATCTATATAAAAATTTGATTTTTCTAGTTCTTTCTTTGCCCATTTCTTTCTTCTAATTCTCATTTTTACCTCATTTTATTGCTTTTTATACGTATCTGTATATAATTTATCTCTTTTAACAACTTGTCCATCTCTTCTATATTCTCTATAAGATTCTACAACTAAAGTTGTTGCTGTAGATTTTATAGTTCTTGTATATAAAGATATGTCATATTCATCATCTGTTTTTAAACCATATATGTTTACTCTAGCAATTCCACCTTCTACAGATGCTTCTATTTTTACTGGATAATCTCTTCTATTTTTAAATTTAAAGTCTGTTGACCCCCAAACAACAGTTGCATCTTTACCAGCTTCTATATAAGAAGGTACAAACATGTGATTTCTTCTTGTTTCAATTTCCATATTTGCTGCAATAGCTGCATTATATAATGTTGTTGAAATTTGGCAAATTCCTCCTCCAAGTCCTGATGTTACTTCTCCATCTTGATAAATTGCTGCTTCTTTATATCCTGCTGCTATTGTTCTTTTTCCAACAACTTTATTATATGAAAAAATTTCTCCCGGCATTACAACAGTTCCATCTATTTTGCTTGCTGCTAATCTTAAATTAGTAGTTCTATCTCTGTTACTTGTAACATATTTTGTAGCATATGAACCTACTAAATCTGGGAATGCTTCTCTTCCTAAATCATTTACAGTAACGTTAGGCTCAGTGTAGGTTAAAGGTATTTCATATTCTTGAGCATTTGGATTTTCTTTTATAAAGTTTTTAACAAGGTCTACATCGAAATCCACTCCTGTAACCTCTGCAAAAACAGCATAAGGTTCTGTTGTGAAATATGCATCTTGAACTTCTCTATAAATATCTTGATGAATTGCATCAACATCTATTGGTTCTGGATATTTTGTGTATGTTGGAATTTGAATATATCCTCGAGAATAGCTAATGTCTTGTATTGCATCTATTATCATCTTTTTTAAATCATCATATTCTATTCCAGCACCATTTACACCATTTGTTATAAAGAGTTCGTCTTCATCTAAATAATATCCATATTGTTCTAATTGGTCTGGAAGATATGTTTCTATTGTTTCTAAATATGAAGTTAGTGCTTCATCATTATATGTAAGTTTTGGGTCTATATTAATTTTAGTTAATAAAATAGATATGTATTGATATAAATTTTCTAGAAATGTTCCATGTTTTGCTAAATTAAGGGCATAATCAACAGAAGCCTCAACATCAAATTTAGCTTCTATTTGTTCTATTTCCACATAATAATTATGATTTTTATATGTAAGTTCAATGTGGTCGTTCATTTGATTAGAAAGCTCTTCATTAACATGTTTTATGGCTTCTTCTCTTGTTAGTCCTGAAACATTAATATTCTTTATGAATACTCCTGATTGTATAACATCACTATTTTGCTGACTAATATAGAAAAAAATTGTTCCAGCAACAAATAGCCCTATTACTATTGCTAATAATATGACAAAAACAAGAATAAAATTATCATGTCTAAAATGTTTTAAAAGACTTTTTGGATTACCTCTAAAAATTTCAAAATCTGGCATAATTACCCTCAATTTTATAAATTATTTCTTATTATATTTTAAATAATTTTATAAATCAATATTTAATTTAAAAAAAGCCTAACTAGTGTGTATGTTAGTCAATCATATGTCACACTTTTTTGAAAAATATATAGTTTGAGTACCTTATATCGCTAATAACGATTC
>CANQGE010000013.1 GCA_947601495.1 uncultured Clostridia bacterium | reverse complement strand
ATATTTAATGGAAAATAACAAATTAAAAATTATATCAAATCTTTTTGAAGGATATGAAATACGAAGTATTTGGAATGCAGATAAAGAAGAATATTATTTTAATATTACAGATGTAGTAAAAGCATTAACTGATAGTCCTGATCCATCACATTATTGGAGAACTTTAAAATATAGAATGATTAAAGAAGGAAATGAAACCGTCACAAATTGTGACACTTTCAAGTTCAGATCAAAAGACGGAAAAATGAGAAATGCAGATGTTTTAGATACACAAGGAATATTGCGTCTTATTGAATCAATACCAAGTAGTAAAGCAGAACCATTTAAAATGTGGCTGGCTCAAATGGGAAAAGAAAGAATTGATGAAGTATTTGATCCAGAAATTGCAATAAAAAGATCGATTGATTATTATAGAATTCGAGGTTATTCTGATAAATGGATTGAAGCAAGACTAAAAGGAATATTGGATAGAAATAAATTAACTGATGTATGGAAAGAAAATGGAATTAAAGATAACTATGAATTTGCAGTATTAACAAATGAAATATATAAAGCTTGGTCAGGTATGAAAGCATCAGAATACAAAAATTATAAAGGAATAAGAAAAGAATCTTTAAGAGATAATATGTCTGATATCGAGGTAGCATTAACTGATTTGGGAGAAATAGCTACTAAAGAATTAGCTAAAGAACATAGACCACTTGGACTAAAAGCAAATAAGAAAGTTGCAAAAGCCGGAGGAGAAGTAGCAAAAACAGCACGAGATGATTTAGAGAAAAAATTGGGAAAAACAATAATTAGTAAAAAGAATTCATTAAACTATACATATATAGATCAAAAAGTTTTAGAAGAAAAAAATGAAAAATACAGTGATAAAAATTGCTAATTTAGCTGTTTGTAAGTATCAACAATTAAAGATAATAAGTAAAAAATTGGATTTAGAAAGAGAAAATGAAGGAATAGAAAAAAAGATTAATGCTATATCATTAAATTAAAGAAAAGGATTAAAGAATATGAAAAATAGTTTAATAAATCAATCTGCAACAGAAAAAAATTCAAAATGGAATAATATGATTAAACGTGAAAATGAGCTTTATTCAAGAGGAAACGATATTCGTTCTGAATTTGAAAGAGATTATACAAGAATAATACATAGTTTAGCTTTTAGAAGAATGAAACATAAAACACAGGTGTTCTTTTCTCCATCAAATGACCATATTTGCACTAGAATGGAACATATTATTTTGGTTGAATCAATTAGCAATACAATAGCAGAATATTTAGGATTAAATGCAAAGCTAACAAAAGCAATTGCTATGAGTCATGATATAGGACATAGTCCTTTTGGACATCAAGGAGAGAAAATACTATCAGAAATATCAAGAGAAGATATAGGAAAAACTTTTTGGCATGAAAAAAATGGATTAGAAATGGTAGATAAAATTATTTTATTAGAAGATGATAAACAACATTTGCAAAATCTTAATCTTACATATGCTGTAAAAGATGGTATTATTTCACATTGTGGCGAAATTGACGAAAACAGTTTGAAACCAAGAGAAGAATATATTGATTTATATGATTATAATTTTCCAAATCAATTTAATCCATATACTTGGGAAGGATGCACAGTAAAAATTGCAGATAAAATAGCATATTTAGGAAGAGATATACAAGATGCTATTACAATAGGAATTCTAGATAAACATTTAAAAGAACTAAGAGATATAATGAATCTAAGCGAAAATGATGCTATAAACAATACTATTATAATTAATAACTTAGTTTATGATTTATGTGAAAATAGTAATGAAAATGTTGGTTTCAAATTTTCTAATAAATCTTTTGAATTTATTAAAAATTTGAAAGATTTCAATTATAAATATATTTATAAAGATGAAAGATTACAGCCTTCTACAGAATATTTTGAAATTATATTAAAAACTATATATAACACACTTAAAAAATATTATAAGAATAAAGAACATATTAAAAAGTTATATCCAGAAATTATAAAAGATTTTGAAAAGTGGTTAAAATTATATTGGAATCATGATAGATATAGCGATTGTGAAAATAAAGTAATTTTCAATATAGAAAAGGAGCAAGATTTTTACCAAGCAATTATATATTATATATCTGGAATGACAGATAATTATGCAATAGATACTTACAATAAAATAATAAGTTTTTAAAGAAAAGTAACTATGCAAAAGCACAATCTATTTTTTATGAAAAACAAAAAATATTGATATTATGTCAGAATTAGTATATTATAATACTGACAAATTGCTAAATCTCCTATGCACAATAGTAGAAAAGACTTATTAGAAATTGTAGAATATAAATAAAAGAAGGGAAGATGTTATTATGGAAAAACAAAAAATTCATGGTGGAGCTTTTGGAATGGGAGAGCCAAATGTAAATTTTGCAAAATTTTTTATAGGAAATTCATATTTAAAGTCGCTTGCTAAAACTGAAAGCGGAATAGGATTTGCAAATGTAACTTTTGAACCAAGATGCAGAAACAATTGGCATGTTCATCATGCAAGTAATGGTGGAGGTCAAGTTTTAATTTGTGTAGAACGGAGAAGGTTGGTATCAAGAAGAAGGAAAGCCAGCTCAAAGTCTAAAAGAAGGAGACATTGTTGTAATTCCTGCAAATGTAAAGCATTGGCATGGAGCAAAAAAAGATTCATGGTTTAGTCATATAGCAGTAGAGGTACCTGGAGAAAATGCATCAAATGAATGGCTTGAACCTGTTACTGATGAAGAATATGATAAATTATAATTTATTATTTTAAAATTTAAAATAAAAATAAAAATAAAAATAAAAATAAAAATAAAAATAAAAAACAGTGTATTTATAGATATACACTGTTTTAATTTTTATAAGAACATTATTTTGTATAGTTTAAATCATATCCTTGAACTTCAGCTCTATGCAATAGAAGTAGTTTTGAATCTATTGCATCAACATATCCATCAAAATTTAAATCTCCTGCTTGAAAGTTTATTCCTTGAAGGACTGCTACCTCAGCTCTGTGTAATTTTATAGATATAAAGTCTAATGCATCTGCAATTCCATCGCCAGTAATATCACCAGTAACAACTATTTGAAATTCTAAAGGATTATTATCTTGATTTTTTAATATGTTTCCGTTTTCATCTACAATTTTTGCATACATTCCTGTTTTTACATATCCATTTGTTATTTTTGTTTCATTTTTTTCATCAGTTATTTCTAATGAATATTCTAAATTATTTAACAAAATTTCTTTAAAATCTTGAACCGGAGTCTTAGGTTTTACTTCTTGTATGTATTGTTCTGCTATTTTATAACCTAAATCTTCAGTATTGATTTTAGGAATTTCAGGCACATCCGGAGTATCAGGTATGTTTGGATTATCTGGTTCTGGAATATTTTCTTTTTCAAATATAAATTCACCAATATAATTTGCGCCTAAAGTTTCATCCCAAATATTGTTATTTGCTAAACGAATACATTGATAATTATTGTCATTTAAATAATCTCCATATTTTGAAATTCTTAAGTAAACATTATATTTTGCTTCTTCAAAATTATCTGGAACAGTAAGTGTTACATTAATATTAGATGTGCTTTTACTATTCCAAATTGTTGCATCTAGGTCAGTTGCAAATTCAAATTTGCTTGAATCATTTTCTAATACAAGTGAAACTACTTTGCTATTTACTAAATTTGCAAAACCAACGTTTTCAATGCTAAAAGAAAAGTTTATTTTATTATTTTCTACAGTAATATTTGAATTTCTTAAAACAAATCTATATCCCATATGATTTGCAATATATAAATATCCACTTTTTTCTTTATAAAGTTCATCATCACCATTATATATTTCATCTTTCCAAGAATTTATTACACTTTTATCATAATCATAATTAAGATAGGTAGTATGTGTTCTAAATGCTTCTTTAGACATATATTCTGCCGTATTTATTTTATCATTTTCTTGACTACCACGAGTGCCTACAACTTCTCCACCATATAAAGTATGAAGTGCTTGATTTTCAAGCCAAGAAATTTCTGTTTCTCTATTTTCAAAAGTTCCAAGATCACTGTGTGAACCAAGATATCCATCATTGAAAAGTCCAACTCTATATTCTTTAGTTCCTTTAACAGTAATATTTTCATTTAATTTTTCTCTATCAACTCCAGCAAAATCAACATAGTATTTAGGTTGTCTAACACCAATTTTTAATTCTTCTGGAGTATTTTCAAGCATTACATTTAATGCTTTAGTTACATTAGCTGGAGTAGAAATATCACTTGTATGCATTTCACCCCAAGGTCCAAAGAATCCAAGTTCTATATAAGAAATTGCATCTTTATTTTCAGTAAGTATAGGGCATATTTGCTCAATATGTTTTAGTATCATATCAAGAGAAGGTTCAAGATTTTCATCACCTTCAAAATTATCATATGCAAATCTAACAATTGCTGTAGCTCCATTTGCTTTTATTTTCTTTAAAATGTTATCGAACATATTTAACATATCTTCAGATAATTCTAAATCTTTGTCTTTATTTACTTTACCTGAAAAAGCTCCAATTCCTAGTCTTAAATGAATTAAGTTTCCTTCTAATAGATATGCTTTTGGTTCTTCATTATTAGAAACTTTAAAATTATGATAAAGATAAGTATAGAATCCTCTTTCTGGATTATCGAAAGTATCTAAAGTTTCAGAATAGTCGATTTGAGTATTTAAAGTTTCTGAATTATTCATACTTTGCACATTAATAGATTTTACTAATTTCGAGGTATTTCCTTTAAATAATGTAAAAGGAATTAATATTGAAATAAGTAAAAATACTATAAGCATAAATTTAAACAATTTTTTCATTTTTTTACCACCTTTATAATTTGTTAAGGTGCCCCGAGTCGCGGGGGCACCTTTCCTCTCTTGAACTGAGAACTTGAGAAATTTCTGGCTACTTGGATTACTTCCAGAAGCTGACGTCTCCGATAGAGACTTGCTTGAGGATGTGGGATTCCATATCGCCAGGACACCTGCCGGTCCCGAAGTCACCAAAGATGATGGTACCGTCAGATTCCCAATGACCCAGCCACATCGTCGGAACGTTGCACGCGCTACCGCACAAGACGGCATATTTGTTGGTGAACAAGAAAATGCCACCGTAAACGTACGCCGAAGGGAAGCCATAGTCACGGCCGTAATGTTTACCTCTGTTCACCTTACGCCAAAGAGCTCTGACTTCATCGTAGTTCAGGTTGGTAGGCCTCAGTTCCATCCGCTTAACGAAATAGTTTTCCATCTGAAAACTCCTTCCTTGGTCGTAGATTGTAAAGTCGAGTTTTGCATATAGAGTTAGCAGTCGAGTTGAAGTTCGTTGAGCAGTGTAAGTCGAGTAAAGAGAGTAGATACAAAGACACAAGGTCTTACACGAATATTATACCACAAATTTACATAATTGTAAAAATATTGAATAATAAAAACAAAAGAAATAAGGTGCCCCGAGTCACGGGACACCTTTCCTCCTTTCATATTCCTATTCCAAGAGATTGTTCGCGTTTCAGTTCTCCCAGAAAGAGATGTCTCCTTTTTCGACTTTGTCGAGAATGGACTTGACATCGTCAATGGTAGTGCTTTTTTCGCGATTGGTGAAGAGAAGGTTGGATGTGTCGTTCCACTTTCCAAGCCAAATCTTGAAGGTCCCATGGCACATCGGCTGAAAGAAAAGCTTTACGACATAGCCGTTGCGGAAGATGTAAACACCATTGCCAACCGCATGTTCCTTGTGCCCCCAGTAGGTTGCCTTCGGGTCGTCGTTGTCCTGAAAGTTGTATAGCTTTCTGAGAGCGTTCACGATATCATCGTAGATCAGGTTGCATAGTTGCATAGCTTCCATTTCAGTAAGTTGAAGACTCATTCAGAATTCCTCCTTAGTCACGAATGTCTAGATAATATGTGCTGGTAGTAGTGACTGAGTCGAGAAAGTTAGCAGGGTAAGTAAGTAGAGTAAGTTAATGGTTTGCTAAATTTAGAAATTATCACCATCCTTCTTGGTCGTTTTCAGCAATGCTGATGGGAAAAAAGAGGTAATACAAAGGCTATTGCCTTATGAATATATTATACAATAGGTCAACATAAAAGTAAAATTAGATACTTGTTAAAAAGTATATTAAAATTTGAATGTTTTAATTATATAAAATATTTTTTAATAAAATATAAATTGACTTTACATTTAATATAACATAAAATTATTTTAAATTAATTTAAAGCAAAAACAGAAAGGAAATATAAAATGAGAGAAATTAAAATTAATGGTATTTATAAACATTTTAAAGGAGACTATTATCTTGTTGTGGATGTTGCACAAGAATCAGAAACACAAGAAAAAGTTGTAGTTTACCGAAAATTATATGAAGATGGGGGATTATGGGTAAGACCATTAGAAATGTTTTTAAGTGAAGTTGACCATGAAAAATATCCTGGTGTTACACAAAAATATAGATTTGAATTGCAAAATATAGAAAGTGTTGCCAAAAACTTTAATAAATAGATTTTTAGGAGATGTGAAATGAAAAGAAAGATAAATGTATTTACTTTTTTTGTAGTAGTTATATTAATAATTTTAGCTTTTCAAAATAAAGCAGAAGCTAATAGCTATTCTATTGACAATATGGACATTCAAGCAACTATTCAAAGTGATGGTTCTGTTAAAATTGAGCAAGAATTAACATATAAATTTAACGGACATTATAATGGAATTTATATTACAGTTCCTTACAATTTTACAGATATTGAGAATGAAGAAATTATCAAAAATGATAGAATTGATGATGACATATATAATGGAGAAAGTGTTCTTGTTGAAAAAGTTGTTTTAGAAAATAGCGAAACGTCATTTTCTCTTGGAGCTGAATATTCAACTCAAAATGGTGACAATGGAGTTTATACCGAAACGAATACAGATGGTATTAAAAAAATAAAAATATATTCACCTTCTACAGATGAGGAAAAAACTTTTAAAATATATTATACAATTAATAATTTATGTGTAAAGCATAATGATATAGGAGAGCTATATTATAATTTTATAGGTGGAGCATGGGATGAAACTATAAAAAAATTAAATATAGATATATATTTACCTAATAATAATTCAGATATCAAAATTTGGGGACATGGTCCATATAATGGAGAATCAAAAATAATAAATAATAGACATGCTAATTTTAACGTTAAAAATGTAAAACCAGGTCAATATGTGGCAGCCCGTATATTATTTGATAATCAAAATATCATTAATTCAACAAAAGAATCTAAAATAGATGCAATAGGAATTGTGCTAGCTGATGAAAAAGCAATTTTGGATAACAAAGAAGGAAAAGATAAATTTACAGAATATATTCTTCTATTTGCGCTAATCTTATTAATTTATTGGATTGTTTTACTATTAATTTTTGAAAAAGATAAAAAATATATACCGATGATAATTGAGGAAGATGAATTATTTAAAAAATACAATCCAATGATTGCAGGGTGTATTCAAGGAAGTAGAAATGTTTTAGCAAGAGATATTATCGCTGTTGCTTTAAATTTAATTGATAAAGGTATAATTAAAATAGAAATAAAACCTAGAATTGTTTCAGCAAAAGAAAATTATACTTATTTAATTAGCAAAAATTTTGAACTTGAAGATCAGATGGACGAAATTGAAGCATTTATATATGAATGGATATTTAATGGAAAACCTGGTGCTTATTTGGAAGAAAGATTAAAGGAAATGCCAAAAGAAAAAGATGCTAATGACAAATTCCAAGAGTTAAATAAGTTAGCTGAAAAAAATCTGTCAAGCTTAAAAGCAAATGAAACAAAAGTTCCAACAATTATACGTGTTTTTAATACTATTTTGTTTATTATTTGCTTATTTTTAACAGGTAAACATATTTTATACAATGGATTTAATGTATATAATCCATCATCACAAATAGGATTCATTACTGCAATATTAATGGCTATTATTATGTTTTTCCCAATAATTATGGGACTTATGATTATTCCTTTAAATCTAATAATAATTATAAGAAGGGCTATAAATAAGAGTGTGCAAAAGGTAACAGGTCAAAAAGTAGTAACAACAACAATAAGCTTACTTGTATTTTTCGGAATTATAATTGCATTAACATATTTCTTTATTTCTGCTAAATATATTGTAGCAGATGAAATTTTAATTTGTATATCAACAATTATTTTATTGACAGATAATTTAATGCTAAAAAATAATCCAAGTATGCTGGAGGATTATAATAGACTAAATTTCTTAAAAGATAAGATAAAAAACTATTCTATAATGGAAGATAGAGATATAGAACAAGTGGTGTTGTGGGGAAAATATTTAGCTTATGCTGTAAGTTTTGGAATTGCCGATAAACTATTAAGCAGAATTAAAGGATTAAATTTAGATGATGATTTATTAAATATGGCTTATGAAATGGAAAAATTTATTATATCTGATTACTATTATTTTTATAGATATGGTGGTCTTGATGCAGTTTTTCTTAAAAGTTATACAGATGTGAGTATGTCAATGCTAGAGTCATTTGGAAATAGTGGAGGCGGAGATTTTTCTGGAGGAGGCGGAGGATTCTCTGGAGGCGGAGGATACTCTGGTGGAGGCCGGAAGTGGCGGAGGCGGTGGAGCCTTCTAAATAAAATTTATAAATACTTTACATAATTAAAAAAATATTATATAATAAAAGAAGATGTAGGAAACTACATCTTTAATTTGCTCCCCGGCTTTAATGCCGTAACGATATATATTATTATATATGCTGGCTTTTGGCAACTTAGGACCTACACCCACGAAGGGAGAGAGTGTTGTGGGAAGAACGAAAGACATTGTTATTATAATTGTTGTCGTATTTTTATTAGTGGCTTTTTTTGGAGTTGGCATCTTCACAGCAACTTCAACATCAGTTAATAAAGAAGCCACAGAAAATCAGTATTGGCTCCGGGAAAATGAGGTCCACATCTTTTGCGATATCGAGATATATCATCAGCAGGAAAATCTGGAAACATACGAAATAGAGTACAATCCAGGAAAAGACGATGTGGAAAAATTCACTTCACTGAACGAAAGGATAGGCCAATTCTTCGAAGAAGTCTACAACATCGATGTGAGCGAAAAACTTCAAAATATGGAAGTAAATTACTTCGTTGCACCGATGGAGGAAGAATTCACTGCAGGATACACACCAAGAGGATCAAAAGGAATAGGTTTGAATGTGATACTATTCGAAAACGCAAACTATTCCATATTCCTCACGTCAACGTATGTGCATGAGGTAATGCATTATCTTGGCGTCACAAGCGTGGTTGATTCTGCAATTGACGAAGGAATGGCAGACATCTTAGCTAGCAAATTTGCGGCATTTGCTAGCATAACCTACTTTCCAACCGAGGCGTATGAATACTATCGGATGGTAGCAAACCAGCTGTGCGCCGTAAACGAGATGGAAATCGTCTCTGGATATATAGAGGATCCCAATTTCGATATATCAGAACACATCTCCGAAAGGCTGAAAGATGTTCCGCAGGTCTTCTACCAAGTAGACAACATTGGAGAGGTTTTTTCTGACCTGGTTGGAAATTTGGGAAAATCGTTTGACGATACTGGTTACTACCTGGCCATTATTTCTCAGGATATCCTGAGTGCCTACTGTAGAACCTTCACACCGACCGACGAGCAAATTGGAATAATACGGCAAAACTACTTCGTCGAAGATGTCGAAAACATGACGATAATCGAAACAGACGAAGGGTACGAAATCGTTTTCCAATGACCTCAAAAAAGGGCACGATAGTGCTCTTTTTTATTGCTAAAAAGTGCTTTTAATAAAGCATTTTTTTATTGCTTATTTTCCTAATTTATGGTAAAATATTTAAAGATATGTCACAAATAAAATAAAAAAAGGAAAGGGTACAAAAATGAAAAAAATTACACTAATTTTAGTAACTATACTTTTAATAATTATTCCTTTAGTGAATGTGTATGCAAATGATGAAATGCAGTTAGAAATTAGCAAAACAGAATTAAACCCAGGTGATGAACTTACAGTTTCTGTTAATTTTAATACTGATAGAACCCCTATATACGTTTATACTGCAAAATTAACTTATGATGAAGAAATTTTTGAAGTAATTGAAAAAGACGATTTTGAAGAGCAAGAAAATTGGTCTGAAATTACTTATAATAAAATAAATAATAAATTTGCAATAACTAATAAAACTGGAGACGAAAGCTCAAATAAAGTTTTAAAAATAAAATTTAAAGTAAAAGATAATGCTAAAGCTGGAGAAACAACTATAAGCTTAAATAATGCTTCAGTTTCCAATTCAACAGATCATGTAATTTTAAATGGAGCAAAGGCAAATGTTACCATAATTAAAGATGGTCTTGAAGAAGGAGAAAGTTTGCCAGCTATAGATGAAAAAGATATAGAAATAGATGATGAAGATATTTCATTGGAAACAGAAAAAACTTTTCCATGGGTATCTTTAATTTGCGTTTTCTCAATTATATTAATAATTGCTATTTTAATAGGAATATTTGCTTTTAGTAGAATAAATAAAAGAGGAAAAATATTAAGTTTAATAATAGGAATAATTTTAACAATAATATTAATTGTTAGTGCTTTTAAAGGAGCAAATAAAAAACAAAAAACAGATATTAATCAAGATGGTGTTGTAGATGAAAAAGATACTGTAGAATTAATGGAATATATTTTAGAAATTAGAAAGCCATCAGAAGAACTACTAAAAAATTTAGATATAAATAATGATGGAAAAGTTGATGGAAGTGATGTGGCTGATACTGTTAGAGATGCGGAAAATAAAAACTATGATGTAAATATAAACACTTCAAAAAATAATACAACAAACAAAAATAACAACTTATCTATTGCAACATCAAGTTCAACAGTAAATAATTCAAATGGTTCTAGCAATAATTCAAGCGGTAGCTCAAACAACAACTCAAATAATAATTCAGGCAGTAGCGTAAATAATAATGGTTCAAGTAGCAGTGGAGGAAGCACAGGACAAAGTAACCCTAGTACTCCAAATGTACCAGGTACTACTGTTACGCCAGTAAATCCAGGTACCACTACTAATCCAGGCACCCCAAGTAACCCAAATATACCAACTAATCCAGATAATCCAAGCAATCCAGGAACATCAACTGAACCAAGTAATCCAACTGAGCCAGATGTACCAACAACCCCAGATAATCCTAGCACACCAGATACACCTACAAAACCTGATAATCCTAACAATCCTAATAACCCAAGTAACCCTCAAAATCCAGAAGGACCTTCAATAGAAGATACATATTCTTCTAATGTTACAGAATCAAGAGTAAATACTTTTACACCTAAAAAAGGCGAAAAAGTAATTTTAGATTTATATATTGATGTAAAACCATATTCAGAAGTTAAATCTTTAAGAATTAACGAGAAATTTTATGAAGTACAAAAAGTTTCTAGAAGCAGTGAGTCAAATCATTACCAAGTAACTTTAGATGCTTTTAATAAAGCTGGAGTACAAAAGTTAAATATTACTGATGTTAAGCTTGCTAATAACATAACAGTTAGAGCTAGATATACAATTCTTATAGATATTTTAAAAGATAAACCAACAGTTGAGAATTTTAAAATAGATGATAAGAAAGAAGTTCCAGAAATAAGTTTTACTTTAAATGACCCAGATAAAGCTTGTAAAACTGCTAAATTCATAATAAAAGATGAAGAAGGAAATGTTGTATTTGAATCAAAATTTAATGATATAAAGATAGGAGAAAATAAATTTGCAGTAAATTTAAGCGATGGAAAAACATATCATTATGATTTTGATGTTGAATATGACTTAGATCATAATGCTTTAGATGAAAGCATTGCTGAAGACTTTACTACAAAAGCAGACTTCATAGACGATATTTTTGAAAATAAAAATGGAGATTTAAAATTTATTAGAGAATATGGATTTGAAGCTAAGAACTTAAATTTAACATCTAAAGTTTCAAAAAATGAAAAATTAATTCTTTCTTTTGAAAATGCAAAAGAATCTTATTATGATGTAAAAGTAATAGTTGTTAATGATAAAGAGTATGCAGTTCAAAAAGAAAATAATGTTTACAAAGTAGAATTACCAAAAGAAACAAATTATAAAAATCAAATAACACTTCAAACTGTTAGATTAGAAAATGGTTATGAAGCATCTGTTAATCAAACATTAGAATATTCATACATAAAAGAAAAACCTTCTATAGAAAGCGTTTCTACAAAAATATTAGAGGGAAAAGTAAACTTTGAAGTAAATACTGTTGATGAAGAAAATAGTATAATTTCTGTAAAAGCTTTAGTAAAGGATGAGAACAATAATGTTGTAAAAACAGTAGAATTACAGAAAAATCAAGATTCAAATATTTATTCTGGAAATACAGATATTACTGAATCTGGTTCATACAAAGTAGAAATAGAAGTTACTTACAACATTGGAAATGGCGAAGAAAAAATAACAGAAGAGTATGAAGAAAAAATAGATAGCCCAATAATAGCAAGCTTCGTTCAAGAAAAATCTAATATTCCAACATTTGTTAAAAAAGGAGAGAATGTAGAAGTAACATATGTAATATCAGATAACACAAATAAAGAAGTAACACATATTTTAGTAAATAATGTTAAACTTCCAACAGAAAAAGTAAATGATGAAACATATAAAGTAACATTTAAAGCACCAACTCAAAGACCAGAAAACGGAATATTTGATGTTAAAGCAACAAGAATTTATTATGGTGAACAAGAAATTCAAAGCACATGTAATTTACAAACAGAAATATTAAAATCTGAATTAAGTATTGAAAATTTAAGTATAGATGATTCAGAAGTTTCACAAGGTGGAAAACCAAAAGTTCGTTTTTCACTAACAGATTTAGAATCTACATTCGTTAGTGGAAATATAATTATTAAAGATTTAGAAACAAATGACATACAAAAAATGCCAATTATTAAACATGCAAGTGGAAATATAATACAAACATACGAATTAGAAAATATAGAAGAATTTAAAAATTATAATATTTCTTTAGAAATTACTTATGACTTAGATAATGATAATAATAACGAAAAAAATGAGAATACAAAAACTTTTGTAAGCCATGATTTTAATATCCAATCAAATTATAATTTAACTCTTAAAGATGTTAAATTTAGCTTGGATTCAGAATCTGGAAAAGTAATACTAAAATTCTCAAGTGAAAATTCTTCTCAAAATTATATTGAAAAGGTATTAATTGGATTTAATGGAGTTAAACATGAATATAAAACTGTTAAAGATGATAATACCTATACAATAGAAATTCCATTAGAAAAAGCAAATAATACAAGAACAGAAATAACTTTAGAAGAATTAATTTTAAACAATTTAAAGGTATTTAATAAAAATACAAATAGCGATTTATTCCAAAACTTAAACCCAATCGTTGTTTTTAAAGATAAACCAACAGCAACAATAGGAGAACTATCTGTAAATAGTGAAAAAACAGTTATAACTGCTAAAAATATTGATTTTACAGATAAAGATAACACATTATCAAAAAAATATGCTGTTTTAAAATTAAATAATGAAATTATTAATAAGGTTGAAATTACAGACCCTAATGAGATTAAATTTACCTCAAATGAAATTTATGCTGAAGGAACTTATTTCATACAAATTTTGGCAGATTACGAAATTAATGACGCAAAATCTCATCTTCAAGAAGCTATTTCTGATGAAAAAGAAGTAAAAGTAGGAGTTAACTTAGAAATTACTAGTGTTTCTGCAGAAAAATATGCACAAAAAGGAAAAACAGCAGAAATAACATTTACTGTAAAATCTAATACTTCTAAAGATATTCAAAGTGTAGAAATAAATGGTATTTTAGCAACTAACCTACATAAAGATGAAACAGGAGCATATAAAGCAGAAATAGTAATGCCTCAAGAAGTTGGAAATAAAGAATTTAAAGTAACAAAAGTTGTTTGTGCCGACGAAGAATTAGAAATTAAAAATAACCCATCTGTAACAATATTTATATTAAAAGATAAACTTTCTGTTTCAGAATTAAGATTAAATTTAGATAATATAAAACCTATTTTAAGTTTTAAAATAACTGATGATGATATGTCATTTGTAAGTGGCAGAATTTTAATTACAGATACAGAAACAGGTGAGCAAACTGAAGTTCCACTTACAAAAGATAATTATAACTACAACTTAGATGTAGCAGAATACAAAAAATATAGTATAGAGCTAAAAATAACTTATGACTTAGACTTTGACATTAATAATAATGAAAATCAAGCAGAAGAATCTTTTGGAATACAAGAATTATATTTTGTTAAAGAATATGAACTTAAAGTATCAGACCTTGTTGTACTAAATGTAGATAGAACAGATAACAGAGTTACATTACAATTTAAATCTACGAATAAATCAATATATGATTTAGCAAATATTACAGTAGGAGAAAATTCATATCTTGCTAAAAAAGTAGAAAATACTACAGATACTTATACTTTTGACTATATGATTTCTAATGAACAACTAGGAAAGAGAACAGAAATTAAAATAGATAGCGTAAGTTTAACAAATAATAAAAAACTAGAAGTTACAGATGATGTTAAAACTGTAATATTTAAAACACCACCTATAGCAAATAATATTAAACTTGAAAATGTTCAAAATACAAGAATTAAAGTAACTTATGATGTGAAAGATGATGATAAAACTTTATCAAAATTATATATAGTTTTAAAAGATGAACAAGGAAATACTATTGAAGATAAAACTGTAGAAAAAGATATTAGAGAAGTTAACTTTAATGTTTCAGAAGCAAAAAAATATAAAGTAGAAATTTTAGGAGATTTCAATTTAGTAGATGGACTTTCACATTCTAGAGAAAAACTATTAGAAAGTGAAAACGAAGTTGAAATTGTGCCAACAGCAGCTATTACTACAAATAGTGTATCAAATAGATATCCAAACAAAGGTGAAACAGTAGAAATTTCTTATAAAATTTTATCAAATGTAAATTCCGCTCCAACAAAAGTAGTTGTAAATGATAATTCAGAATATGATTTGCAAGCTGTTGGAACACCAAATGATTACAAAATGATATTTAAAGTAGCAGATTATGCAACAACAGAAAATATTAATATTAATAAAATCTATTTTGCAAATGGTCAAACCGTAACATTAAGTCAGGCACATCAAGAAAAAGTTGAAGTTTTAAAAGCTGTTCCAACAGTTAATATAACATCAACAGACCATTTAAATCAAAATATTGTATCATTCATAATAACAATAACAGACCAAGATAATGCAGTAACTGGTGGAAAAGCAAGTATTCATGCTCAAGAAATATCACTTCATTCAGGTTCTAATCCATTTAATGTCACAGTTGAACCAGATGAAGAACATACATTAAATGTTGAAGTTGATTATGACTTAGATAATGATGAATTAACAGCAGGAACAGAAGAAGATCATAATACAAATAAAATTACAATGAATAAAAACTTTACTTTAGTATCTGACTATAAACTAACAGTTTCTAATTTAGCAACCTACAAAACAGAGTCAAATGAGCCTTCTAGTTATTTTACTAAAGGAGAACAAATACAATTAAGATTCAATTCAAGTAATTCAACATCTTATGAACCAGAAACTGTTGTGGTAAATGACTTAAAAGATGAGAAATTTGAAGGCACAGAATATCAAGTTAAAAAAGTTCAAGATGGAAGTAGTGAGCATCAATATTATGTAGATATTGTTACTAATACAGTTTCAGGATTACAAGAATTAACAATCGATTCTGTAAAACTAAATAGTAGTAAAGTTGAAACTGAGTTTGAAGGAAAAGATTTAACTGCAAAATTTGAAGTATTAAAAGATAAACCTACAATGACAGACTATACTTCTACAAACCATGAAAATAGTATAATAGTTAAATTTAATATAACAGATACAGATAATGCATTATTAGAAAGCAAGCTTAAATTAATAGATGTTCAAAGCGATGCAGAAGTAAAATCAGAAACAATTACAGTGGGAGCAAATACTCATACTTTTGAAAATCTAGAAACAGGAAAACAATATAAGATTATTCTTGAAAATAACTTTAGCTTAAGAGAAGATAGGCAAGATGTTCAAAATGAAATAGTTAAAGAAGAACAATTAGAAATTACAGATAAAAATAATGTTGACTTTAGAATGAAAAATCTTTCTATATCAGAGAGAGTACCAACAAACTCAAAAGTTCATATTTCTTTTGAAAATGGCGTTTTATCTTATAAAGACGTAGATAGCATAACAATAAATGATATAAAATATCCAGTTACTAAAGGAAATGATAATATTTATAAATTGGATTTAGACCCTGGAGAAAAAGGCGTTAACATACTTAGATTACAGAGTGTAGGAATAGGAACAAAAACTTTTGAAATTAACAGAAATTTAAGATATGTTCATGAAAAAGTTCTTCCAACTGCAATTGAAGTAACTGATATTAACGAAAATACAAAAGACAATTTAGCTATAATTAAATATAAATTAGTTGATGAGGACTCAACTGTTAAGTCTTTAAAAGCATACATGAAAAATAGTGCTGGTTCAATCATAGCTACATCTGAAGATATTTCTGAATTTAGCACAACTGATGTAAATACTCTTGAAATGCCATTATTAAAATTAAATGAATATCATATTGAATTAAGAGCAAATCATGATATTGGCGATGGTGAAACATTTGAAGAAACAGCTTTATTTACAAAGAGCATGATTTCTGAATCAAGAGCTACTGTTGTAGAACAAACAATTGATAAAGAATATTCAAATAAAGAAGAAGAAGTTACAATAACAGTTAAATTAAATACAAATGTTGACCAAGAAGTAAGAAAAATTTATATTGGTGAAGATGCATTCGATGCAGTGAAAGTTAAAAATGAAAAAGGTGAAATTGTAAATGATACTTATACCGTAACTTTAATTTCACCAAAGAAAACTGGAATTTTTGAACAAAGAGTAACAAAAGTTCAAATTGGAAATAGTCTAATAGATACAGACCATATAAGCTATGCAGAAGGTGTAGAGCCATGTAATATACAAGTATTAAAAGATAAGCCAACATTAACACACTTTATGATTGCAGAAGATGGAAGCAAGGCAACATTCAAAATAAATGACTTAGACGAATCTTTGGCAAAACCACATCCAAAAATGATTGTAAAGGATATGACAAATAATGGAAAAGTGGTTGCTGAAAAAGATTTAACCAAAGGCGGAAAAGATTATGAATATAAATTAAAAGAACTTGGTATGACTGATGTTAACCATAATTACAATATAACAGTTGATGTTAGTTATGACTTAAAGCCAACAGAAAAAGTAAGTATATTTAGAAGAATAGCAAACTTCATCACAAACGCTATTTCTGGTGAAGAAAATGATGAATCTGAAGAATTTACAACAACAGGAACAGAAAAAATATATGATGAAACATTCTTATTAACGAGTAAACTAACATATAAACTTGATTTTAAAGATGGCGTTGGATACTATTTCTTAACAAGAAAAAAAGATGATGATGACAGTGCCGTAATATTCGACTGTACAACTGGTACGCCTTATAAAGTAGTGAAAGTAATAATTAATGATAAAGAATATAATGTAGAACCTGGAACAAAAGAAGGTAACTATAGAGTCCTAATTAGAGCAGAAAATATTAATTTAAATTGGATTACTTATCAAAAAGTAATATTGGAAAATGGTGTATCTTTAGATATACCAGAAAAAGATGGTGTTAGCAGAATACCTGTACGTGTAGTTCAAGAAACGCCAACGTTTAACATTCTTGAGTATTCTGAAGATGTTAAAGAGAAAAAAGTAAGGTTTAGATTTAAATTAGTAGATGAAGATGAAAAAATGGCTTCTGAATTTACATTTAAATTAATGGATTCTCAAAATGGACTTATTGCGGAAAAAGAAGTAAAAAGAACAGATACAACTGTTGAATTTGATATTCCAAATCCACCAACTGCTGTTTACAAATTACAAGTTAGAGCTAAACTTTATGAAGTTCCTGGATATGATGGATTTTACATTGATTGGCCAGCGTTTGATGGAGATTTCAAATCAAGTGTTAATAGTTCAATTTTAGGAAGTAAATTCTCAACTGTATATCCTTCAAAAGGAGAAACAATTACAATTGATTATACAATTAGTAGTACAACAGTTATTAAGATAGACCCAGAAGATCATACAAATCAAGATAAGGCAGTAGGTATTTCTTATTTAGTAATAAATGGAAAAGATTATGATGTTCAAACATTAGATAATGAACAATATAGGGTTTACTATACAGCAGATAATAAAACTGGCGTTCAAGATGTTGATGTTTCAGCAATTAAATTCACTAATGGAACAACAGAAGAATTTATTAGAAAAGATCAAATTGATGTTCTAAAAGATATGCCAGAAATTAGAAATTACAAAGTAGAAAATCAATTAGATAAAAATAAAGTTAAATTTAGTTTTGACCTTGTAGATAATGACCATATATTAACTTCAAATAACATTTATGCAAGAGTAAATGATAACGATCAAAATGTAAATGTTGAGCACAGTAAAACTGTAACACATAATGAATTAGAGTTTAATGCAAAACAAGATGAACTTTCAAAATTTGAAGTATTTGCTTCTTTCGACTTAGATACAGATATTCTAAAAAATGAAACATCTAGTGATGATAATTCATATATTGATAAATCAATTTTTGAAAAACCATTTATGCTAACAGGAGATTATAGTGTAGATATTAAAAATATTGAAACTTATAATTCAAAAGGCGAGAAAACAGAATATTTTGAAAAGAATGAAGATATTTTAGTAAAATTTGAAAGCACAACAAAAGTTCCAGAATTATGTGTTGAAACAGTTAAAATAAACGATACTGTTTATGAACCAGAAAAAGATGAAAACAATATTTATACTTTAACAATTAAAGGTTCAGATAAAGCTGGAAAAGTTAATTTACCAATTTCTTCTGTAACACTAAATAGTGGTAATGAAATTGAGATAAAAAATGCAAATATAAATTATGAAATATTAAAAGATGTAGTAAAAGTTAAAGAGCTTAAATCTGCAGTTTCTGATAATGGAGATATTGTTAATGTAGATATTAATATTGAAGATAATGATAAATCAAATAATAAGCTACGTTTAGAAATAAAAGATGAATATAACCAACCAGTAAACTTATCTACATCAGACTTAAATGTAGGAACAAATAGAGTTACTTTTGAAAAAACAAGTGCAGAAAAATATTTTGCTACTATTTATTCAGATTATGATAGAGATTTAGATAAAACAAATAATCCAAACCATTACACAAATATGAACATCTACTATCAAATAATTAGCATAAACACTAGATATATTGAAATGAAAGATATAGTAGATATTGCACTTTATAAATTTGGAGATGATGGTAGGGCAGAAAAAGTTAATAGCCTAACAGAAAATAATCTTCAAGTATTAGAAAACTGCTTAGTTAAAGTTTCTATGAGAAACATTGCTCCATTCTATAGCAATATTACAGATTATAATGTGGAAAATGGAAAGTTAAGATTAGTTTTAGCATACACGGATGCAATGGTATTTACAGGAAAAGAAGAATTAAAACCACTAGAAGTTACATTAGATATTCTAGAAGGCAGTTCTTCTGGATATCAATATGATGGATCTTTCCAATCTTTAGTAGACAAAATGAGATTAAATCCTACAGGAACATTTGATTTAGATAAAGATTATGACTTAGATGAATATGCCGTAAATACAAATTCAAAAGCAATTATTGATTTTGAATTTAAAGGTACTTTAAATGGACATGGACATACAATAAGCAATCTTCATAAACCATTCTTTAGTTTATTAAAAGATGCAACAATAGAAAATATTGTATTTAGGGGAACTGATTTTATTAATCAAGGAAGTCAAGCAACAGTTGTTTTAAATGCAAATCATAGTAATTTATCTAATCTTAATATTGACCTTGTAACAATTCGTGGCGGAAACAATAATGCAGGTATAGCTTATGAAATAACAAATGGTTCTGTAATAGATAAATGTAATGTTGTAAACCTTAACTTTAGTGTAATGTATAGCAATCAAAATAATGCTGGTGCAGTAGTTAGTTTAAAAGATTCAACAATTCAAAATTGTTACATTGCAGGAACAATGCCATCAGGATGGCAAGTTAACTCAGGATTTGTTGCACAAGCAAGTGGAAATTCTAATATAATAAACAATATTGTTAATTTAAAAGTAAGTCCATATTTTGGAAATGAATATATTGGAAATGGTGGTATTTTAGCAAGAGGTACAGCAACATTAAAAAATAATTTAAGTTTAATGAATACAAATAGTAAAATATATACTATTTACAATGAAAATAAAAATACAGCAACTCTTGCAGAAGGTTCAAAAGATAATTATCAATTAAAAGAAACAAACTGTTTAAAAAATACATTATCAAATGCTGTAAAAGAAGTAGATGCAAAAGACATAGATAGCAGTTTCTTTAAAAAATTAGATTTTAGTGATCAAGCTTGGGTAATAGATGGTAATACATCAATTAATAATTTACCAGTACTTAAATCTGTATCAGCTTCATTTAGTGATGATGGTGAACAACCAGAAAACACAGAAGTATATATTCCAGATTATAACAGAGTACATAAATTACCAGACTATGATTCAAATAAAGAAATTGTATATCACAATATGTACAAAATAATGCCATTCTATGATGCAAAAGAAATAATAAGAGATGGAAACAAAATTCCTGCTGATAATGAATTAAGCACAAAAATAGTTAAATATGTTATTCCTTACGATAAATCAGGAAAGATGATTTCTTCTCTTACAACAGAAAATTATAATAGCTTAAATGAAATAAGAATTGTATTTACAGATAAAACTTCAAAGAAATATCATATAGATTTTGATGATTACTATGGAAATGTAGCATCATATATGATAAGTGATTTAAATGTTGGATATAACTACAATAAGTATATTATAAATCCTAACTTAGACATTATAAATTATCTTGTTACTGAGGCTTCTTCTTACACATATGATAACGATTTAGAGCCAATTGTTTCAAGAGAAGATAGTAGATTATATAAAGAACATTTTGAAAACTATACTAAAAACCATATTAAAGACTTTATTATAAATACTTTAGTTAATATGGATTACAGCATGAGTTTTGAAAGTGAAGTTTTAGATAACTTAATTAAACAAGATTTAGTAAGAACTGGAAAATTAAAGAACTTGTTATTTGCATATAATTATTTCACATATTGGTATAATTTAGATATGGACGGAATAAATGTTGCAGACTCAATAATGTTCCATGCAAATGAAATGTTTGATAATAGAATGACTATGGCAAATATCACAAATGAACTTATTACTGGAACAAATTCCGCAACAAATGGAACAGCAGGATTCTATAACAATGGTCTTGCAAAATATACTAAATTAACTAACTTAGGCTTATTCCTAGATTACTATGTACAAACATTAACACATTATACAGATGGAAATACTTGGTTTAAGGAACATTGGAAAGGTGGAAGATATTATACAGTAAGCATTGATAAAGAAGGCGTTGATTACACATTATGGGATCATCTAAAGAAAGATGGTAAAGTACAAAATGACTTCTTACCACTATGTACAGTTCCAGAAAATAGTACTTATGCAATTGCTTCACCAACACAAGCATACTTTGGATCTTTACGTGTTTATATGACAGATCCTAGCAACCCAGATCAAATTGCAGCATTCGAAAAGAAAGTAAATGTTTGGTTAAAAGAAGTTAAAGCATTTTATGAATTTGGATACACATATTGGGGCAAAGACACTTTAAATAAATATTGTGATGTAAACTATGATATGAGAACAACTTATACAGGCCAAGGAAATGCAACTGTATATAATAATCCATTAACAACACAAGAACCATATCACAAATATTTCATTGAAGCTATAAATAGATGGGCAGGTACTTCAGGTGGTGCTTATGCAAACGGAAATGAAGTATTCTGGGTTGTTATAAAAATGCTAGATAACTTTAGAGTTGGAACACACGAAACTCTTCATAATCAAGATAGTAAAATTTTCTTAAATGGTTATGGACGTAGAGGTGGAGCAGAAGATTATGCTGCAGGATTCTTACAACAATATTATAGAGATGGTTGGGTAAGTCCAAACATATTTGATGATGACCTTATGAAAGAAAATTCAACTCAAAACTTCTATCGTGCAACAGTTGAAAATGATAAGAAATTATCAGTATTCTATAAAAATTACTTTAATACAAATGACTTCTTAGACTGGATAGAAGCAAAAGCATTCTTTACACTATCTCCAGAAGATCAGGCAAAACTTGCAGTACAAGTATCTTATCCACAAGTTGATGAAGCTCATCAAGACGAAGGTGATGATGTAGTTGCATACACACCACTTACAACAGATAGAGTTCAAGGAATGAACTTAAAATCTATGGAAGCACTTTGGGATAATCGTATAATGTTAAGACCAGGTGTTAAAGAATATGAACAACGTTCACCAGGAGCAGACACAGATTCAATTTTCAACATTCACTGGTATCAACCACATGCAGATAATGACCGTCCAGATGGAGCAAACTTTAAGTACTTGGCATGGCAAATGGCTGGAGAACGTGGATATTATGATGGACTTTGTGCTTACTATAGTCAAAAATATGTTGGTATTAAAAATGGTAAAGGCGGAAATACAACAGATTTAACTGCATTACGTTATATAATGAATGATGATAAGATTACATTTAGAGAATATAAATTAAATAGATATAAAGAATTAGGAAAACACTATGAAGAGCAAGGAACTTATATAAATGCAAAAGAAATTTACGAAAAATATCTTGAAGCATTAATAAAAGACGCTCAATCTGGAAATAGAAATCTTTCAAACAGCACAGCTGTTAAAAAACAATACTTTAGACAAATACAAAAAGAAACAGAAGATTTCACAATTAATCCATTTGATAAAAATCCTAATGCTAAAAGTATTTCATTAGAATTAGAAGATAACCTATTAAATATTACTGAAATTCAATTAGATAATTTAAATATAACAAATACAGTAGAAAACACTATTGCGAATAAGACAGAAGAAAACACCGATAATAGCAGTTATAATATAGTAGATGAGAATTCTAATACCCAAAACATTGTAGAAGAAAATGACTTTACCAATACAACAAATACTACAAATACAATATCTACGAAAAAGAATATAAATACAAACACAGTAGAAAATCAAAATGTAACAGTTCAAAATAAAACCAAATAAATATGAAAGGTATTAATTTTGTGTTAGAGTTAGAAGAAAATAAAAGATTATTAGAAGAGCAAAAAGCTAAATTAATTCAAATTAAAGATTCGATGAAAATCGAATCTTTAATGCTTGAATTAAAAAAGTTAGAAAAAGAATCATTAGAAGAAGGATTTTGGGATAATAGTCAAAAATCAAATGAAATATTTGCTAGAATTAAAACATTACAAAAGAAGATTAATTCTTTTCAGCAAATAAGTTCAGAGTTAGATAATTTAATGGAAATGAATGATTTGTTAGAAGAAGAACATGATGCAGAACTTTTAAAAGAGCTATTACATAATTCTAATGAGATACAAAAAAGTATAAGTAATTTAGAAATTCAAACATTATTTTCAGGAAAGTATGATAATAATAATGCCATTATCACAATGCATCCAGGAGCTGGTGGAACAGAAAGCCAGGACTGGGTAGAAATGCTTTATAGAATGTACACAAAGTGGGCTTTTTCAAATGGATTTAGTGTAAAAGAATTAGATTATTTAGAAGGTGATGAAGCTGGAATTAAAAGTGTTACATTTTTAATTTCTGGCGAAAATGCTTATGGATTTTTAAAAGGGGAAATGGGAGTTCATAGACTTGTTAGAATTTCTCCATTTGATAGTGGGGGAAGAAGGCATACATCATTTGCTTCAGTAGAAGTTTTACCAGAAATATCTGACGATATAGAAGTTGATATTAATCCAGATGATTTAAGAATAGATACATATAGGTCATCTGGTGCTGGTGGACAACATATAAACAAAACAGATTCTGCAGTAAGAATTACTCATATTCCAACAAATATAGTTGTTTCTTGTCAGTCTGAGCGTTCTCAAACTATGAATAAAGAAACAGCAATGAGAATGTTAAAATCCAAATTAATTGATTTAAAAGAAAAAGAAAACAAAGAAACAATTTCAGAGTTAAAAGGAATTCAAAAAGACATTGCATGGGGAAGTCAAATAAGATCTTATGTTTTTTGTCCATATACATTGGTTAAAGATCATAGAACTAATTATGAAGTCGGAAATGTTGAAGCAGTTATGAATGGTGATTTAAATAACTTTATGAAAGAATATTTAAAAATGATAATAAAAGACTAATTTTTAAAAGTTGCTAAGCACTTTTTAATTAGACTTGAAAATAGCACTATAATAACAAGATTAACATTATGAAAAAATAAATAATTTTAAAGGATTTTTATATTGCCAAAAAAATTTTTTTATAATATAATTATACACAGCATATATTGTTTATCAAAAATATACGGAGGAAAAACATGGAAGAGATAGATTTAAAAGAATTAATTGCAATCTTCATGAGAAAAAAATTTTTAATTATTTCAGTTCTAATTATAGCAGGAATTTTAGGTGCTATATATACTATAAATTTTATAGTTCCAGAATATCAATCATCAACAAAATTAATATTAGTACAAGTTAGGGAACAAAATCAAGATGTGGATGAAGATATGACGGCTTCTATTACTGCAACTGATATTAATTTAAACTCAAATATTGTACATAACTATACAGAAGTAGTTACAAGTAAATTAGTAGCAAATCAAGTAATTCAAAACTTAAATTTAAATATGTCTGTTGATCAGTTTCTAGCAGGTTTATCTGTTAGCTCATTACCAGAAACTGAAGTTATAGAAATTACTGTTACAAATACGGAACCAGAACTTGCATGTACAATTGCTAATGAAGTAGCAGCAGTTTTTGTACAAAAAACAGAAGAAATTTTTAAAGTAAATAACATCTATGTATTAGATACTGCTGAAGTAGATAATATACCAGTAAATATTCATTTAATTAAAAATATATTTATAGCAGCATGTATTGGACTTGTTATAGTTTCTGCATACATTTTATTAATAAATACATTAGATACAACAGTTAAATCAGATACCGATATAGAGAGAATATTAAAGGTTCCTGTACTAACTTCTATTGTTTACACAGATGATAGTGTTAAGAAAAAGACAAAGTCTAAGTCTTCTTCTAGTTCATCATCTTATGGCCCTACGGAAAGCAAAAATAGTTATAAAACTACTTATAGAAACGGAGGAAAAATGTAATGAAAAAAGAAGTTGTAGTACAAGAAAACCCTAAATCTCCTGAGGCAGAAATGTTTAGAAATTTAAGAACAAATATTCAATTTATGAATGCAGACTCAGAAAAAAAGGTTATGATAGTAACTAGTACAGTTCCTGGAGAAGGAAAAAGTTATGTTACAGCAAATTTAGCAGCAGCATTTGCTCAAATAGATAAAAAAGTTTTAATTATAGATGCAGATATGAGAAAAGGACGTCAATATGCTATATTTAATCTACGCCCAAGACCAGGAATTTCAAACTATTTATCTGGAGTAGTTGACCAAATATTTAAAGATAAAAAAGATGATATAAAAAATTATATACAAGAAACAGAAATTAAAAATCTTTACTTAATTACAGCTGGAAGTGTTCCACCAAACCCATCAGAACTTTTAGTATCAAATAAAATGAAAAAAATTATAGATACATTAAGTGAAATTTTCGATATTATTATTTTTGATGTTCCACCATGCCTAGTAGTTACAGATGCACTTATTTTAGCAAGACTTGTAGATTTTTCAATTATTGTTGCAGCACAAAACTATACAAAAATGGAAGAATTGAATAAAGCAAAAATTTCTATTGAAAACGTTGGTGGTAAGGTTGCAGGAGTTGTATTAAATAAAGTACAAATGCAATCTAAAACATATACAAATTCTTATTACTATGGAGAAAAATTAACAAATTTCAAGCCAAAACAAAGAAAGTAGTAGTAAAGGAATGAAGTAAAATGATAGATTTTCACTCACACATATTACCAAATGTAGATGATGGTTCTAAGTCATATGAAGAAACAATCCAATTATTAAAAGAGGCAAAAAATGCTGGATTCGACAAAATTATTTCAACATCTCATTATGCTCAAGATTGTTTTGAAGTTCCAGAATATAAAAGAAATGGTGTAATAGATGAATTAAACGAAGAAGAAAATTTACCTCAAATATTTTTAGGAAGCGAAATTTTCTTAACTTTTAATATTTTAGAACTTCTTCATGAATATAAAGCTTCAACAATAAATAAAACAAATTATATATTATTCGAATTACCACTTAGACATCAGTTTATTAATCTTAAAACTGTTTTAAATAAGTTAAAAGAAGAAAATTATAGATTGATACTAGCACATCCAGAAAGATATTCAGTTGTTCAAAAAGACTTTAAATTCTTATATGAACTGCAAGAAATGGGAGTGCTATTTCAATCAAATTATGCTAGTATATTAGGTGTTTATGGATTGAGTGCAAAACTTACTGTTAAGAAAATGCTTAAAAATCACTTAGTAAGTTTTTTAGGAACAGATGTACATAGAGCAAATTCAATATATCCAAAAGTTCCATTAGCAATAGAAAAAATTTCAAAAATTATATCTAATGAAGAATTAGAAGATTTAACAACAAATAATGCAAATAAAGTACTTAATAATGAAGATATAAATTAATTTTAGGAGGTGAAGTGATATGGCTTCTGCAGAATGTCAATATTGTTATTATTGGAAAGGAAATTACAAAACTACAAAAGCTGATTGCGACAAAACAGGAAGATACAAAAGATACGATGATGATTGTGATTGCGGAAAATTTGCAAAAAAATAATTTACTTAAAATACATAAATATCACTTAAATTTTCATAATATATTAGTAATAGCCATTCACTAATTTTTTTATAAAAAATATAATATAGTAAATGGCTATTAAATTTACATAGTAATTTTTAAATTTAAAATTTACTATTATTCATTTGCAAAATGAGGTACAAAAAATGGGAATTATTGTACAAAAATTTGGTGGAACTTCTGTAGCTAATTTAAAAAAATTAGAGATGGTTGCAGAACATATTATTAGAGAGGTAAATAGAGGAAATAAACTAGTTGTAGTAGTTTCAGCACAAGGAAAAACTACAGATAGACTTATTTTAGAAGAAGCTGAAATTACAGACAATCCAAACAAACGTGAACATGATGTTTTAGTTTCAACAGGAGAACAAATTACAATTGCAAAATTAGCAATGCTTTTACAAAAAAAGAATTATAATGCTGTTTCTTTAACTGGATGGCAGATTCCAATTATAACAAACAGTGAATTTTCAAATAGTAGAATTAGATATATTAATAATGAAACAATTGAAGAATATCTTGATGCTGGAAATATTGTCATAGTTGCAGGTTTCCAAGGTATAGATGAAAATGGAAATATAACAACTTTTGGTAGAGGAGGCTCAGATACAACAGCTGTTGCATTAGCAGCAAGTTTAAAAGCCGAAAGATGTGATATTTATACAGATGTTGATGGTGTATATACATCAGATCCAAGAATTGTTTCAACAGTTAAAAAATTACAATCAATTTCTTATGATGAAATGTTAGAAATGTCTAGTATGGGAGCTAAAGTTCTTCATAATAGATGTGTAGAGATAGGAAAAAAATATAATGTTCCAATTTATGTAAAATCAACATTTGAAAAAGACAGCATAGGAACAGTTTTAAATAACAAAAATGTAGAAGATTTAGTAATAAATGGAGTAACAAAAGATAATTATATTTCAAGAATAACAATAGTTGGACTAGAAAATAAAATTGGTAAAACTTATGAATTATTTAAAATTCTAGCTAAAAATTTCATAAATATAGATATAATTTCTCAATCTTTTGGCGAACATATTACTAAAGACATAGCTTTTACAGTAAAGATGAATGATTTGCAGAAAACTTTGCAAGTTCTAGAAGAAAATAAAAATGAACTTGGAATCCAAGAAATATTGCATAGTGAAAACTTAGCAAAGGTTTCAATAATTGGTGTTGGAATTGCTAATAAGCCAGGAGTAGCAGCAAATATGTTTGAGGCATTATATGAAAAAAATATAAATATGCATATGATAACAACTTCAGAAATTAAAATTTCTGTTTTAGTAAATTCAAAAGATGCTGATTTAGCTATGAGAGCAATTCATGAAAAGTTTTTTGGAAAATAAGTTATATAAAATTTGTTTTAGAAGAGTTTAATTTATATGATTAAACTCTTTTTTTATTTATTAATTCGTTTCTAATTATAATATTTATTTATATTGATTTTGAATACCGCGTAAGCGATCAACCGAAGCGTAAGCGGAGGGCGATTGGAGCAATCTTCCTTTTGGCTTTTATAAAAAAGAAGATTGCGACACACAAGGTATTAAAAATCAATATAAATAATATTAGAAAAGTACTATAAGAAAATTGAAATATCGTAATACAAAGAAATTGTTCTAAAATCAGTTCAAGCGAATAAATAATATATATACATTTCTAAAGAAAATTAAGAGAGGTTATAAATATGGAAGAATATAAAAATTCTAATAATGCTTTTCAAAATATAATGCTTGAAAATCGTGAAAAATTGAATGTTACTGGAGTGCTTGATGTTTTTAGTTTTGATGATCAAATTATAATAATAGAAACTCAGCTTGGATTACTTACTATAAAAGGAGAAAATTTAAAAATAAACAAATTAAGTATCGATACTTCAGATTTTGTTGTTGATGGTCAAATTTCAAGCTTGGCTTATTCTAATTCTGAAGTTCCTTCTAAAAAAGGAGGTAAGGGTTTATTAAGTAAAATCTTTAAATAGACAGAAAGAAGTGAATACTATGTATAATTTTTCTCAAGGGCAAATTTTTATATTTTTTTTCATTATAGGAATAATTATAGGTTTAACTTTTGATGTTTTTAAAGCAATAAGAAAATGTTTTAAAACACCAGATAAAGTAACTTTTATCCAGGACTTACTGTTTATTATAATTTCAACCTATTTAATCATATTAGGAATAATCAAATTAAATAGTGGGGAAGTGAGATTTTATCTTTTTTTAGGAATTTTTTTAGGAATAATAATTTATTTTTTGACAATAAGCAACATATGTGTTATAATTCTTTATGTAATTGTAGAATTTTGTAAAAAAATATTGGAGATACTTAAGATGAATATTATCAAAATAAATAAAATACTTAACTTAATAGTTGTTTTAGCTATAATATATTTCATATTTACTTTTATTAATCAACAAGTAAAATTAAACTCATATAATCAAGATATCTCTTATTATTCTGGTCAAATCCAAGAATTAGAAGATGAAAAAGAAGAGCTTGTAGCTACTCAATCTAATGTTAATTCAAAAGAATATATTGAAAAAGTAGCTAGAGAAAAATTAGATATGTACTTACCAAACGAAACTGTATATATCGATATTAATAAATAATTTTGTATCTTTATTATATTTTTTAAGTAGTTTAATTTTAAATTAAATTACTTTTATTTTTTTCTTTAAACAAAAATCCAAAATAAAATTATATATATTGAAAGGGGCTAATTATATGGAACTAGACAGCTTATCTCTTATTGATTTAAGAAATTTAGCAAAAGACAAAGGAATTCCTAATATTTCTAAATTAAAAAAGTCAGAGCTTATTGAAAAAATATTAGAAAATTATAATCAAAGTAAAGAAAGTTCAAATGCAGATAATTCTTCAAAAAATATTGAAACAAATAGTGATATAGACTATAAATTAACTAGCGAAGATGACGAATATGTTGAAGGAATATTAGAACTTTTACCAGATGGATATGGATTTTTAAGAGGAGATAATTACTTATCAACAAATAAAGATGTTTATGTTTCACCAGTACAAATTAGAAGATTTAAATTAGATACAGGTGATATGATAAAAGGAATTAAAAGAACACCAAAAGAGGGAGAAAAATTTCCAGCATTAATTTATGTTGGAGAAGTTAATGGTGAGCATCCTGAAAAAGCAATGAAAAGGAAAAATTTTGATGATTTAATTCCTATTTATCCAGTAGAAAAATTAAAATTGGAAACAACTTCAAATGACTATACTATGAGATTAATGGACTTAATGTCACCAATAGGAAAAGGACAAAGAGGTATGATTGTTGCTCCTCCAAAAGCCGGAAAAACAACAATTTTAAAGAAAATTGCAAATAGTATTACAGCAAACAATCCAGAAGTTTATTTAATAGTTTTATTAATAGATGAAAGACCAGAAGAAGTTACTGAAATGAAACGTTCTATAAAAGGTGACGTTATCTATTCTACTTTTGATGAGCAACCTGAACATCATGTTAAAGTTGCTGAAATGGTAATAGAAAGAGCTAAAAGACTTACAACTCAAAATAAAGATGTAGTTGTATTATTAGATAGTATTACTCGTTTAGCAAGAGCATATAACTTAGTTATTCCTTCATCAGGAAGAACTTTATCTGGTGGTTTTGATCCAGCAGCTCTTCATAAACCAAAACGCTTTTTTGGTGCAGCAAGAAACACAGAAGATGCAGGAAGTTTAACTGTTCTTGGAACAGCGCTTATTGAAACCGGAAGCAGAATGGATGAAGTTATTTTTGAAGAATTTAAAGGAACAGGAAATATGGAAGTATTTCTTGATAGAAGTCTTTCTGAAAAAAGAGTTTTCCCAGCAATTGATGTAAATAAATCAGGAACAAGAAGAGATGAACTTTTACTTACTGAAAAAGAATATGACACAATAAATTTAGTTAGAAAAACTTATTCAAGTCTTACAACAGCTGATTTTACAGAAAGATTAATAAATCAAATGATGAGAACAAAAGATAATAAAGAATTCATAGAAATAATTTCTAAAACTATAAAATAAAATTTAAGAGCTGAATAGAGTGTAAATTATTCGGCTCTTTTTGAGGTATAATTTATTTTAAATATACAAAATTTAAGGAAAAGGAGGAAAATAAAATGAAAAAAATATTGCTTGAAATATTAAAGAAAATATTTTGGCAAATAGCAATAATAATTATTTGTATTGCAATAAATATGTATTTTCTTACTTTTCCTTCAAAAATTTTAGGAAAAATTATAGATTTACTTTATGATGTAAATAAAAATAGAGAAATAATTTATAATTACATTTTTCTATTAATAATTACAGCTTTAATTGCTTTAGTTTTAAGAATTACTTGGAAATATTTTATGGCTCGAACAACTAGAACTTTAGAAAAAGGTCTTAAAGATAAATTATTTGAACACTTTTTAAAAATTAAATTAACAAGCATTCAAGACATTAAAAATGGTGAAATAATGTCTTATTTCGTAAAAGATATTGGTGAAATAAGGGGCCTAATGTATAAAATACTATCTGGAGGAACAAGAATATTTTTCATATTTATAATAGCAACATACACTATGAAAAATATTAATACCGCTTTAACAATTGCAACAATGTGTCCAATTATAATTACTACATACATAATTATAATTCTTAAAAAATATGTAGAAGAAAGCTTTAAAAAATCTCAAAAGTATTTTACTAATCTTTCAGAGTATGTTCAAGAAAGTACAGATGCAATTCGAACAACAAAGGCTTATGCTGGAGAAACAAATCAGCTTAAGAAATTTATGAAGAAAAATAAAATATTGAAAAAGAGTAACATTTCAGTAGACTTATATTCTACATTAATTTCAACATCAATAAATATATGCTTTGGTTTTTGTTATGGAATTACTGTTATCTATGGTTCAAAATTAGTTTTAAATACTACTATAACATTAGGAGATTTTGTTGCATTTATAGGATATATTGATTTATTTTATACTCCAATATATATTCTTCCAAATATTATTTCAAAATTTAAAAGAGCACAAATATCTTATTATAGATTAGAGAATGTTTTTAAATTAGAAGAAGAAACTTTAGAAATAGATACTTCTAAAAACAATAAAAAAATATCGGGAGATATTTTAATAAAGAATTTAAGCTTTAATTATCCAGGAAATATAGATAGAGTTTTAGATGATATTTCTGTTGAAATTAAAGAAGGACAAACTCTTGGAATAATAGGAACAATCGGAAGCGGAAAAACAACTTTAATGAATTTACTTTTAAGATTATATCCTGTTCAAGATGGAAAAATTTTCATTGGAAATCAAGATATAAATGAAATTGAACTATCAAATTTAAGAAAAAATATATCTTATATTACTCAAGATAACTTTTTATTTTCAACAACAATAAAAGAAAATATAACACTTTTCAAAGAATATTTTACAGATACAGAAATACTTGAAAGTACTGAAAAATCAATATTTTTAGATGAAGTTAAAAGTATGAAAAATGGGCTATATACAATAATAGGAGAGAGGGGAATAGACCTTTCAGGTGGACAAAAGCAGAGAGTTGTTATTTCAAGGGCGTTTTTAAATAAAAGCAATATAATAATTTTTGATGATACTTTTTCTGCTTTAGATAATAGAACTGAAAAAAGTTTATTAGCTAATATAAAAAATTTAGTAAAAGGAAAAACTTGTATTATTATTTCAAATCGAATTTCTGATGTGAAAGATGCAGATAAAATAGTTGTTTTTGATAAAGGAAAAATAGTAGAAGAAGGCACTCATAAAACACTTCTTAAAAATAAAGGACTATATAATAAGTTTTATACAGAACAAGCATCTATGCAAGAAATAAATATATTAAATTAGAAGAAAGGAGATATGGCTATGAAAAAAACATGGGAAAGATTTAAGAAAATTGCAAAACCACATAAAAAAACTATAATTTTTGTATCTATAATGTCAATATTAATAAACATTTTAGAGCTTTCAAAGCCATATCTAGTAAAAGTTTTAATAGATGATTTCTTAAGTTTAGGCATCGTAGAAAAAACTTTTATAAGTATAACAACAATTGGAATAATTTATTTTGCTATTGTTATAATTAGCAATATATTAGATTTTATAACTAGAATGAAAACAAATGTTATGGGAGAGGAAATTTTATTTTCAATAAGAAATAAAATTTATAAATATACTCAAGATGCTAATATTAGTTTTCATGATAAAACACCTGCTGGAAAACTTTTTGTTAGAATTACAAATGATGTTGAAGATATTTCAGCACTTTTCAAAGAAGTTATAACTACTTTTTTTAGAGATATAATATCAATTATTGGAATTATATTAGTAATGATATATTTTAGCTTTAAATTGAGTTTATTAACTTTTATATTGTTGCCTTTTGTAATCATAACTTCTGTAGGTTTAACTTACATATTAAATAAAATATATGACGCATCAAAGGTTGTAAGAACAAATATAAATACATTTCTAGCAGAATCTATTTATGGTGCGAAACTAATAAAAATTTTTAATATCCAAAAAGAAAAACAAGATGAATGTGAAAAATTAACTAGTGAATTTATAAGAGTAAGAATACCATCTTCTATTTATGAAGGATTATTTCCAGGATTAATGACACTATTTGAAAATTTAGCTATAACAATAATAGTTGTAAGTTCAATTAATCACTTTTGGGGAATTACAATTCCCGTAGGTTCAATTTATATTTTTGTAAGTTATATTAAATCTTTATTTGAACCTATAACAAGAATTATAGATAACATAGAAGTTGTACAAGAAGCAATAGTTTCTATAAATAAAATTTATGATATTTTAGATGAAAAACAATATTTAGAAGATTTTGACTCTGGAAAAGAATTAAACGAAGTTAAAGGAAAACTTGAATTTAAGAATGTTTGGTTTGCATATAATGAAAATAATTGGGTACTTAAAAACATTTCTTTTACAATAAATCCTGGAGAAACTATAGCTTTAGTTGGAAAAACAGGTTCTGGAAAAACAACAATAACAAATTTGGTAAACAGGTTTTATGATGTTCAAAAGGGAGAAATACTATTAGATGGTGTAAATATTAAAGAGATAAATAAACGTGATTTAAGACGTCATATTGGAACAATTTTGCAAGATCCATTTATTTTTGCAAGAAGTATAAAAGATAATATAAAACTAAATAGAAAAATTTCAGATAAAGAAATAGAAAATGCATTAAAACTAAGTTCTGCAAGTAAATTCGTTAATTCTCTTCCACAAGGAATAAATACAATTTCAAAAGAAAGAGGCTCTTCTTTTTCTGCAGGTCAAAAACAATTATTAGCTTTTGCAAGAATTTTTGCTCATAATCCAGATATATTCATATTAGATGAAGCAACTGCAAACATTGATACTCATACGGAAGAGCTGATTCAAAAGTCTATTGATAAGCTTTCAGCAGAAAAAACAGCTATTTTTATTGCTCATAGGTTATCTACAATAGTAAATGTAGATAAGATAATTGTTTTAGATAATGGAGAAATAATTGAAGAAGGAAGTCATAAAGAACTTTTGAATAAAAAAGGATATTATTCAAAACTATATAATTCATATTACGAAAGCTTAGGATAGAATCTCATATTAAAAGTGAAGACAAAAGAGAAAGCGATAGGAAAATTTAATATCAGCAATATTGATGTATTATGTAAACTGTGATATAATTATATTGTAGCCTGATGATTTTTATTGCAAGATTAAAAATCTGAAAGGGGGAATAATTATGGAAGCAGTTATGCAAAATCCATCTACTTATGAATTATCAAAAGAAAAACAAAATGAATTAAATGAGCTAGTTAGAGAAGATTTAAAAAGTCTTGAAGTAGATCTTTTGAAACAAATTTTACTTGAAAATGGTATTGAATTTGATAATCAGATATCAGATTATCAAGAATTAAAGAAAAATTTGAAAGCGACTGCTGACAAAGATACTATAAGAAAAATTGAGGAACAAGAAAATCAATCAAGAAAAGAATTATCTGAATTTATTAGAGAAATTCAGGTTGCCAGTCCCCAAACTGCTAAAACAATTGTAAGTAATTTCTCTGAAAGATTTGCAAAACCTGCAACAAAAGCAATAGCAACATTAGGTATTTCTAGATTGCTTTTTGATGCAATGTTGTTTTTACCTTGTCCACTTAGAACAATAACTGGTGCAACAACGTTAATAGGAACAACATTAATATCAAAAATTGCTCACGCAAAACAAAAAAGAGAAGAGCAATCAAAACAATATGATTCAATTATTGATGAATTAGCTAAAACAAGAGATAAAGATGGCAAAGTATTAGAAGATCATTTTTTTGCTGAACAAGTTGAGGTTATTGAAAAATTTTTTGCAAAAAATAACAAAAAAATTGAAACAATACCTTATTCAAATATGATGAATGAAATTTATTCATTGAAAAATAAAGATAAGTTAAAACTAATTAATGAATTAAATGCATCATTAAATGGAAAAATAGATATAAATAAAGAATTAGCAAAAGATAGAAGAAAGAAAATGTTAAAATCAATTGTTAAAGGAATTGAATCTACAGTATCAACACTTGGAATTGGAATGCTTTTATCAAATTTAGATAAAGAAATAGTAGATTTAGTAAACATATTTTTACCAGAAGAAACAAGACATAGTAAATATACTTCCAGAGTTACAAATGGAACTCAACCTAAGGGATTATTTGCTGGAATGGGAATAATGGGAATAGCTACTTTAGTAACTTCAGGAATAAAAGCTTTTTCAGAAAAACATAAAGTTGAACAAAGAGCAGAAGAGAATGCAGAAAAAGAATTTTCTACAAATCAAAAAATATTATTTAACATTATAAGAAACAGAGAGTTATATGCACATCCAGAAAGATCAGAAGAAATTTTGAAAATTTCTACTTTATCAGAACTAAAACAATATACTAAAACATTACCACTAGAAGAGCAAAAAGCTCAAATGAATTTAACGGAAGACTTAAAAAGCATAGTAGATAAAAAGTCTATTAAAGATACTGCTAAATCATTAGGAAAAACTTTGGTTGACTCTGCTAAACTTGCTGGAAAAAGTATGCTTTTATATCAAGTATTGTTACATTTGCAATTTATACTATCACCAAAAAATTTAGGTTCAAAATCTCCTAAAGAAGAACCACAAGAAGAAACTGCATCAGAAAGAGTTAAAGTTAAAGTTACTAATGATGCAACTGCAAAGAATGGTGTAAAGAGTAAAGTACCTCCTGTTTTTCCACCAGTACCAGCACCAGGGGCAAATTCAAAAGAACAAGTACCTTCTGCAGTTCCAGATCCAAGTTATGCTCAAGCAAGTTCACCTGTAACACCAAAAGTAGCACCAGCTCAGGCAGTGACTCCAGCATCAACACCTGCTCCAAGTTATGCAGGAATTCCAACAGTGGAAGAAGTTAACGCAATTGCTGAAAATGCTACTAATGCCAAAGCTGGAATGGAGACAGGAACTTCAATACCTGAACCTAAACCTTTAATGCCACCGGATAATGTAGAAATTGTATCAGAATCAGCATCAGGATTTGATGCAGGTCAAATAGCTAAAAATGTTGGAAAAGGTATACTAGCAAGTGGAGCAGGAATTGGAATATTCTATGCATTTAAAAAAGCATTAGCTTTAGCAGGAGCTGCTGCATTTCCACCGCTTTCATCAATTTTAATACCATTTGCATTAACTTAATAAAATAATAGGGAAATATATAATTTTTAGATTAATATTGACATTTCATATACATTTAAAGTACGATATGTATATGAAATGTCTTTTTTATAAATAAAATTATATTATAAATATAAAGAAAAATTAATTTATTAAATACATAAGGAGTTAAAGTAATAAATTGATAGGAAAACTTTTTGAATGTGAAGCAGATAAAAATAAAAAATATTATAGACTAATACAAACAACAAAAGAGTATAGAGATGGGAAGAGATTTCCCATAGATAAAGTTGTTGTTGCAGATAAAGCAATTGATTTAAATGCAACAGAAAGCATGAAAATGGGAGGATTTTGTGTATCAACTTATAATTATGTTTTTAGATGGCTTATTAGAGGAGATACATTATGCGAAGTTAAAATTCCTGCAGATAGCAAGTTTTTTAAGACTGTAAGTGATAATGATGTTTATGTTTGTGAAAAGATGATTTTAACTAATCCTCAAAAAATAGATGACAATTTTGCAATGAAATTATATAAAATATCTACCTTAAATGAAATTTCATATTTTAGAGCAATGACAGCATGTGCCATATGTGGTTATATAAATACAGCTTTAAAAGTTTATGAAGACAAAGTAAATCCAAGCAATATTGATGTTGCTATATCAGAATTTGAAGGATTTTGTAAAAGAAGAGAAGAAGAACATTATGGTAAAAATACATTTGAAATGGAAAATGTAAAAATTTTATATAATAAATTAAAAGAATTAAAAAATAGGGAATAAAGGAATATAAAAAATATAAAAAGGCTATAATTATAGTACATAATAATATTATTCTAGTAGAATTGAGGAAATATTATGAGATTTTTTTCATCATTTTTTAAAGCTAAAACTAAAAAAACAAAGCCAAAAAAAGTACTAACTCCTGAAGAAGTCTTTTTAAAAGAAAAAAAGGATAATTATAATAGAGCTATTAAAGCTATAAAAGAGATAAATGAAATTGAAGAAAAAGAAATGTTAAACTTTTTTTTAAAATTTAATTCGCAAAAAAAAGAAGAATTGATAAGAAAAATTGAAAAGAATCGAAAAAGTTGTCTAAAATACATAAAATTTTGTGAAAATAACAACATATCAATAGAAATTGATAAAAAATATACTGATGAGTATTTTTTCAAGCTTCAAGAAAAGATTGATCCAAAATTAGGATTAGATAATAAGTTAAAGTTTGCTAAAAAAGAATATGTTGAAATATATGATTCAACAACAATACTTAGTAATAAGTTAATAAAAGAAAGAGAAAAAACTATAGTAATTATCAATGATATAAAATCTCTTATTAATAGTATTGCAACACACCCAAAAGAATTTAATAATACTTTTCTGAATATAGAAATTGAAAAGAAAAAATTCAAGAATGTATTATCATTTAAAGAAAGTGAAAAGCAGAATTTAAAAACAGCAGGTTTAATTGCTGTAGGAACAACAACAGTAGGAACAATAAGTAGTGTGGCCATAAATAAAAAAGAAGTAAAAAATGGACTAAAGAATATGGAAGAGGAAATTCCAAAATTTGATGGAAAAATACTTTTGACAGGTTTAGGAGTGGCAGCTGTAACAAGTGGAATTTATTATATTTGTAAGAATAATAAAATTCAAAAAGACAAAAAAAACGAAATAAAGAAAATATTTTTTGCAATTAAAGAATTAAAAGTAATTAACAAAAAAATTAATAATTCTTACAATAAGATTACAAAAATGAATAATAGTATGAAAAAAGAATTGGAATTACTAATGTATTTGAAAAATTCAAATTATATTGAGTTAAAGGATTTTGAAAAAATAAAATTGGGAACTCTTGTCAATAACACAAATTCATTATCATGTTTATTAAATGAAGAAATACAATAGGTGATATAAGATGAAAAAGAATAGTATAATAAGTAGTACACAGGAACAAGCAGTTGGTTCGTGGATTAATTATATAAATGATTTAAGAATTCAAAAATTAGTCGAGAATATTTCTAATCAAAAAAATAATTTAAATAATGCAATAAATACACTAAAAAACACAACAAGTACTATAAATAGAGAAATAATATCAACTAATCGAGGAGGACAGTTAGGAATTCATGGCTTTATTGCAGAAGTTGCTGAATGTGGAATTAATAATGCAAGAGAACAGGTGATAGGAAATAAGAATAATTGTATTTGGATAAATGATAATGGTGCTACTGATTTAATTTTGAACGGAACGAATATTCAACAAAAATTCTGTATTTCTAATTTTTCTTTGAATGCTATAGCTGAACATTTGAAAATGTATCCAGATTATATAAAAAATGGTGGAAAATATATGATTCCAAAAGATCATTATGAAAAAATAAAGTATTTATTATCTTTGTCAGAAAAAGAAGCTTATAAAACATTGTCTTCTACAAGTGAAAATACAATTAATGAATGGAGAAGAGTTCACAATGTTTTTGAAAAAGGCGACATTAGTTTAAAAGATTTGATGGCATCAAATTTTGAATATGGAGATGTAAAAAAGGAAAAAATACATAGTTCATTAAAAAAAGAAGAAACGAAATTTAGGGCTCAAGATAAAAAAATTAGAGAAAAATATTTTGAAGAAAGTAAACCAACATTTAGAGAAGCATCTAATGTTGCGAACTTGTCAGCTACATTAGAAGGTGGAACCGAATTTGTCATTTCTATACTAAATTTAAAAAATACTGGAAAAAGATTATCTCAATTTACAGAAGAAGATTGGAAATTTGTAGCAAAAGAAACAGGAATAGGTATATTAAAAGGAGAAGTTAGGGGTTATACAGTATATGGATTAACTAATTTTGCAAATACTCCAGCAGCATTAGCAAATGCTATTTGTACATCTAGTTTTGGAATTGCAGAGCAATTATATTTATTAAGAAAAAATATAATAGATGAAAAACAATTTTTGAACAATTCTGAAGTTTTATGTTTAGATGTAACAGTTAGTACACTTTCATCCGTTATAGGACAAGTATTAATTCCTATGCCTGTATTAGGCACAATAGTAGGAAATAGTGTTGGAATGTTAATATTTGAAAACATTAAAACTATTTTAAACAAAAAAGAATATGAAATGCTTTCAAATTACATAAAAGAATTAGATTATTTGAAATCAACATTAGAAAAAGAATATCAAAATGAAATAGAGATGTTACAAAACGAATTAAATAAATTTATAAATGTATTAACTAATGCATTTAATCCAGATTATGAATTAGCTTTAAAAGGTTCTATAGAATTAGCTAGATTAAGCGGAATTAGTGAAGAAAATATATTAAAAAATATAAATGATATAGATAATTATTTTATGTCTTAAGCTACAGGAGAGAGCATAAGAAGATAGATAAAAAGTAATATAAAAAGAAATATATAACATTGCACAAAATCAAAGTTTTGTGCAAAAAGGAGTAGGACTTCAAACATATATCTCTAATACCTACACTTCTTGCTATATCTTGCTTTCAGCCTCTATTAAGCTCTTATTTTAGACATATAACTTCATTACTTTTATTTTAAATCGCTTTATAATCGATTCTCGTAAGTCTTTATTTTCAATGATTTCAACAATTCTTATATTTATCACATTTTTATATGAATATTTCTGTATTATTTTTTCACTTTTTAATTTTTTTATTATATTATTTTCATTTTTTATCAAAAACCTCCAAAATCGCTATTTTCTAAATATAGCCTTATTTTTTAGACAACAAACTATATTACTTTAAAATAAAAACGGCTTAAAATCGATTCTCGTGCGTCGTTTTTTTAGCCATTTTTAGAGGTTTTTATAAATTGCTGAAATTCCAGTATTTTTATGATATTTTTTAGATCATCATAATAAAATGATATTTAGAATTATAATTTAAGTAATGTAACTTGTTTAATAAAATATAAAAACGCCTTAAAAACGATTTTAAGACGCTAAAAAACTATAATCTATATAAGATTATAGACATATTTAAAAAACATATAATTATAATGTAAAAATTTTAAAATTTATCTTAAACTTATAAAAAATTTCTCAAATAACAAATGTTCGGTTTTTTATAAAATTATACAAACAAATTTGAAATCAAAATTTTTAAATTTTTATAAATTCAGATTTTTAAATTTTATAATTATATTTTTTTAT
>CANQGE010000012.1 GCA_947601495.1 uncultured Clostridia bacterium | reverse complement strand
TTGGTTATAACAATATAGAGTACTTGAAATATATATTTTTCAAAAAAGTGTGACATATGTTTGACTAACCTTCAAAAGAGCTGTAAGCAAAAATAAAAAGTTATTTTACTATCTATTCTTTTATGATATAATATTAAAAGTTATTTAGAAAAGGAGAATTTTATGAAAAAGAATACATACCCTAAGTTATCTATTTCAAGATTATTTTTTTCAATAATATTTTCATTAGCTTTATTTTTTATGAGTAAAATTTCTTTTTTTGGTATGGTAAAGAAAAATAATTATATGGATATAGTTTTACTTTCAGATTTCAAATGGTTAATTTTACTAGTTCCAATAATTTATCTTTTAGCATTATTAATAGAAAAATATTATAAGAAAATATATTCATATGTAATTATTAAAGAAGATTTTAAGAACAAAAAATTATTTTGCATAGCTGTATTTGTAATTTTACTACTTATATATATGGTATATTATTTAACCTTTTTCCCTGGTGGTGTATTCATAGATACATGGACATCATTTCGAATGTTAACTGGTAAAATAGAATTTACAAATCAGCAACCTGTATTTTATACACTTATATTAAGTTTAGTAAAACTTTTTCCAAATAACTATGAGATTGGTTTTGCTATACTAACTTTCTTGCAAGTGATTTTTATGATTTCTTGCATTACATATTTCATATATTGGTTATTAGATAAACATGTAAACCCTATAATAGTTACATTTATTGCATTATTTTTTGGCACATTTAATTTGTATCCTTTATATAGTGTTTCTGTTTGGAAAGATACTTTGTTTTCTTTAGCAGTATTTGTATATGCTATAACTTTAATTAATATAATGATAGATATAAAAAATAGAAATATTAAAATTTGTAACATAATTGCCTTTAATATTTTTTCATTATTTACAATGTTACTTAGAAATAATGGTATTTATGTTACTTTTGCTACTTTCTTAATTTTGCTTATTAGTCTTGTTATCTTTTATTTTTATAAAAAGCAAAAAGTTGCACATATGAAAACATTTTTAATAGTATCATTTCTAACAATAGTGCTTTTCGAATTAATTCAACTAGCTTATTCTTTATTTGGAATAAATATGAAAGGACAAATTGAAGAAAAAATTGCAATTCCTATTCAGCAAGTTGCTAGAGTTGTTGTAACTGATGGAAATATCACAGACAAACAAATGGAATTAATAGAAAAAGTTCTTTCTAAAGAAGAAATTAAATATAATTATTGTGCATTAATTGTTGACCCAATTAAATTTAATTCACAATTTAATGCAAAATATATTGAAGAAAATAAATTTGAATATTTAAAATTATGGATTGAACTCTTCTTTCAAAATCCAAATGAATATATTAGAGGATATTTATTGCAAACATCTGGCTTTTGGACATTTAATGTTAGAGGTAAAGAAGCATATGCGTCACCAACACTTTGGGAAACTTTAAGTGAAGAATTAGGAACTACAGATTTAATTGCTAAATATTCACATGAATCATTCAAAAATGATTTAATTCCTACATCTTATTTTAGTGGTGGATTTTTCTTTTGGATAATATTCTCAACAATGTTTATTACATATAGAATAGCAAATAAAAAATATCTTTTAGCTTATCTTCCACCTATGTTACTTTGGGCTACAATAATGGTTTCTGTTCCTATGGGTTCAGCTTTAAGATATGTTTATGCTTTAGTTTTAGCTTTTCCACTTTACTTAGTTTATCCATTAATAGCTAAAAATCTATCTGAAAAAAGCAAGTAAATCTTGAAATTTCTACATTTTTTCTTTATAATTTATATTATGAAAAAGTTAAATGTACCTAAAAAATATAATAATAAAAAATTATCAACATTTGTTTTTGATACTTTCCCCACTATAAATAAAAATAGTTGGTATAAGGCTTTAAGAAAAAAAGATGTTAGAATTAATGGCGTAAGAATCAATTCTGATTGCTTAATTTTTGCTGGAGATGAAATTACACTTTATATTACAGATAATTTTTTATTTGAAGAAAATAAATTTAATATTAATATAATTTTCGAAGATAATAATATACTTGTTGTATATAAACCCGAGTCTCTATCTGTTACTGACTCTTCTTCAAGTCTTACTTCAATATTACAAAATAAGTATGGTAAAAATATAAAACCTTGTCATAGAATAGATAGAAATACAAAAGGACTTGTTTTATTTGCTAAAAATGAAATGGCTTTAGAAATTTTGCTTAACAAGTTTAAAAATAAAGAAATAGAAAAACATTATTTAGCAAAAGTATATGGTGTACCAAAAAAAGTACATGATATTTTAGAAGCTTATTTATTTAAAGATAGCAAAAAAAGTTTAGTTTATATTTCTGATGAGCCTAAGAAAAACTATTCAAAAATCATTACAGAATATACAGTTTTAAGTTCAGATAAAGAAGCTAATTCAAGTATTCTAGAAATAAATTTACACACTGGTAAAACTCATCAAATTCGTGCTCATCTTGCACACATAGGTTTTCCTATAATTGGTGATGGCAAATATGGAATTAATTCTGTTAATAAAGCCTTTGGATATAAAAAACAATATTTATATAGTTACTTAATAAAATTTAATTTTAAAACAGATAGTGGTATTTTAAATTATTTAAAAGGAAAAGAAATATCTTTAGATATTTCAAAATTATAAAAAATATCTTTAAACATTATATGTTTAAAGATATTTTTTATTTAATTATTATAATTTACTTTATATATACAATAAGAATCATATTTATCAATGATTTCAAAAGTTACATTTTCATTATTATATTGTTCTAAATTTCTAGGAACAAATATATATTTTACATTTAATAACTTTAGTTCGTCTACAGTAACTGTAACTTTAATTACGTCTGGGTCTGATATTAGTTCAAATTTTTTATCACGGTCCTCTTCTGTTTTTACCAAATCCATTTTAATGTGTGCATACCTATTATAAATATCTTCATATTCTGAGTTTGTGTCTATTTGTTTCCATAGCTCTACATTTGGATATGCGTTTGTACAATTTAAAGTAGGAACGCCTGCCATAGCTATATAGTTAGGCATCATTTTAAAATCTAATCCTACTCCTATCCATGTTCCTGGTTCTTCATTATTTATAGCTTGGAATTTTTCTATTAATGGGCTATCTGTTATTATGCTAATTCCTTGTCTTATTGGATTTACAGTCATACCTGCAACTCCAACTAATGCAACTATTAATATTGTAAGAATAATTTTATGTGCTTTAGATTTAAATCTTAATATGCAATAAAATATTGGTATGCAAATTACTAGTAATAGAAGAGCCATAAGGTTAGTAATGTGTTCACTATTTAAAAATTTTGTAGCAATAACTAAAATTAAACTTGTAACAGCTGATATAATTAATGCTTTCCACCATTTTACAGATTTTTCCATTTGTGAAAGAGATATTATTAAAATTAAAATATCTATATATCCTAATGCTATTAATGCTCTGCTTGCTGTTGAATGACTCATTAAAGTAATTTTAGCTATAATTCCTGGCAATCCAAATATGCAATAAATTCCAATAAATGCATAAGGTATAATTAATAGCAAAGTTAAAAGATCTTTTTTCTTAGTTCTAATATAATTAATAACTGTAATTATTAATCCTAAAGGAAATAATCCAAACATCATAGCTTCTTCGCAAACATTATTTTCTGTAAAATTATATGTGAAGAATGGGAAAAATACATTTTGAATATAGCTAATATATTTTGGAAGTGCCCCTCCTCCAGTTTCAATTCTTTTTCCAGGATAAGCTGTGTTTAATAAGACTTTTATTGTATCCCTTGCACCATAAAATGTGTAGGCTATTGAAAGTAAAAACAAAATTGTGCCTAATACTATAAGCAATATATCTATTTTTTTAATTTTACAATTTTTATAGTTTTCTTTAATTACCCAAATTGCTAAAAATAAAAATACAAAGAAAAGTGGAATTTGATATGCAGGATATAAAATTAATAAATATACACCTGCAGAAAATAACATTCCTCCTAAACAAAGAGTTCTTATAATCAATTTATTTGTATTCAAATAGTGGAAAAGTGCAATGATTGCTAATTGTCCAAATATGAAAAGCTCTGCCATTCCATTTGTAGCAAACCACCATTGAACCTGAGGAGAAAAGGTTAAAAGCATTGTTCCAATAAAAGATAACAATTTGTTTTTCTTTGTTATTATCATATTGAAATCAAAAGTTATTAAAAGCAAAAGTATTAATCTTGCACACCAGAAAAACGAAAGTCCTTTAGAAGCTCCCCAAAGTAAATATCCTAACTGAAATGGTCTATAAATTTGTATAATTTTCATTATAGGAAGTCCATAAATAGTAAAGGCTTCTGTATTTCCACCTCTTAAAACTCCAGTAAACCAATTAAATCCTGTTGTTATTTGTGAGAATATAAAAGGAGTTGTAACTCCCCATTCATCAGATCTTAGTCCTCTAGATTCTCCAAAAATAATTCCTTTATCTTTTTTACCTATATCTACATATGTATTCCATGCTCCAATAGAAGAACCACTTATTTCATTACATACACAAATAATTAAAATAATTATTCCTATAAGGTATCTAATTTTATATAAGAAATTTCCAACTAATGAAAAATATTTTTTTATTTTTCCTTCATTTTTTACTTCATTTTCTTCCATAAAAAATTATTCTCCTAAAACTTTACATTTTATTTTTTCTCTAACTTTTCTAATATGTAGGGAACTAAAACTTGATATCCTTGTTTTTTTAAATGTATCCAATCATCTTGTCTATATGTTTTTTCAGTTTCTGAAAATTTATCTGAAACATCTATGTATTCTACATTTCTTTTTTCACATAAAGTTTTTATTTGTCCATATAAGGCATCTCTTCTTTGCCTCATTTCAATTCTTCTTTCGCCATTTAAAGTTATTTTATCTATTGTTTCATCATCAATTAAAAAAACTTGTAAATAATATAATTTTGTATTTGGAAATTTATTTTGAAGCTCTACTATTATTTCTTCAAAGTCACCTAGAACTGTATTTGTATCTGTCATTTTATTTGGATCTTGCTCAGCAGTTCCAATTTCTTTTTTATATTTGTCGTCAATAAATCCTAATCCATAAGCTATTATGTCATTTCCGCCACCATCAAAAATTATTATGTCTGGGTTTTCTTTTAATGCTTTTACTTGATTTATAATTACAATATCATCTGTTCCAGTATTATCTGATATAGTGCTTCCTGGTTTTGCAATGTTTATTAGCTTTGAATTTGGCAAACTTTTTTGAAAATAATATTCAAAGCTTTTATCGTCGTTTCCATAACCTTTCATTATAGAATCCCCGATAAAAGCTATTGTTTGTCCATCTAGACTTGTATCTAAAAAATTACTTAATATTGCTATAAAAATAATTATAAAAACAACTATAATTATTTTATATTTTGTTTTCATTTTATCACCTAACATCATTTGTATTTAATTTTTCTATAATAATTTTTGTTAAGATTTCATAAGCTTCTTTTTTATAATGAACACGGTCATCTTGTTTTAATGTTATATCAAATTGATTAAATTCGGAAACGTCAACATAATTTATATTGTATTTTTCACACAATAAAACAACTTCATTTTTAAAGCTTTCTCTCCTATTTATTATTTCTTCTGCATCTTTTCCTGGCTCTGTATTTATTTTTATACCTTCATCATCCACTAAAATTAATGGTAGATAATACAGTTTTGAATTTGGAAATTTATTTTTTAGTTCAACAATAGTTTTTTCAAAATCACCAATTACAGTATTTTCAGTATCATCCACAGAGCCTATTTCTTTCTTTAAATTATCTTCCAAGTACCCAAAACCATATCCTATTATGTCATTTATTCCTCCATCAAAAAGTATTATATCAGGATTTCCAGTTAGAGATTTTACTTGATTTATAATTACAATATTATCTGTTCCAGTATTGTCTGTAATAGTACTACCAGATCTAGAATTATCAATAATTTCAGTATTTGATAAATATTTGCTTAAATAATTTTTTAGTCCACCTTCTTCGTTTTTATAACCTACAACTAAAGAATCTCCTAGAAGTGCTATTGTTTGCTCTTTCTGCTTGCTTTTTTTCTCATTGACTATACTGCTTAATATTACTATAAAAACAATTGCTATTACTGCAATAATTATAATATATTTCTTTTTCATTATTATTGCTCCAATCTTTTGTATTATTTAAAAAATTCTTCAAATTCTTCACTTGTTATTTTTTCTTTTTCTAATAATGTGTGTGCAACTCTGTCTAATATATCCATATTTTCTGAAAGTATTTTTTGAGCTGTTATATATGCATTATCAATTAGCACTTGTATTTGATTTCCAACTTGGTCTATTACTTTATCTCCAAAAATTTGTAATTCATATGGATCATCTACTTTTAAAGAGACTGGGCCTAAAGAATCATCCATTCCATATACTGTTAACATATCTTTTGCAATTCCTGTTGCAACTTCTATATCATTACTTGCACCTGTTGAAATTTCATTTAAAGCAATTTTTTCTGCTGCTCTTCCACCCATTAATGCTACCATTTTTTCTAAAAGTTCTGTTCTAGACACATAGTACTTATCTTCATTTGTTTTATACATAGTGTATCCACCAGCTAAACCTCTAGGAATAATAGAAACTTCTTTTACATCTGTTTGAGTAGGTAAAAATTTACTAACTACTGCATGACCTGCTTCATGATAAGCAGTTAATTTCTTATCTTTTTCTGATATTACTCTGTTTGTTTTTTCAAGTCCAACAGTAATTTTCTTAACTGCATTTTCAATATCTAAATTAGTAATTTCTTTGTGTTTATTTCTTGTAGCTAAAATAGCAGCTTCATTTAATACATTTGCAAGTTCTGCGCCAGTAAATCCTGCTGTATCTCCTGCTATTGATTTAAAATCTACATCATTTGCAAATTTTTTATTTTTGCTATGAAGTTTTAAAATACTTTCTCTTCCTAGTAAATCTGGTGAAGGTATTGTTATTTGTCTATCAAATCTACCTGGTCTTAATAAAGCTTTATCTAGCATTTCTGGTCTATTTGTTGCAGCTAAAACAATAACTGTTTCATTTGTATCAAATCCATCCATTTCAACTAATAATTGATTTAATGTTTGATTGTTTTCTGTTTCTGAACCGCTATTGCTTGTTCTTCTAGAACCTATTGCATCTATTTCATCAATAAAAATTATACATGGTGCCATTTTTTTAGCTTTTTCAAAAAGTTTTCTAACTCTTGATGCACCAAGACCTGCAAACATTTCTATAAATTCTGAACCACTCATTGAAATAAATGGGACTCCTGCTTCTCCTGCTATTGCCTTTGCAATTAATGTTTTACCAGTTCCTGGTTTTCCATATAATAAAATTCCTCTAGGAATTTTTGCTCCCATTTCTAAATAAGCACTTGGTTTTTTCAAGAAATCTACTATTTCTATTAATTCGTCTTTTTCCTCGTCTAAACCTGCTATATCATCAAATTTTACACCTGTTGGCTTTGAACCATCTTCTCCACCATAAACTTTTCCACTATCTCCGCCTAGGCCTTGCATTTTGAATATCATTACTAATAATATAATTAATAGGGCTGTTGGTAATATTGAGAATATTGCATCAGATACTCTTAAAAATACATTAACAGGTTTTTGAATAAGCTCAATTTCTTTTCCTTCTTTATCAACTTTCTCTTGAACCCATTCCATAAAAGCTTGTATGCTTGGAACTAGAACGCTTTTTTCTCTTTCCTTTTCGTCTTCTTCTCCTTTAAGAGTAACCTTGATTGTTGCACTTCCTGTAGTCATTTCTAGTTTTTCTATTTGGTTTTCATTTATTAAATTAATTAGCTCTGTAAATGGAAGGTCTTTTTCCTCTTCTTTATCTTTTACGTTTAAGAAATAATATGCAGTAGCACCTGCAATTACTAAAATAAGTAATATTATTAATATTATAGTTTTAACTAGTTCGGTATTTTTTTCATTTTCCTTATTCTTTTTATTTTCTTTATCTTTCATAAAATACACACATTCCTTCTTCTAGATTTCAGAACCATCTGGTTCTTTATTACTTTCAATTACTGGTTCATCATCTGTTTTTCCTTTATCTTTTTCTTCTTTAGAATCATCTTTTTTCTCTTTTTTATCTTCTTTTTCTTCCTTATTTTCTTCTTCAGGTTCTTCCTCTTCTTGTTCATCAATTTCTTTTCTTACTTGTTTTTGTACTTCTATAATTTTTTGAAGCTCTGCTGTTTGTTTTATTAAATCATACTTTATCATAAATATAGCTGCAATTATATATACATAAGCTATTAATAAGTATATTACATTAAAGTATTGAATGTAAAATCTAGTAAATATATATACAACATTATAAACACAATATAGTACTATTGATAATGATAATGAGTATATTGCTAATGCAAACATTGGTGCTAATTTGAAATTAATACCACAGAATTTTGCTGCTATCCATCCAAAAACAGCTACAATGCATAAATCTAGCAATACAGATATTAAATTTACAATATATGTTGCAACGCAATCAACTATAAAATAAGTTCCTATTAATTTTGCAACTGTGCTTTTTTGCAAAAATTTCATTAAATCGTTTTTATTGTTTATGTTTATTCCATAATTATTTGTTAATGTTTCATAATTTTCTTCTATTTCATTTCCTTCAGATATAAAAATTGCTTTAGTATTTAAAATGATTATTCCAGAAGTAGTAAATTTGTTTTTATATTCTTTTAAGTTTTCTTCTGTTAAATTATCATCTGTATTTATAATTAATCCAAAATCATATTCATGGTCATAAGCTTCAATATAATTATCAAAATGTAGCTTTCCTTCTTCATAAACAAATTCTGGTAATTCATTTTGAATGTAATTACTTATCTTATTAACCATTTTGAAAAAGTCAACAGTTGTAGCTACTGAAATTATTATAGATGCTAGCAATACTAATATAAAAAAGTATTTAAAAGCAACAGATACTCGTTCTCCTAAAAACATTCCATAATCTTCTAGTTTAAATATTGCCATTTTTAATCTTTTAAAAAATCCTATTTTTTTACTTTGTACGTTTTCTTCCACTATACATACTCCCTTCTGATTTCATTACTTGTTTGTAAAGGTTTTATAGGTAACTCTACTTCATCACCTATATTAATATTATTACTTTTGGTTATGTCTATAATTGCATGATACATTCCAAGTCTTCCAATTACTTTATAATATTCACCATTTATTTTTACTTTTAGGTTATTGCTCTTAAATATTTTTTTAATTTCCATACCAACAGAAATTAAATTATTTTTAAAAGAAAAATCATCTCTTAATTTGTTTCTATTTAAGCCATCCATATATCCAACTGGCACTATTGCAATTTTAGTATTCTTTTTAGTTTTATAAGTATTTCCATAGCTAATGTTATATCCTTCTGGTAAGTTCTTTATTTCTGTAATGTTTGCTTTAAAAGTGCCTATTTTTTCAAGTCCTTCTACATGTGCTAAGGTGCGTCCTTGAATAACAGACCCAATTCTAACTGCATCAAGCCACATTTCTGGATATTTTAAAAATGCAGTAGATGCAGAAGTGTGAAGCATTCCTAAGTTATATCCTTTTTCTTCAATAGATTTAACTAAACTTAAAAATCTATTAAATTGTAGTCTTGTCCACTTTTTGTCTTCAGGTTTTGAAAAATGAGTATATGTGCCTTCTATTTTTATTTTGCTTTCACTTTTTAATATTTCTAAAATTGAACTTACATCATTATATAGAAAGCCATATCTTCCAAAGCCTGTATCTATTTTAATATGAACTTTTACCTCTTCTTTATCAGAAATTTCTACTACTTCTTTTAAAATTTTAAATTCTTCTAAACTTCCAATTGTTAAAGTTATATCATTTTCAATTAATAATTGCAATTCTTCTTTGCTTATAATTGGTGTTAGCATTAATATTTTTGTATTAATATTTGCTTTTCTTAAAGCAAGAGCCTCATCTATATTTGCTACTGCTAAATAATCTATTTCATTTTCTGTTAGAAATTTAGCATATTCTACTAAGCCAAGTCCCATACCATTTGCTTTAACAACTGCTATTATTTTAGTTTTATTTTCGCCTATTATATTTCTAATAATGCTTAGGTTATTTTTTAAATCTTTCTTGTTTATTTCTAGTCTTTTCAATTTATTTCCTTTCATTTTATTATGGAAAGCTTAAAAAAATATTAACTATTTTGAAGATAATTTCTTTTTTAAAGTTCTTAAAGATCTATATGTTTTTTCTGCTAATTTATATAATTTATAAGCTAATGGTTTATATGGAATATAAATTTCTCCAATAAATTCTGTAAATTCTGCATTAAATCCTTTTTTAAATCGATATAAACCATATTGAGGATGTGATTCATCTACAACTCCAGATACACCTCTAAAGTCGTACATATCTGCACCTCTATCTATTGCTTCTTGTATCATAGTCCATTGAAGTAAATAATTTGGCATTAAGTTTCTATGTTTATTACTGCTTGCTCCATATAAATACCAAACCTTATTTCCATACATAATTGGTATAATTCCAGCTATTGGTTCATCTTCATGATATGCCATTAAAAGTTTCATATGGTCTGGTGCCATTTCATCATACATTTTTTCAAAATAAGCTAAACTTCTAATAATGAAGTTATCTCTTTCTCCTGTTTCTACCATTATTTTATGAAACTCTTTTAAATCGTCTTTCGTTCCTTCTTTTATAACAACTCCTTTTTTAGTTGCTAAACGAACATTATATCTTGTTTTTTGATGAAAATTATTAAAAATTTCATCTTTTGTTTTTCCTTTTATGTCTAATCTAAAAACAAATCTTGGTTGAATTTCATCTTTAAAGTCTTTACTGTCATCTTTTATTTTAAATTTATGTTTTGAAATTATTTCCCTAAATTTTTCATCTGTTTTTAAAATGTCTGGTTCTACTCTTAAAACAAATGCTTTATATTTTTTTGCAAGAAGATCTGCACCTTCTACTAAATCTGCTATTATTTCTTCATTATAGATATCACAAACAGGTCCTCTTGCTGAATACATAATGTTTCCAAAAATAGGTATTTTTCGAATCCAAACGCAAAGACTTCCTCTTATGTTTCCATTTTCATCTTCTGATAATATAACTTCTTTTTTCCAGCTTGTTTTTACATTTCCCCATTCTAAAGATTGTTGAAAGTTACATCTTTCATGATTTTCAAGGAATTCTTTATAACGTTTTTTATCATTTTCTTCTAATAGTCTCACGAGCTTAAATTTCCTCCAAAATTTTATTGTTTTTCTACTATTGTTCCTTCTTTACTATCTTTTACTGTATAGCCTTTTTCTATTAATAAATCTCTAATTCTATCAGATTCGCTCCAATTTTTAGTAGCTCTTGCTTCATTTCTTTGCTCTACTAAAGTTTTTATTTCTTCTGGTAAAATATTTTCTTGTTTTTGATAATCTTTTAAATTTAATCCTAAAACTTCATCAAATTTTAAAAGAAGATTTTGCAATTTTTTAGATTTTTTAGGATTTTTAACAACATCCCAAACAACACTCATAGCAACAGGCATATTTAAGTCATCATTAATTGCTTCTAAAAACTTTTCTTCATAGCCTTTTATTTCTTCATCTGAAACATCTTCTGTTCCTTCACTATGTTTTAAATATCCTTCTCTTAATCTATTTAAAGCGATTTTAGCTGAATCCATTGCTTCGAATGTGAAATTTATTTGTGCTCTATAATTTGAAGTATAGTTGAACATTCTATAAACTAATGGTTCGTAACCCTTTTCTTCTAAGTCTTTTAATGTATATAAGTTATTTAAACTTTTTGACATTTTTCCGCCATTAATTTGTAAAAACTCAACATGCATCCAATAATTTGCGGGTATTTTTCCGCAAAATCCTTGACTTTGTGCAATTTCGTTTTCATGATGAATTGGAATATGGTCTACTCCGCCTGTGTGAATATCAAAATGGTCTCCTAAATATTTATATCCCATTGCTGAGCACTCTAAATGCCATCCTGGATAAGATTTCCCAAAGAAAGAATCCCATTTCATTATGTGATTTTCTGGTGCTTTTATCCATAAAGCAAAATCTGATATATTTTTTTTGTTTTTATCAAATTCAACTCTTGCCCCGGCTTTTTGTTCTTCTACATTTCTATTTGATAGTATTCCATATTTTTTAAGTTTTGATGTATCAAAATATATTGTATCTTCTGTTTGATATGTAAATCCATTTTCAATTATTTTCTTTACATATTCTTCCATAACATCTATGTGTTCTGTTGCTCTTGCAATTATTTCTGGTTTATCTATATTTAATTTTTCAATGTCTTTCATAAAAGCATTCATATAAAAATCTGCAATTTCAAATGGATTTTTATTTTCTCTTTTTGCTGCTTTCATCATTTTATCTTCGCCTTCATCAGCATCAGATACAAGGTGTCCAACATCTGTTATGTTCATAACATGTTTTAATTTATATCCATTATATTTTAATACCCTTCTTAAGTTATCCATAAATAAATATGCTCTTAAGTTTCCTATGTGAGCATAATAATATACAGTAGGACCACATGAATACATTCTTATTTCTTTCTCATCAATTGGCTTAAACTCCTCTTTTGTTCTTGTTAAAGTATTATAAAATTTTATACTCATGCATTATCTCCTTATATTAATTTTTGGGCGGAGACTATCCGCCCATGAATATTTTATTTGAATTTGTTTAATAAATCATCATAATCTTATGAGCCTTCTCCAGAATCTGGTTCATCTGGATCAGTAGTACCACCTGTGTCACTTCCTCCTGGTGTGGTTGTTCCTTCACTTCCTCCAGTTGAAGGTGTTGTGTTAGTTGATGGATCCGTTTGTGTAGTTGGTTTTAATTTTTCGATAGCTTGCGTCTCTTTTGTTTTACAAATTTCACAGTATCTTTCTTGTGATCCTTCTTTTTCTTCAGTTGCAGGTGTTATTACTTTCCAAGCAGTCCATTTATGTGCTGCTTTTTCTGTTTTTTGTGTTTGTGTTTCTCCACATTCACATTGCCATACTATTTCTCCCTCTTGTGTACAAGAAGCAGCTCTTTCTGATATTTTTTGTGTAAAGCTATGTTGATGTGGTGGTGCTACGTGAATATCGCAAGTTTCTTCTGGCACCTCTGTAGCTGATACTGTGTGTTGTGATGACCAAACTGCATTTCTTTCACGTTCTGGCAAATATCCTACAGTTTCTGTTACATTTGTACAGAATTCTGTTGCTAATTTTCCTGAATCATTACATATTCTAATTGGTGAGTGCCCTTCACAGCTTTCTGTTGGAAGGCTTGATTCTGTAAATAGTTCTGTATAAGCATTTTCTCCACACTCTGGTGTTGCAAGTTTTCCAGAAATTCTGCATACACTTTGTTCTATAATTCCTTCTGGTCTCTCAAATTTTGCATTGTCTAAATCTTTGTGTATTGCTGTCATAACAGCATCCCAAATTTTTCCTGCTGGGTTTCCACTTGCATGTACTTCTGCATTGTGTTCATATCCATACCAACATGTTGCTGTATAGTATGGTGTGAATCCTGAAAGCCATCTATCAAAATCATCATTTGTTGTTCCAGTTTTTGCTGCAACATCCATTCCTGGAATTGCACAATAAGTTGCTGTTCCGCCAGCTCCAACTACTGGTTGTGTTAAGATACTTTTTGCGATGTAAGCATTTTGCTCACTCATAACTTGTTTTTCTTCTTTTTTAGGTTCATACACAACATTTCCCATAGAGTCTTCTACTTTTGTATAGAATGTTGGTGTTACATAAACCCCTCCATTTGCAATTGCTGAATATGCAGATACCATTTGGGCTGGAGAAACACCTTCATCTAATCCTCCTAACGCAAGAGAAAGTCCTGATGCAGAAAGATCTGGAAGTCCAACACTCTCACAAAATTCTGCTGATGCCTCAACTCCTATATCTGATAAAGCTTTTGCATGAGGAATGTTTGCTGATAATGCAACTGCTGTACGCATATTCATTAAACCTTTATAACCTTCATACCACTCTTTTGGAGACCAATTTCCTCCAAAAGTAGTAGGACAGTCATCATATACAGTAGCACCTGTAATTTTTCCAGTTTCCAATCCTGGAGCTATTACTGATATTGGTTTCATTGATGAACCTGTTTGTTTCTTTATTGCAGTTGGGAAATTTAAATATCCAAGTTTTGTTATTGCACTTCTGTTTTCTTTATCTCCAGTTGCAGTTGCAGCTGCAACTATTTGACCTGTTTTATGATCTTCTATTACCATTGTTGGTGTAGAATATTGTGTTACTGATTCTTCTTTTCCAGTTTCTTTATTTTTGTCTTTGTATTTTGAAGAAGTAAAATATTGATCTTTTACTATTTCTTCTTCTAGAGCTGTTTGAATATCTGTTTTTTGTGTTGTATATATTTTATATCCACTGCTATATAAATGCATTTTAGCAGTATCTCTGTTCATATCTGGGTTTTGTTCTATAATTTGGTCTACAATTTGGTTAAGAGCAGCTTCTGTATGATATGATACATCTGCTGTAACTTTTGCTCTATCTCCATTTTTAAAGTTTAAGCCATTATCTACTTCTGCAACTGCTTCTTTATATTGGTCATCTGTAATATATTTTAGGTCTTTCATTTTATTCAAAACAGTTTTTGTTCTAGTTTTTATTTTATCTTGCATTTCTGCTTTTTTAGTTTCATCACCACCAAAGTCTGAGAATGGTTTATATGCATTTGGAGAATTATTTATTCCTGCCATATATGCACATTCTGCAAGACTTAAATCTTTTGCACTTTTATCAAAGTAATATATTGAACCAAGCTCAACACCATTTATGTCTTCTCCACCAACAAATATTAAATTTAAATATAATTCTAATATTTGGTCTTTAGACAAAATGTGTTCTACTTGTATAGCTTTTGATATTTCTTTTACTTTTCTCATTACACCTGCTAAAGCTGTTCTTTCTTTGTCTTGAGTGATATTTTTGATAACTTGTTGTGTTATGGTACTTCCACCAAAACTTGATTTTCCAAAATGAATAATATAAGTAAATGTAGCATAAGCTGTTCTTCCTATATCTATTCCTGAATGTTTATAAAATCTTTCATCTTCTATTGCTACATATGCTTTTGGCAAGTATTCTGACATTTCAGATAGTGGAACACTTTTTCTTTTAGCATCTCCACTTAGAGTTGCTATTAAGTTTCCATCAGCATCATAAACAGTAGAATTTTCGTCTCCTACTACTAAGCTTTTTTCATCAATTTTTAGCTCTTCTCCAAATATGCCAACAAAAGCTCCTACTAATACTCCTGCACCAATAATTAATAGTGCAATAAATACTAGTATTCCTATTTTTATTCTTTTAGCTGCTTTTGGATGTTTATCTTTAAATTTTACTTTTCCATTTTTTGATTTTTTTGTTTTCTTTTTAGCTTTTTTATTAAGTTCTGAAGTTTTTATTCTTTTTGTTTTATCTTCCTCTGCTTCCATAACTCCTCCTTCACAATAGAAAAACATTAAATTTGAATACTTCTAATTTTCCTATTTATCAAGTTGTATTATATTATAATTTAGTAAAAAGATAAAGCCTTTTTTATTATTTTTTTATTAAAATTAAAAGCATTTTTTTGCTTTAAAATTTAATATTTTTATTAATAAAATAAATCGTCAGTTTTAGTAAATATGCTTGCTCCTTCTAAAATTAATTTATTAGTTCCAATAGAATTAATTGAATTTATATTTCCGAGGAACAGCAAAAACGTCTTTTCCTTGCTCTAAAGCATAATCTGCTGTAATTAAGCTTCCACTTTTTTCTTTTGCTTCAACTACAATTACTTTTTTAGATAGTCCACTTATAATTCTGTTTCTCAATGGGAAATTATATTTTTCTGGTTTTGTTCCAAGTTTAAATTCTGAAATTATAGTTCCATTATTTTCCAAAATTCTTTCGAATAATCTTTTATTTTCGAAAGGATAAATCTCTTCATCAGATACTCCTGTTCCCAAAACAGCTACTGTTTTTCCAATTTTACTATCTAAAGCTCCTAAATGAGCAAATTTATCTATTCCTGTAGCTAATCCACTTATCACATTTACATTTTTATCCGCAATTTCTTTCGAAATTTTTCTAGCCACATATTTTCCATATTCGCTTGCTATTCTAGAGCCAACTATGGATACATTATCATCATATAAATTATCAATATTTCCCCTTATATATAAATATGCAGGAAAATTATTAATATTTTTCAAAATATTAGGATATTCATCATTTTTAAAAGAAATTAATTTTATATTCTTTTTTTCAATATAATTAATATATTTTTCTAAGTTTAATTTCTTTTTAGCATCAAGAATTTCCTCTAGCACTTTACTTGTAATATTATTTTTTAATAATTCTTCTTTTTTTATGTTCCAAAGATTTTTACTATTTTCAAACTTATCTAATAATTTTATTTTGCATAAATTGCTAATTTGTAAATTTGAAAACCACAAATCATAAATATTTATCATAAATTCTCCTATTCTTGTTTAAGTTTTTTACAATAAAAAAGACATAGCTATATGCTATGCCCCTTTAAAAAATATTAATTTATTGCTGTCCATTTCTTACTCTTTGTCTTGCTGCTTCTGCTGCCGCTTGTTGTGCACTTACATCTCCACCTGCTAAGGCTGCATCTGTTGCTGCTTGGAATGCCGCTTGATCTTCAGCTGTAACAGAACTTACCGCCCCTCCTTGATGAATATTGCAATATTCTGTAGGTATTGCACTTACAGTTCCTTCTGTAGTCCAAATTGGATCTTTTTCATATTCTGGAATGTATGATGGCATTCCTATTACATTTGGACAAGCACCTGTTGCAAGCAAGCCAGAATCATTACAAATTGTAACACCTCCATGTCCTTCACAAGTTTCAGTTGGCATGTTTTCTGCTGTAAATACTTCTGTGTAAAGGTCTCCACATCCTGGTCCTGGTAATTTTCCAGATACTCTACATACAGTTTGTCTTACAATTCCTTCTGGTTCTACATAAGTAGCATTTTCTAAATCTTGATGTACTGCAGTCATAACTGCATCCCATATTCTTCCAGCTGGATTTCCATTTCCATATTTTACTGTTGCATTAAATTCATATCCATACCAACATGTTGCAGTATAATATGGTGTAAATCCACAAAGCCATCTATCGTTATCATCATTTGTTGTTCCAGTTTTTGCAGAAACATCCATTCCTGGAATTGCACAATATGTTGCTGTTCCACTTATAACTGGTTGCTTTAATATATCTTTTTCTATATATGCATTTTGCTCACTCATTACTCTTTTTTGTTCTTGCTTTGGCTCAAGTATTACATTTCCCTCACTATCTTCTACTTTTGTGTAGAAAGTTGGTGTTATATAAACTCCATCATTTGCTATTGCAGAATATGCTGCTGCTAAATCTGCTGGTGATATACCTTCACTTAATCCACCCAATGCAAGAGATAATCCAGATTCGCTAAAATCTGGTAGTCCAACACTTTTACAAAATTCTACTGAAGCTGGAATTCCAATATTTGTTAAAGCCTTTGCATGTGGAATATTTGCTGAAACTTCTATTGCTTGACGCATATTAAGCATTCCTCTATAGCCATCATAGTTTTTAGGATTCCATGTTCCCCATGATGTTGGTCTATCATAATAAACAGTTGCGCCTGTAATTGTTCCTGTTTCTAATCCTGGAGCTATTACTGATATTGGTTTCATTGATGAACCTGTTTGCTTATGTACTTGGGTTGGATAATTGAAAAATCCAATTTTTGTTATTGCTGTTCTTTCTTCAGGACTTCCTATAGCTGTAGCTGCTGCTACAACTTGTCCGGTTTTATGATCTTCTATTACCATTGTTGGTGTAGAATATTGTGTTTTTGTTTCTCCTGTTTTTCTATCTACATATGTTGAGTCTGTAATATAACTATTTTTTACAATTTCTTGCTCTAATATGTTTTGTATGTTAGTTTTTTGAGTTGTATATATTTTAAATCCACTACTGTATAAATACATTTCAGCCATATCACGTTTCATATCTGGATTTGCTTCCATTATTTGGTCTAATATTTGGTCTATGGCTGCTGCTGTGTGATATGACACATCTGTTGTTACATTTGCACTTTCGCCCTTTTTAAACTGTAATCCATTGTCTACTTCTGCAACTGCTTCTTTATATTGTTCTTCGTTAATATATTCAAGTTCCTTCATTTTATCTAGAACTGTTTTTGTTCTAGTTTTTATCTTATCTTGCATTTCTGCTTTTTTAGCTTCATCCCCATCAAAATCTGAGAATGGTTTATATGCATTTGGTGAGTTGTTTATTCCTGCCATAAATGCACATTCTGCGATACTTAAGTCTTTTGCACTTTTATCAAAATAATATATTGAACCAAGTTCTACACCATTTATGTCATCACCACCAACAAATATTAAATTTAAATATAATTCTAATATTTGGTCTTTAGACAAAATGTGTTCTACCTGTATAGCTTTTGATATTTCTTTTATTTTTCTCATTACACCAGCTAAAGCTGTATTTTGCTTTTCTTGAGTTATGTTTTTTATAACTTGTTGTGTTATAGTACTTCCACCAAAACTAGAAGAGCCTCCATTTAAAAGGTATGTAATTGTTGCATAAGCAGTTCTTTTTACATCTATACCAGCATGTTCATAAAATCTTTCATCTTCTATTGCTACATATGCTTTTGGCAAATATTCTGACATTTCAGATAAGCTTATGCTTTTTCTCTTTGTACCGCCACTTAAAGTAGCAAGTAAGTTGCCATCAGCATCATAAACAGTAGAGTTTTCATATCCTACTTTTAAGCTTTCTTCATCTATTTTAAGCTCGTCTCCAAATATTCCAACAAAAGAACCTGCTATAATTCCAGCAGCTATAATTCCACATAAAATGATTAAAAATAAAATTACTTTAAAAATACTCCAAAAAATTGAAGTTTTTTTCTTGCCTCTATTTTCTTTCTTCTTTTCTTTTTTTGTTTTTTTTCTCTGTTTTTTTGAAGAATTATTTTGCTGTTCAGTTATTCTATTAGTTTTGTTTTTCTCTTTTTTCATATATTCTCCTTTGTAATCTTTATATGAAATTCCATTAAAAGAGCATAGAGTTTTTTCTATGCTCTATTTTATTTTAAATTTTTAGCAGATTTTACAACATTATTTAGAAGCATTGCAATTGTCATTGGTCCAACTCCTCCTGGAACTGGTGTGATGTAACTTGCTTTTTGTGAAACTGTATCAAAATCTACATCTCCACATATTGTTCCATCTTCTAATCTATTTATACCAACATCTATTATAACTGCACCATCTTTTATCATATTTTCTTTTATAAATTTTGGTTTTCCGATAGCTGCAATAACTATATCTGCTCTTTTTATTACTTCATCAATATTTTTTGTTCTTGAATGACATACAGTAACTGTTGCATTTTTATTTAGCATACACTGAATCATTGGTTTTCCAACAATATTACTTCTTCCTAAAATTACTGCACTTTTTCCTTCTGTTTCAATATTGTATTCTTCTAATAGTTTAATAATTCCATATGGTGTACAAGATATAAATGCATCTTCTCCAATGCTTAAATTTCCAACATTTATAGGGTTAAATCCATCAACATCTTTTTCTGGAGAAATTGTTCTAAATGCTTTGTTTATATTTATATGTTTTGGTACAGGACTTTGTAATAAAATTCCGTGTACAGAAGAATCTTCATTAAGTTTATGTATAGTTTCTAGCAAGGTTTCTTCTGAAGTATTTGCATCAAATAAATATTCTTCAAATTCTATTCCAGCTTTTTCACAAGCCTTAGACTTATTTCTAACATAAACTTGTGATCCAGGGTCATCTCCTACCATAATTACAGCAAGTTTAGGATTAATTCCTTTTTCTTTTAGCTTAATTACTTCTTCTTTTAGTTCTTTTCTTATTTTTTTTGCAACTTCTTTTCCATTAATTATTTCAGCCATTTATTGATATGCAATTATTTATATAACTGCTTCTCCTCTCTTATTCAGATTTTTTAATATGAAAATATAATCCAGCTGATACAATAATTATAGCAATTACAGTAATTATAAAGTATAAATTGTTTGCAATATTATTTCCTACTTCAGGAAGTACTCCAACCTCTTCTTGAATTTCAGCTAGTTTTTGTTCTTCTGTTAGCTCATTTGTTGTTTCATTTGTTACCTCATTCATTACTTCATTCGTAACTTCATTTTGATTTTCATCTTCATCTGGTTTTGTGCTTGTTAATAGTCTTGTAGCTACATAAACTACTTGTCCATTATAATTAATTCTAGACCAACCATTATCTGCCACACCAGTTCTTGTAACTTCTTGCCCTTCATTTAAATATCCTACTTTATCACTATCTGTAGACCAGCTTTTTCTTAAATTGCAGTTTTGAGATGCATACATTTTTTCATTTACATCTTTAAATGTAACATCTTGATTAGCTGTAGAACTATCTGATTCTTTTTTTAAATATTGACTATAAACATATCCATTTTTACCATTATAAGTTACCTTAGACCAGCCATTATCTCCAATAGCTGTTCTTGTTAATTTTGTACCTGCTTGTAGTAAGCCATATGAACCACTTTTAGTTGAAGCTTCTTTTCTAAAATTAACATCTGAATCTGTAATAACAACTGTTTCATTAACATTGGTATATTTTGCTTGTGAATCATTTGAAGTTTGATTATTATTTCCAGTACTTGTAGAAGCATTATTATTATTATTAGTTGTTCCAGTACTGCTAGCAGGAGGAGTAGATGTTTGACTTCCACCATTGTTATTTGTTGTGCCACTACTATCTTGATTATTTGTTTCGCCAATAACATTTATTGTTGTAGTTAAGTTTCCGCTATCAGTAATTTCTTCTCTGCCAACTGTTCTAATAACTTCTGAAACAGTTATGGTAGCGTTTCCTGCTTTTTTTGCAGTAAATGTAGCTACTGCTTCTTTTGAAACTTCATTAACACTTGCAACTCCCTTTGATTCAGTTGTTCCATCACTCCATTTTACTGTTACTTTAGCTTGTATTGCACGTGTATTGCTATCTGTTGGAAGAACTTTAACAGTAAATTCGTTTTCTACTTTTACACTTGATGCCACTTCTATTTTTGCAAGAACTGCAGCATTACTATTTGTTATAAGAACAGACATCGATCCTATCATTATTAATAAAATTAATGAAATTTGAAATACAATTTTCTTCATATTTCTACCCCATCCTTTTATTCATTTTCATTTGAATTTGTATTAGTATTTGTATTTGTATTTGTGTTGCTTGTATTCGTTGTATTAGTATTTTCATTTTCATCATTGTTATTTTTTTCTTCTGCCTTTACTATAAGTCTTGATGTTGAACCATCTTCACAAGTAATTAATGTAATTTCAACTTTACTTTCATCTTGCATTAAGCATTTTAAGCCTTCTGGTTCTGTTTTATAAATTTCTGTTACTTCATATGTTGTTTCTTCTAAGTACTTGTCTACAATTTTAAATTCATCTCCTACTTGAAGATTAGCTAAATTTGCAAACATACCTTCTTTATTATGTCCTACTATGCAGAAATTTCCATAGTTATTTAATGAACCACCATATAGTTTTGTAACTCCGTTTTCTAATGCTTTATCTTCATTAGAGTCTAAAATATATTGTTCTATATTTTGGTCTTCTATTACTATTTTACCTAAAACTTTATATCCTTCGATTTCTTCTATCATTTTGTTTTGAACAGGTTCTGCTGGTTCAGTTTTATCTTCTGTTTCTCTTGAAGTAAAATATCTATAACCCATAAATCCTGCTACTGCAATTAAAATAATTATTAAAACAATTATAAAAAGTTTTTTAAAGTTAAATTCTTTCTCGTCATCATCAAAATCCATATAATTGTTTTCTCTTTCGCTTTTAAATCCGTTTAGAAATTCATCTGCTCTTTTTTGAGCAAATTCTTCATCACTCATTTTTTCTTCGTTATTTTCATCATCATTATCTTCTTCGTTACTAAAACTGTATGGCTTTTTTATTTCATCTTCATTTCTATATCCATAAGTTTTTTTAGTGTCATCTTCTGTATATCCTCTATATGTATAAGAACTTGTATCTCCGAAATCGTTTGGATCCCCTGAATGCTTTCCTTTTCCCATATAAATTCCTCCATTTATCTTATAAATATTGTTCCTAATATTATAAGTCCAAATATTATTCTATATATTGCAAAAATTTTAAAGCTACCTTTTTTCAAAAAATTCATCAAAAATTTAATAACTATTAAGCCTACTATAAAACTTGCTAATATTCCTAATATAAAAGGTAATGATATATCAAATTTTGTAATATCTACTAGCACAGCTGCAGCAACAATTGGAGTTGCTAAAAGAAAAGAAAATTTTGCTGAGCTTTCTCTATCTATTTTTAAACCTCTTGCAACAGTCATAGTTATTCCTGAACGTGAAACTCCTGGAAATGCAGCAGCCAATGCTTGTGAAATTCCTACTAAAATAGATTGTTTTAATGTTATGTTTTCATAATTTGTTTCTGAACTTGCTTTTTTGTCGACAACATATAATATTATTCCCATAACTATTAAAGCTATTGCTATTAGTGCCATTTCTAAGTTTATGTTTTCTCCAATTATCATTTCAGATATTTTGTCTAAAACTAAACTTAATATTCCTGCTGGAATTGTAGCTATTACTAAATACCAAAATATTTTTCCATCTAGTGAATCTTCTTTTTTAAATACTTTTTTAAATCCACCTTTTATAAGATTTATCCAATCTTTAAAAAAGAAAATGCATATAGCAAGTAACGTGCCTAAATGTAGGGCAACATCAAAAGATTCTGATATTTCTTCCCATCCAAAAAGCCATGGGAATACATTTAAATGTGCTGAACTAGATATAGGTAAAAATTCTGTTAAACCTTGAACTATACCTAATATTAATGCATGTATTGTTAACATTTTTTCCTCCAAATATTTTCATTAGTACACATATTATAATTCTTTTAATACATGGTATAATGTTTCTTTTATGAATTCTGCTGATGTTATAGGTGCCACTTTTGCAGGTAGTGACAATGCCCAAATAATTTTTAAACCTTTTTCACTTGCTGCTTTTCTATCTATTCCACCAGGGTTAGAAGCTAAATCTATAACTATTGCTTCTTTTTTTATTAAATCTAATCTATCTCCTACTAATAGTTGGAATGGTATTGTATTTATTATTATGTCAAATTTAGATAAATTTTCATCTAAGTCGTTTAGATGTATTGGATTATATCCATATGCTTTTATCCAAGATATATCTTCATTTTTTCTAGCTTCGCAGTATACTTTCGCACCTATTCCATTTAACATTTTTGCTAATACTTTTCCAATTCTTCCAAATCCCATAACTAAAACATTTGTGCCATGTATTGTTCTTTGAGTTTCTTCCATTGCGATTTGGATTGTTCCTTCTGCTGTTGCTATAGTATTTAAAACTGAAAATTCTTCTCTTTTTAGCAAATCTGTAAATTGAATATTGTTATTATCTAATTCTTCTTTTTCTTTTGGTCCTATGTTTCCTGCTATTAAATATTTTCCTTTTAAAGCTTCAAAAAATTCTTCTAATTCAACAATATTTCTTCCAAATGGTGTTGATAATCTTCTTCTATCACTAGAAAGTGGCACTGGTCCAACTACTACTTTAGAACTTCTTATTGCAACATCCAAAGTAGGACACATTTCTACACTTTCTAAATTTAAAATTTCTTCGGAGTTTTCTAATCCGTAAGTATAAACTTTATATCCATCTTTATCAAGCATTTCAATAAGTTTTACTATTCTTAAGTCTCCTCCGATAACTGTTATTGATTTTTCCATATCAATCACCTTTTCCTCTCTAATTTCTTTAATACTAAATTCTATGCTTTTTTTATTAATTTATGTATTAATTCCTTTGTTTTTCTTCTTTTTCTTTCTTTTTTTCTTCTAGTAATTCTTCTAATTCTTTTTCCTTTTGCTCTTCTTTTTTCTTTTTTTGTTTAAATATAATATTAAGTTTTTCGTTTATAACCTCTTTGCTAAAATTTTCGCTCATTTCTTCTATAATTTTTGCAGACTCTTCTAGATATTCTCTAGCTAGTTTTTCTTCATTTATTAGTATAAAATTTCTTCTAATTTCATTTTTGTTTTCTTCATCAGTTTCTTCTTTTTCTTCTGGTTCATCCATTTTTACAGAAACAGTTATATGTTCTTTGATTTTCTCGAAGCACTTTTCCTTTTCTGCAATTTTTAATAAGCTTGGTTCTAATTCTATTGCTTTATTTAAGAAGTTAATAGCCTTATCTTTTTCTCCTTTATAAACATATACTTTTGCTAGTTGATAATAAGATATAGCTTCAAATTCATCATATAAACTATTTTCAAAATATCTTTCTGCAGTATCATAATCTCTTTGTATAAATGCAATTAGTCCTAAGCTATAACTTGCGCCATACATTTTGTGATTAATTGATGCAGCCTTTTCATACATTTCTTTAGCCATTTGAAAATCACTAAGTCTTGTATATACAATTCCTAAGTTATAATAAAGATCATAATCTCCTGGTTTATATATTAAAGCTGCATTATATACATTTGCTGCTTCTTTAAATCTTTCTTGCTCACAAAGAAGTTCTCCTAAAAGGCTTGATCCTTCATAGCAATCTGGTTTTACTTTTACTAAATTTTCTAACATTTGAATTGCTTCATCTTTTTTTCCTAAATCTCTAAGTAGCTCTGCAATTTTAAAATATGATTTGTAATCTTTTCTATTAATATCAACTGATGCAACATATTCATCAATTGCTCTTCTCATTCCACCTTCTTTTTCATAACATTCTGCAAGCAATTTATGTCCTAAATAGCTTTCTGGATATTTTGTAACTAATTTTACCAAAATCTTTTTTGCAAGTTTTGTATTTCCTACCATCATACAAAACTTTGCACCTAAAGTGCTTAAAGCTTCTGAAAAATTTATGCCACTCAGTTCCATAATAACAATTACAAATGGAATTACTATTGAAAATATATATCTTATTACTCCTAACGTAACATTAGAAGTAATTTTTAATTTTATTTCAATAAGCCCTATAGCAATTCCTATTGCTTGGAAAATTAATGAAATTATATAATTTGCATCATTTCTCCTAATTATTTTAAAAAATATTATTATAAATAGGGAAAATGCTAATAGGTTGAAGAATATCATTTCAAACATAACATTTCTCCATTTCTACATCCTCTTAAATTTTTACGAAGTTATTATATCATATAGAGTTTCTTTAAACAAGACAAATTATAATTTGTAAAGATATAAATAAAATCTTAAGAAATATATTATCCAATAATTTTATGTATATCATAAATAATAAAGCAAATTATTATTATTTCTATTATTAATATTGTTGGAATTCCAACAGTAAATTTTAACTTTTTTGTTTTATGTCTAAAAAGATACATTCCTGTGAAAGTTCCAATTCCACCACCTAAAAGAGTTATCATAAGTAAAGTTCCTTCTGGAATTCTCCAATAACCTTTTTTAGCTTTATATTTATCTATTCCCATTGCTAAAAAGCCTATTATATTAATAGCCAAAAAATATATTAATACATATTTTAAATTTATATTTTCAACAATATATTTTACAAATACTTCCATATAATCCTCTTTTATACAAATAAGCTCATTTGATTAGACTTTGTCATTCCTTTTAAACATCCAAATTTATCTAATAAATCTGTTACAGATTTACCAATTTTTGAACGAGATTGCATATCTTCAATGCACTCAAATGGTTCTTCTAGTCTTGCTTGATATATTCCCTCTGCTGCCACAGTTCCAAGTCCTGGGATACTATTTAATGGAGGTCTAATTCCATCTTCTTCCATAATAAATTTTGTGCTATGAGATTTATATAAATCTATTGGTAAAAATTTAATTCCTCTTTCATACATTTCTAAAACTAATTCTAATATTGAATACATATTTTTGTCTTTTGCGCTTGCTGAATTTCCTGCATTATCTATTTCTTTCATTTTTTGACGAACTTTTTCTTTACCAAAAATCATACATTCACTATCAAATTCATCTGCTCTTATTGAAAAATATGCTGTATAATATGCTTTTGGCATGTGAACTTTAAACCATGCAATTCTAAATGCATTTGTAACATAAGCTGCAGCGTGTGCTTTAGGAAACATGTATTTTATTTTTTCACAAGATTTTATATACCAATCTGGAACATCATGCTCTTTCATAATTTTAACAAATTCAGCCCATTTTTCTGGATCTTTTAGAGCTTTTCCTTTACGAACAGTTTCCATTATTTTAAAAGCATGGTTAGGATCTAATCCTTGTTTCATTAAGTAAACCATTATATCATCTCTACAGCCTATTGCTTCACTTAAAGTAACTGTTCCGTTATTTATTAATTCTTGTGCGTTATTAAGCCATACATCAGTACCATGTGATAATCCAGAAATACTTATTAATTCACTAAAAGTAGTTGGCTTTGTATCAACAAGCATTCCTCTTACGAATTTTGTTCCAAATTCTGGAATTCCAAAGCTTCCAACTTCTGAGTTAATTTGTTCTGGAGTTACTCCAAGAGCTTTTGTAGAGCTAAATATGCTCATAGTTTCTTTATCATCTAGAGGAACTTTTGTTGGGTCTACTCCTGTAATATCATAAAGCATTCTAATCATTGTTGGATCATCATGTCCTAGAATATCTAATTTTAACAAGTTTTGATCTATTGAGTGATAATCAAAATGTGTTGTTATAATATCTGAATTTGGGTCATCTGCGGGATGCTGTACCGGCGTAAATTCAAAAATTTCCCTTCCTTTTGGAACAACAATTATTCCTCCTGGATGCTGTCCTGTTGTTCTTTTGATTCCTACACATCCACTAGAAAGTCTTGCTATTTCTGCGTTTGGTTTATGAATATTTCTTTCTTCATAATAATTTTTTGCATATCCAAAAGCCGTTTTTTCTGCAACTGTACCTACTGTTCCTGCTTTAAAAGTAGTTCCTTTTCCAAAAATTACTTCTGTATATTTATGTGCTTTTGCTTGATACTCACCAGAGAAATTTAAGTCTATATCTGGCTCTTTATCTCCATTAAATCCTAAAAATGTTTCAAAAGGTATATCCATTCCATCTTTATCTAGTTTATGTCCACATTTAGGGCAATTTTTATCTGGAAGGTCAAATCCATTTTTTACGCCATAATCTGAAAAGTCAGAATACTTGCAGTTTGGACATCTATAATGTGGCTGAAGTGAATTTACTTCTGTAATTCCTGTCATATTTGCAACAAATGAAGAACCAACTGATCCTCTAGAACCAACAATATATCCATCTTCATTTGATTTCCAAACTAATTTTTGAGCAATTATATACATAACAGAAAATCCATTTTTAATAATTGAATCAAGTTCTCTATCTAATCTAGTTTGAACAATTTCTGGAAGTGGATCTCCATATAGTTCATGTGCTTTACTATATGCTATATCTTTTATAGTTTGCTCACAACCTGGTATATGTGGTGGACATTTTTCTGGAGAAATTGGCTTTATTTTTTCACACATATCTGCTACTAAATTAGTATTAGTTACTACTACTTCGTAAGCCTTTTCTTCTCCTAAATATTCAAATTCTTTAAGCATTTCTTCTGTTGTTCTTAAATATAGTGGTGCTTGAAAATCTGCATCATCATATTTTTGCCCTGCTTGAAGAATTCTTCTATAAACTTCATCTTGTGGGTCCATAAAGTGTACATCACAAGTTGCAACTACTGGTTTATTTAGTTTTTCTCCTAATTCAACTATTCTTTTATTAAATTCAATTAATTTTTCTTTATTTTCAACTATTCCTTCTCTTAGCATATATTGATTATTTTCTAATGGTTGAATTTCTAAATAATCATAATAATTTGCTATCTCTTCAATTTCCTCTTCTGGCCTATCTGCTACTATTGCTCTATATAGTTCTCCTGCCTCACATGCACTTCCTAAAATTAGTCCTTCTCTATATTGATTAAGCATGCTTTTTAATATTCTTGGTTTTTTATAAAAATAATTTAAATGAGAATATGAAATTAATTTATATAAGTTTTTAAGTCCAATATAGTTTTGAGCTAAAATAATAGCATGATATGAAGGAAGCTTTTTAAAATCTGCTACAAAAACATTGTCAAAATCATCTATATATTTTGCTTTCTTCTCTTTGGCTTTTTCTATCATTTCTTTAAAAACTTGAACTAGAGTTTTTACATCATCTAATGCGCGGTGAGCAACATCTACTTTAATTCCAAGTTTTTCTGCAATAATTCCTAATTTATATTTTGTAAAATCTGGGAATATTGCTCTTGCTAAACGTAAAGTATCTATGTAGGTATTTTCTAATTTTAGTCCTAGTTGTTCGCAATTATATTTCATAAATCCAATATCAAAATCTGCATTGTGTGCAACTAAAACAGAATCTCCCATAAATTCTAGAACTTTTGGCATAACTTTATCTATAGTTTCAGCATCCTTTACCATATCATCTGTTATATGTGTTACTTCTACAACTTTTTCTGGTATTGGTTTTTCTGGATTTACAAAACATTCAAAAGTATCTATTACTTCTCCATTTTTTATTTTGATAATTCCTACTTCTGTTATTTTTTCTGTTATATGAGAAATACCTGTTGTTTCTAAGTCAAATACACAATATTCTGTATCGTCTATTGTCTGCTTTTGAGAATAGAATACAGAAGGATCTTTATCTGGAACAAAATATGCTTCTACACCATAAATTACTTTTAAATCTGCTCCTGTTTTTTCTAAAAACTTGTGAGCATCTGGGAAAGCTTGTACAACTCCGTGATCTGTAATTGCTATTGATTTCCAACCCCATTTTATTGCTCTTTTTAATAAATCTTCGCAAGGTGTTATTCCATCCATTTGGCTCATTTGTGTGTGCATATGAAGTTCTACTCTTTTTGTTTCTGCCTTATCTGTTCTTTCCTCTTCTTTTTTTATACCTGTTGATTCTATAATTGTATTTGCCATTATTTCAACTTCTTTTGAATATGGACTATATTTTGCAACACCTTCTATTCTTAATCCCTTTGCTGATGATACTCTGACCTTTACTTCTTTAAATTTATTTTTGTCTAAAAATGCTTTACAAGCAATTGTGCTAGTTCCATCAAAAAGATTAAACATTAATATTACTTTATCATTTTTTATATCTCTTGAATCAATAGAATCTGCTAAAATTTCTCCATCTACACAAACTTTCATTTCTGTAGATTCTTCCATAGGAATACTATCTATTTTTACAAGTTCAGTTCTAATCATAAGACTTCTACCTAATATTAATGGAGAAACCTGTCCTTCTACTTCTGGACTTTTATTTTGAAATGCTTCTATTTTATTGGCAAGTTCTGGATTTTCATTTCTTAAATTTTCTTTTATTTTTTCCTCTTCTTCTAATTTTCTTTGTTTTTCTTTTTCAAGTTCAATTCTTTTTTCTTCTTTTCTAGCTTCAATTTCTTCTTTAGCTTGTTTTTCAAGTTCTATTAATGCTTGTTTTTCTTCTTCTTTTTTTCTTTTTATTAATTCTTCTTCAAGCTCTTTAGAATTATTTTCTACAAATTCTACTTTATATTTTTTATTATATAAGTTAGATAATATGTGCTCTATTCCTTTATCAAAATTTTGAGCAACTAAAAAAGAAGCCCCCTTCATTTCTAATTTTACAAGTATATTTGGATAATTAATTTCCAATTTACTATTTAATAAAATAGCTTTACTGAATGGTTCTTTCTTTCCTATATATTCAATTATATTTTTCCAATCTTCTTGTATAGTTTCTTTGATTTCTAGTTCTTCAGCATAATTTATATCAATAGAAGCCTTTGATACTTTAAATTTATTTATTAAAAATTCTTCAAAATCATATATTTCGTTTAATGAAATTTGATTATTAGATATTACTTTAACTTGCAATTTATTTGTTTTCTTAAATAAATTAACATTATCTATAACGGCTTCTAGTAAACTATTACTTTTTTCACTATAATCGCTAAAAACTTCTTTTAAAGCTTTACCTTGCATTAAATTATTTTCTCCTTAACTTAATCCAACTACTTCCTTAATAATGCCTAAAATTTCGCTAACATTTTCCACATTTTTTATTTGGAATCCATTTAGTAGGTTTGTTCCTGGAATTGTGCCTTTAGCATAAAAGCATAAGTCTCCATAATCAAATCTTTTTTGAGTAAATCCTTGAAAGGCTGTTATATCTTTTAAATCTGAATATTTTACTACTTTAGTAGTATTAATAAAAAGGAATTTAAAAGTGTATACAACCTTTTTTTCATAAAAAGTTGCTTTTGTAGCCATTGCAAGTCTTTTATCTACAAATAGTATTACTCCTAATACTCCTCCTAATATTAATATAAGTAGTAGTTCTTCTAAAATTCCACCTGCTGTAAGACATATTAAAGAAGATAGAATAAAAATTACAAAAATCCATGAATTTTTTGCAATTTCAAATGCTATTGAATATTTTCTTTTAACTTTTAGTATTTCTTTTACATCTTTTTTTAGTTCTTCTTCTTCCTTATAGGCTTTGTAACAATTAGTACAAATATCGCCTTCTTTTTTTAATTCTGCTCCACAAATTTTACACTTCATTTCTTATCCACTTCCTTCTAAAAAATTCTTATAATATCTCTATAAGACACGTAAAGTGAAAATAAAATTAATAATAAAAAACCTGCTGATTGTATTCCTAATTCTATTTCTTCTTTTAGTGCTTTTCCCCTAATTCCTTCAATTATTAGAAGTAATATTCTTCCACCATCTAAGGCTGGTATTGGAAGAAGATTTGTTACTCCTAAAGACAATGAAATTAAGCAAAGTAAATATATAAAGTTATATATTCCATTTGTTCTTACTACAATTTCAGAAATTCCAATAGGTCCTGTCATTTGTTCTATTCCAACTCTTCCGGTAACTAACATTTTTAAGCTCTGAACTATTGAATCTAAAAAGTTTGTTGTTTCCCAGAAAGAATAGTAAAATCTTTCTGTTATTTTTAAATCTTCTTTTGGTTTTGCTTCTATTCCTAGAATGTAAAAACCTTCTTCATATTCTGTTGGCTTAACATTTAAATTAATTTTTTCATTGTTTCTTTCAACAATTACTGGTATTTCTCCACCTGTATAATCCATAAGTGCTTTTGATATATCTGATTTTAGTCTTATTTTAGTATTATTAACTTGTATTATTTTATCGCCTATTTCAATACCTGCAATATTTTCTTTTGCTTCTGGAATAATATTTTGTACTATTGGAGTTACAACATTATTTGAGAAAAAAGATAATCCAAAAAATACAACTATTGCAAAAGTTATATTAACAACTGCACCAGCAGAAACAATAACTATTCTATGCCATAATTTTGCTTTGCTAAATGAACCCTCTTCTTCTGATCTTTCTGTTTCTCCTGTCATTTTTACATATCCACCAAATGGAATTAAGCTAATTGAATATTGTGTTTCTTTTCCTTTTTTAGAAAATATTTTAGGTCCAAATCCAATAGAAAATTCCTCTACTTTTACTTTAAATAGCTTGGCTGTTAGGAAATGACCTCCTTCATGTATGAAAATTAAAAATCCTAATAAAAATATTATTTTTATTGCATTAATCAAGAAACCCAAAATTTATGTCCTCCTATAAAAACATTGTTAATATTAAATAAGCAAATGGTGCTATAAAAATAACACTATCTATTCTATCTATCATACCTCCATGACCTGGAAATAATTCACTAAAATCTTTTACATCAAAATATCTTTTTATACTAGAAGCAGCGAAATCTCCTATTTGTCCAATTATGCTTAAAATTATAGAAATGATTGTGATAAATAAGTAAGATATTTCTAAATTGAAATAATTATTTATTGCTAAAGTAAAAATAATATTTGCAAATATTGCCCCTAAAATTCCTGCTATGCAACCTTCTACTGACTTATTTGGACTAACTTTACTGAATTTTGTTTTTCCTATTTTTCTTCCAACTAAATAAGCTAAAATATCTGTTCCCCATGCAGAACAAATAATATACCATATTAATATTTTTCCAGATATTTCTCCTTCTATACTATATGTTAATGGTATAAACACGCAAAATCCAAAAATATAAAGTATTCCAATTAAAGTATAGGCAACGTTTTCAAAATTTATTTTCATATTAGTAATTACTATATGTAAAAATAAAATTAATAATAGTGCTGGGATACCAAATTTAATTGCTATATTTATATATTCAATTGGTATAACATGTATTAGTGCAATAGTTGCAACAGACAAATAACTTATCCATGAAATAACTTTTGTTTTTTTAGATACGCAATTAATATATTCGTACATAGCAATAATTGCAATTATTGCTGAAGCAACATCAATAATATATTTATTTCCAAAAGCAAATACTAACACAACAATTGGAAGTCCCACTATTGCTGTTAATAATCTTTTTACACTCATAAATTCTAACCTCTTTTTATATTTTATGACCCACCAAATCTTCTATTTCTTTTATTATAAATTTCAATTGCATCTTCTAAATCTTTTGAATTAAAGTCTGGCCAAAGTTTATCTAATATAACTATTTCTGAATATACAGACTGCCATGTTAAAAATCCGCTAAGTCTCATTTCTCCACTTGTTCTAATTAATAAATCTGGATCTGGTATATTTTTAGTATATAAATACTGTGAAACTAAGTTTTCATCAATATTTTCAACTTCTATTTTTCCATTTTTTACATCTTGTGATATATCTCTTATTGCATGAACTATTTCATCTCTACCGCCATAATTTAAAGCAATAGTAAAAATAGTTCCTGTATTTGTTTCTGTTCTTTTAACAGTTCTATCTATACTTGCTTGTAATGAAGGAGATAATTTAGTTAAATCTCCAATTACTCTAATTACTATATTTTCAGTATCTGCTTCTTTTGCAAAATCATCTAAATAATTTTGCAAAAGTGTCATTAAAGCATTTACCTCTTCTTCACTTCTTTTCCAGTTTTCTGTTGAAAAAGCATATACTGTTATATATTCTAAGCCAATTTTATTTGCATATCTTACAATTTTCTTTAAAGTTTCTGCACCTTGTTTATGTCCTAATTTTATTGGCATTTTTTTGTTTTTTGCCCATCTTCTATTACCATCCATAATGATGGCAATATGTTTAGGTAAATTTCTTTCTTCCATAACTACCCCATTTAAACTAAATACTCATAATCTCTTTTTCTTTGTTTTCTAGCATTTTATCTATTTCTGCTATATATTTATCTGTTAATTTTTGAATTTTTTCTTCTAAATCTGCTTTTTCATCTTCTGTAACTTGTGAGCTTTTTTGCTCTGCCTTTACAGTTTCCATACCGTCTCTTCTTATAGAACGAATAGCAACTCTAGCCTCTTCAGCTATTTTTCTTATATCTTTTGCTATTTCTTTTCTTCTTTCTTCTGTTAATTCTGGGAAATTTAATCTAATAAGTTTTCCATCATTATTTGGATTTAATCCTATATCTGATGCTAAAATTGCTTTTTCTATTGATTTTAAAACACTAGCATCCCATGGTTGTATAACTATTGTTCTAGCTTCTGGAACAGATATTCCTGCTACTTGATTAATTGGTGTTTGAACTCCATAGTATTCTACACTTATTTTATTTAATATAGCTGGGTTAGCTCTTCCTGCTCTAATTTCTGATAAATTTTCACTAAATACATCTATTGTCTTTTGCATTCTTCCTTCTAAATCTTGTAATTCCATAATTTACATCCCCTTTATTTTTAAATTTTAAGATACTATTGTACCTACTGATTCACCTTTTATAACTCTTACTATGTTTTCTGGATCACTAATAGCAAATACTAAAAGTGGTATATTATTATCTTTGCAAAGTGCTGTTGCTGTTGAATCCATAACTTTTAAGTCTTGAGATAAAACATCTTTATAGGAAATTTTATCATATTTTTTTGCCGTTTTATCTACTTTAGGATCTGCTGAATATACTCCGTCTATTGTTTTTGCAAGTAATATAACTTCTGATTCTGTTTCAGCAGCTCTTAATGCTGCAGCTGTGTCTGTAGAAAAATAAGGATGACCTGTTCCACAAGCAAATATAACTACTCTTCCTTTTTCTAAATGTTTTGCAGCTTTTCTTTTTATATAAGGCTCTGCAATCTCTCTCATTTCTATTGCAGTTTGTAATCTTGTGTATAATCCTCTAGCTTCTAATGCATCTTGAAGTGCTAATCCATTCATAGCAGTAGCAAGCATTCCCATATAATCAGCTGATGCTCTATCCATTTTATGTCCGTTTCTTGCACCTCTCCAGAAGTTTCCTCCGCCTACTACAATAGACATTTGAACACCCATATCAACAACTTCTTTAATTTTGTCTGATATTGCTCCAACTACATCTGGATCTATTCCGTGTCCTTCTTTTCCAGCTAAAGCTTCTCCGCTAAGTTTTAATAATACTCTCTTATAGGCTATCATTTTTTTCTCCTTTATTTTTATTTGTGGATAACCAATATTATCCTATTATACTTTTTGTATTCTATCATAAAACAATTTTTTTTACACTATTTTTTTACAATATTTTTAAAATATTTTCTTTAAAATTTTCTGGCAAAAGTCTTATATTTTTTATTTCTGATTTAGGAACAATAACTGGGATGTAACTGCCTCTATCTGCATATTTTGGATCATTTGAAAATTCAGGTCCTGTTCCTGTTCCCAATTTTCCACTTATATATTCACATCTATATAAATATTCATCTAATTCATTTTCTATTGTTCTAAAGCATATTTGCTCTTTTACATCAACATTTATTCCAAATTCTTCTAAGATTTCTCTTTTAGCGCACTCTTCTAAAGTTTCATTTTCTTCTAATCCACCTCCTGGAAAAACATAATAATCTCCATAAGGTTTTTTTGGATTATCGCTTGGCTTTACATTCATTCTATGCATTAGTGCATATCCGTTTTCCATTTCTATTAAACCTGCTACTCTTGTTCTCTTCATTTAATTTTCCTCCCCATTTTTATATACAAAAAGAGGGTATATGAAATTCATATATCCCCTTAAAATTTATTTTTTTATTGATAATATTTTTAATTTTATAATTCCAACAGGAGCTTGAACTTCTACTATATTATTTCTCTTTTTACCTAGTAAAGCTTTTCCTATTGGAGATTCATTAGATATTTTATTTGTTGCAGTATCTACTTCTGTTGAACCAACTATTGTGTATTCAATCGTTTCATCATATTCCATATCTAGAACTTTTACAATGTTTCCAACTTGAACTACTTCTGTATCTATTTCAGATTCATCTATAATTTTTGCATATTTAATTTTTTCTTCTAATTCAGCAATTTTTATTTCATTAGCTGCTTGAGCATTTTTTGCTTCATCATATTCTGAGTTTTCTGATAAATCACCAAAGCCTAAAGCTACTTTTATTCTTTCAGCTATTTCATATCTTACTTCGGTTTTTAGTTTTTCTAACTCCTTTTCTAGATTGTCATATCCTTCTTGTGTTAATAAGAATTCTTTTTCTCCCATAACTTTAAGACCTCCTATTTTGTTTGTTATTATATACTAAAATATAATAAAATTATTTTTTAAATTTGTCAAGTTAATTTGCTATTTTTTTTGATAAATTCAAATATTCATTTTTTCTTATTCTACCACTTTTTCCACTTAAAAAACTTATGTTAACACCATCTTTTTCAATTTCATTTATTATATTTTTACAGCTTGTATTTTTGTAAATATAGCTTTCATATAATACAGAATTATCAAAGTCATTCAAATATATGCTATTTTTCAAGTATTTTCTTGGCATTGGTATTTCAAAAAATTCTACATTTATCCCTTCAAAAGATTTTAAATTTATTTTTACAGATTCATTTAAATTTATAATACATGTCCTTTTTGGCAAAGTATATTTATTTAGTTCTTCTTCTGTAAAATCAAAATTAAAAATTATATCACTTTTAGTTAAACTTTTTTTGTAATTATTATTCATATTAAGAATAATTCCTTTTTCTTCATATAGTTCTCTTTCAACTTTTCTAAATTTTCTTTCATCTTGCGTTATAACATTTAATATTTTAACTTTAGAAGATATATCTTTTATGTTTTCCACAACAATATCACTTATTCCATTACTTAAAAATGATACCTCTTGATATGCTAAATTTTCTCTTTTACATTTACATATATAATCTGCGCAATTATTTGCTAAATGCTTAAAAAGCCACTTTCCATCTAATATTTTTACATTTTCATTTTTTATGAATTCCATAAAAATTTTGTTATTTTGCAAATTATTAGAAATACAAACTTTATTTATACAGTTTTTTTTAATATATTTTGATAATGAGTTTAATGTTTTATTAGAAACGTCATTAATAATAACTAATGTTTTATTTTCATTTATTTCCACTTTTATTTTCACAAATCTATTTTTTATTCTCTCTAAAAAATTTATATTTTTCTTATCTATAATTTCTTTATTTTCAGCTAATTTTATATATATCACAAAAATCACCTCTAATACTTTATATATGAAGTAATTTTTATTTTATGATAATTATATTTTAATTGACAAAAGAAAAACATTTTTGTATTATAAATTTAAATATTATAAATTGTAATGGAGGTTTAAAATGAAAAAAACAAAGATTTTGCTTGTTTTAGTTGAGCTAATTATATTGTCTGCAATAATGCTTACTGGATGCACATTAACTATTAATAACTCTACAACAAATACAGAAAATACCGATAGTAGTACTGAAGGAACTACTAATGTAAATGATAACAACATTGAAGATATTTTAGGTGGATGGGAAAGTTCTGATATTGGCGGTTCTTACTATGTTTTTGAAAATGATTATACTTATTATTGGTATAAAAGTTCAAATAACTTAACAGATAACTATTATAAAGGAAATATGGAAGTCCTTAGAGGAGCAGAAGCTCTAGACTATTTGGAAATATCTTATGATAAAGTAATCGATATGATTGCAAGTTCAAATGGTACTGTTCTAACAAATGATATTTATGCTATTAATCTTTCCCCAACTTATTTAATTAGTGGTGGTGTTGATAAAACATCAACTATTACAGATGCTTTTAATATGAAAATGTTATTTATACATATAGATGATAACACTGCACAAGCACATAATTACACTACTGGCGATACATACTATTTTAATAAATTGGATAAGTAATCATTAATTTTAAGTTTTTATATATAAAAATAAAATGATGCACCTTTTTAGTGCATCATTTTATTTTATATGAAAAAGTTTTAATATTTTATTAAATAGTTTTTTAAAAACATTTTCTTTTTCTGTTTCAGCTGGTAATTCATTTTGATTATTATTTTTAGCAATATTTTTTTCTGGCTTATTAAAAATGTTATTAATATCATATTTTTTCTTTAGTTCTTCTTGATATTTTGCTTCATTATCTCTTAGATGTTTTTTAAAATTTTCTTTTTGCTCTGGAGTTTCACACCAATAATTTAAGCAAATTAAAGAAATTATTCCACGAGTTTCATCTAAAAGTTTTAGTTCTTTTAGTGGTTTTGTATAATCAAAATCACATTCATAGTCCTTTAATGAATTCTCTTCAAGAAAAGCTATAAAGCTCTTTGGAATTTTATTTACATCTTCATCTTTTATTCCTTTTAGATAGTACAATGTTTCAGACATTGCTTTTCTATATCTCTCATTTAACATTTTTTCTTATGGTTCTTCCTTTACATTATCATTTTCTTGAGTATTTTCTATAGTAGCACCAATTCTTTCGCTTTCTATGCATTGTTTCGCTTTTGTTGCTGAAGAAGTTTTTACCTGATTATCCTGGAAAACATCAGCTGTTCCGTCTTTTTTTATTGTTTCGTCTGACGATTGTGTTCGTTCTCTATCACTAATTAATTTATACATTCCTTCAACATCTATTATTTTCATTTCGTTATCTTTAGCTGATTCTCTTGCTAAGTCACAAAATTGTTCAAATGTTAAATCTCTATATTGTTGTTTAAATATAGCTAGTAAACCTGCTACCTGTGGAACTCCCCAGCTAGTACTATATATTGATTGATATTTAGAAACAATACCATTTTCGCCTACTTGATAATATGTTCTACTTATTGGAATTTTAACATTATCTTTTTTGGCAGCTTGATTTTCAACCTGTTCTTTAGCTTTATTTTTGATATCATCTCTAGTTTCAGGATCAAACTCTTCTTCAATTTGAGCTATGGTCTTATCTTTATATTGAGCCTCAATCTTTTTTTCAACTTCTCTTCTAATTTCTCTAATTTCTTCTTCGCTTTTATTCTTGTTTTCTGGTTTTTCTAATGTTTCATTAACTGCTCTTTCTTTTAATGCTCCAATTAGTTTTACTTTTGTGTTTATTTCTATTAGTTCATTAATTTCTTCTTCTGAAAAATCTATAGGACAACCAGTTGGTTTACCTTCAATATCACTTGTAAATTCATTAAAGTTTTTATCAAAATTATCAGTGCAAACTAACTCACATCCATGTTTTCTTAATTCATCTCTATGTGTTGTAAAATTTTTATCTCTCCAACTTCCAGAAGCTACAAGTATTTTATCTTTTTCTTCACAGTTTTCATTATGATTAATAATATATTGTACATAATCTTCTATTGTACCACTAAAAAAATGTATTTCCGAATCTTTTGCTACATTAGTCAAAAGACTTGTGGTTGCTATTCCATGCATATGATCAGAATCATCTGGGTTTACCTCTTTAAATGTTTCTCCGCTTTTCATTCTTGTATGTATAATCTACAATATTATCACTAATTAAATTTGGATTACAATTTTCATCCCTTATTGCAATATGAACGCCTTCTCCCGTTAATGAAGCCGTTAATGAAGTTCCTAATCCACATCCAAAATTTTGGCCTCTTCTCAAAATTTCTTGTGGTTGAAATCTATCCTCAATTTCTTTTGGAAATTTTGTTGCTGAATCAAATGGAACTTTTGCAAAAAACTCTTTCCAATCTTCTTGCGTTAGATGACTAAAATCTAATTTTGTACAATCAATTCCACAAAGTCCATTCATCAATAGTGCATCTTCAAAAGGATTTAATGCTTTTAAGGCAAGCTTTGCTTGACTCATTTTTCCAAAGTAACGCGCAATAAATTCCGAATCAATTTTTATAACAGGTTCTCCCTTTTCATTTTTTTTAGTCAATTCTTCTTCTACGCATTTTCTACATTTTTTAGAATCTTCATCTTCTTTCATAAACTTAATCCACTACTTTCTAATAATATTTAATATTAATCTCTCTGTTTTAAATATTTATAATTCACTTACATAATTAGCAAGTTCTATTGCAATATCAAAATGTGTTGAGTCATGTTGTGTTCCCTCAAGTTCTCCTTTTTTATGTCTTTCATCCCATTTTGGACTATCTAATAAATCTTCACTTGTAAAGAATGTATAAAATTCTAAATTTCTAAAATCACACATTGCTTGAACTGCTGAACATTCCATTTCAACAGATATACAACCATCAGTCTTTCTTTTTTCAAAGTTATTTAATGTTTCTCTATAAAAAGCATCTGTTGTCCAAGTTTTTCCTTCAATATAAGGTATTTCATTTACTCTCATAAATTCAGAAACTATATTATGATTTTTTACTTTTATATAATCACTAGCTTCAGCATAATGATAAGATGTGCCTTCATCTCTATATGCTTCTGTTGGTACCATAACTTTACCGTGTGCTATTTCTTTATTCAAACATCCTGCTCCACCAAAAATAATAAATTTTTTTGTCTTTATTTGTGAAGATGATGTTTCTATTGAACCTACACAAGATGGTGCTCCAACATAAGTTTTAAAGAAACCAATTTTTTTACCTTTATAATCTATTTTATATATAAATCTAGTATCTGCTGCATCTTTTATCTCGCCTATTTTTTCACATTTATAATTGTTTAAAACATATTCTTCGATAACATTTGAAAATGTCAAAATACATACATCTAAACTATATGCTTTTTCATTAAATTTAGGATTGATTTTTGCTTCTGACTTATTATCAAAAGTATCTGTTATCATACTTTACCTCCAAAATTGCAAAATTTTCTTTGATAAACTCTTGAATATGTTTTATATTGTAATCTAGTATTTGCCTTTTGTCAAATTTGAGACTTTACATAATTTTAGATAACATTTTTCTTTAATTCTATCATAGCAAAAATCCTGTATCAATAGATATAGGATTTATTGATTTTCCTTAATTTTTAAAGTAAAATCTACTTTTTTTAAGAGTAGATTTTACTTTAAAAATTAACCAAAAAAACACAACTGCTTGATATATAAAACCTCAAAGGCGTAAAAAATATGAAAAAGTTTTTTATTTGACATCAAAAAAACAGCCCACTGCTGCGAGCTGAAAAACGAATGTTTTTTTTAGATGAATGGTGCGTCTAGGACTTGTCTAGGACTTTGTATATGATTTTCTGTTTGACGGCTGTCCCGTTGAGCAAGCCATCGAGAGATGCAATGTATTCTGCCATGGCGAAGATCAGGGAATTGTTGCCAGAGGCGAAAGCGATTTCCAGCGCTTCAAAGTCTTCGCACAGACTGCTGTAATTCTCTAGAGAAGATAACTCAACCATAGGTACCAGTTCTTCCATGATGTAGTTGCGGGCTTCCTCTTGACTCATTTTCATCTTTTTGTCCCCCTGAAATTTCATGTAGTCAAGACCCTGTTGCCTCACCAGAGGATATTGACAAGGTTACTTGCTAATTGTATTATACCACATGTTAACATAAAATTCAATAAAATAGTTAAATTTAGTAAAATCCATTGAAGAAAATACTGATAGAATTGAAAGACCTAAAAAAGACCAATATATTGGAAAGCTTTACTCACAAGCAGAATTAAATACGCTTTTTGATATTGTTAAAGATGATCCTTTAAAACTTGTAATATATCTTACTAGTTTTTATGGCTTAAGAAGAAGTGAAGTTATTGGATTAAGATGGGATGCTTTTAATTTTGAAGATAAAACAATTACTATTAAGCATAAAGCCATTGAAACTAGAAAAGATAATAAAAGAGTTATACTTTTGAAAGATAAAACAAAAAATCAATCTAGTTATAGAACTTTGACATTAGTAGATGAGATAATCGTTCTTTTAGAAGAACATAAAAAACAAATTGAAGAGAATAAAAAGCTATGTGGAAATAGTTATAATAAAAAATATTTAGATTATATATGTGTTGATTCTATGGGTAAATTATTTAGACCAGAATATGTAACAGACCACTTTGCTTTAATTATAAGAAATAATAAAGATGTTTTAAGAAAAATAACATTTCATGAATTAAGACATTCTTGTGCAAGTCTTTTACTTGCTAAAGGAATATCTATGAAAGAAATTCAAGATTGGTTAGGTCATTCTACTTATTCTACTACTGCTAATATTTATGCCCATTTAGAAAAA
>CANQGE010000011.1 GCA_947601495.1 uncultured Clostridia bacterium | reverse complement strand
TAAAAAGTATTAAAAATCAATTGTTTAGAGGCTTTTAAATAATATTATTTAACTTTTAAAATCAATAAATGTTAAAACACTTTAAAGACTCAAAATGCTGCGGGAAACCATGTGGGTTCGAGTCCCACCATCAGCACCAAAAAAAGAATAGCTATGCTATTCTTTTTTATATAATATGAAAATGTGGGACTCGAAAAGGAAGGTGCCTAAGTTTCGAGCTGGACTGGGGCCAGCCGAAACGCAGGCAAAAACAATCCTATGGATTGTTTTTCTGACGCGGCCCAAAGGGGAGTCCCACCATCAGCACCAAAAAAAGAATAGCTATGCTATTCTTTTTTTATGTAATGAGAAAAGTAGGACAAAGCTATTGTGAATTCTACTTTGTATTGATATAATAAAAATATAATTAATAATTATAGGAGAAATTAATGGAAATAGAAAAAAGAAGATTAGTTTCACTTGAAGATTTTGAAAGTATAAGAGAAAATGTCGCTTTTCACTTTACTTCTCAAAATAATATAGAGAGTATATTAAATGAAGGATTACGACCATTAATAGGTGATAATGCTTCTGGCGGATTAGGGCAATCAGCTATTGAAAAAACTTACATTTCATATGGATTGGAAGGTGTATTACAGCTTTATAATAGATTAATAACAGCATCATTTCAGCAACGAATAGGAGATTTTAAAGGAATTTCACACAAGCCATTTGTACCAGACTCTGCCAAAAGTAAAAGTCCTGAAGAGTCTTTATCACTAATAGAAGGTTTTGAAATGATAAGGCAGTATATGGAAGATAATGTGTATTTTATGTTTGATGCACCAAAAACACAATATCAACACAGTATAAATAGAGAAGATTTAGAAGTGATAAATAAATCAATTAAAGACTTAGAAGATTCTGATGGAAGAAAAATAGTTGAAAAAATTAAAGAATTGAGAGATGCAATTGAAGAGCTATCTCTCCCAAATGCGCAAGGAAATGATGAACAAGGAAAAAAAGAGAAAATTATTAGATTAGTTAATGAAAGAAATAGATTATCTTTACTTATAAGAGAAAAAACATTACCAATGATTGATGACAAAAGAGGAAGTCGTCAATTATCAGAAGAACAAGAAAATCCAATTATAGATGAAATTGACTATAATGATGAACGTCAAAGATGGGTAAATCAAATTGAACTTCCTCATAATACTCATACTAGAATTATAGAAAAAGATGGAAAATTACAAGGAGTTAGAATAACTGAAGAAAGACTTAGATTGTTTTCTCAAGATGGAAAAAAACCATCAAATGGTTTAGATTTTTTGGAAACAATGTTAAACCAGGTTAATCCAAATGATAGAATTTATTTAAATGTTCCAATATGTCATGATTGTAATTTGTTATTTAAATTTTTAGAATATGCACAATTAGTAAAAAAATATAAATCAAATGGACTTCTAGTTACAAAACCCGAAGAAACAATTGAAATAGGCGGTAAAACTAGAACCCTTCCAGAACGACAAGTTATGGATTTGACTGATATTGGAAAATATCCAGAACTTGCCGAATTTATTAAAGGATTGGAAGAATATTATGAAGAACATAGATATAAAATATCAACTGAAAAAATAGGAAAAGAATGCCAAGATAAAATGAAAAATTCAGAAGAAAAAAAAGAAGTTGGAGATGAAATGTCAAGAAATGCACAAATTTTTAAAAATGCTAAAGAAAAGTGAAAATAAAAGAGAGAGGAAGACTAATTGAGATGTTAAAAATTGAATATGCGAATGCATATAAAGAAGTATTGGATATATTGAAATATGTTTCCAAAGAAGATTTTGAAAAAATTCCTGCAAAAAAAATTGAAATGTTTTCAAAGTGTGCTAATTATAATCATTATTTTGAATATAACCCAGAAATGACTCTGAAAGAACAAAATGTATCTGATATTGCACAAACTATTATAGCTATTTTATTCAGAGATTATTGGGCTACAGATGAGCAAAGAGAAAAAATTATAAAAAAAGAAAAATATGATATGCAATTACTTGAAGAAGCAAAAAAAGAAAAGTATAATCCAGATTTAATATTTAAACAGCAATACCCTCAAAACCAAATAGCAGAAGAAATACAAGAAAATAAAGAAGAAAGTATGATTCATTATAAAGAAAATATATTTACTCGTTTCTTTAATTTTATAAGAAACATATTTAAATAATGAAAACTTATGATTTTCACAAAAAAGAATAGTATAGCTATTCTTTTTTTGTCTAAAAACAAAGCTTAAAATTTCAAATTATCCAAAAGCCATTTATTTAACCTTTTTGTTACGAAAACTTAAAAAATAAAATATTGAAAACACGTATGTATTATGATAAAATAAACACGATTACAAAAGGAGGTTTATAAAAAAATGAGTAATAAAACTTTTATAAGATTAGTTATAGCAATAGTAATCATGGCAATAATAGATATAGCAATATTTTCACCAGCAATTCTAGCAATATCTTTTAGTACTAATCCTTTAATATTTTGCTTAGTTATTTTAATAAATATATTATGCATAGCATCAGGATATATGTATGTAACTCATTCAACAGCTGCAAAATATGGATATGATTTAGATAAATTAAAAAGCTCAAATGATTATAAAGAGGCTTTAGAGTCAAAACTTGGAAAAAACTCTCCTTTTTATTTTCAAGTTAAACAGGCTCTATCTCAAATAGATTCAATGACAAGAAAAAAGAATGTATTAAATGAACTTTTAGAACAAAATAATCAAGAGCATTTCACAGCTTTAACTGAACTAGCAGATCAAGCTTCAAATTTTTTATTTAATAACATTAGAAAAACATTAAATAGAATAGCAATTTTTGATGCTGATATTGGAAATAGTATGGAAAATGAATATAAAGAGTATATACAAAAACTTCTAGATAGTAATGATAACCTTTTAAATGAATTTAATAAACTATTAGCAGAAGTTTCTCAAATGGATGATACATCATCTGATGATTCTTTAGGTCAAGTTTTAAATGATATGACAAATTCATTAAAAATATTAAGAGGAGAAAACGATTCTCTATAAAGAAAGGAATTTTAAAATGGGAAAAGAAAACAACGCCAAAAAAACTTTTTTAATTTTAATAGTAATATTTCTATTAATTGTAATTGCTGGAATATCCATAACTCAGCAAATTGGTAAAACTCCAGAAGAAAAATCACTAGGATATTTAAAAAGTTATTTGAAGAAAATTGATGTAACAAATTCAACACCAACAAAATCAAAATTAACTCTTGAGCAAACATCATTAAAAGATGAGCTACCTGATATTGATGAATATGAATTAACAGTTAGAGGAAATGAAGATAGTGATACATGTGTAAATGTAGAAATATTTTCTTCACCTGAAAAAGCTGGAGATGGACCAGATGCTTGGCTTAAAGAAACAGCAGAAAACTTTAACAGATCAGGCTTTACTGTAAATGGAAAAGAAGCAACTGTTTCTGTACGTAATATTTCTTCAGGAGATGCTGTAGACTATATTGTTTCTGGAAAATATGTTCCAGAATTATTTGCGCCATCAAATGAATTATGGATAGCTATGGCACAAGCACAATCTGTTAATTTAATAAAAATAACAGATTCTTTAGTTCAAAACACAGCAGGAATATTAATTTCACAATCAACATATAAAACACTGGAATCTAAGTATGGTAAAGCAGATTTAGCTGCAGTAGTTCAAGCAACTTCAAATGGAGAAATATCATTTGGATACACAAATCCATATGCTAGTTCAACAGGATTGAATCTTCTATTATCAACATTATCATACTTTGATTCAGAAAATCCTTTAAGTGACAAAGCAAAAGAAGGATTTCAAAAATTCCAAGAAAATATTCCATTTGTATCATATAACACAATGCAAATGAGATCAGCAGCTGAGAGTGGTTCTTTAGATGCATTTATTATGGAATATCAAACTTATGCAAATGATGCAACATTAAAAAATAATTATACATTTATACCTTTTGGAGTACCACATAATAATCCACTTTATGCATGTGGCCAAGTAACACAAGAAAAAGCAGATTTAATTGAAGCATTCACAAAATATGCTTTAGATTCTAGACAACAAAGCTCTGCTAAAAATTTCGGATTTAATCAGAATCAAGTAAGCCCAGATAAAATAAATTATGATGGAAACACAATTTTACAAGCACAACAATTATGGAAAGAGGAAAAAGACTCAGGAAAACCAATTATAGCAGTTTTCGTAGCAGATGTTTCTGGAAGTATGTCTGGAACACCTTTATCTAATTTGAAAAAGTCACTAATAAATGGTGGGCAATACATAAATAAAAATAATTATATAGGACTTGTAAGCTATAGCTCTGATGTTACAATTGAACTACCTATAAATCAATTCGATATTAATCAACGTTCATATTTCAACAGTGCAATACAAAACTTATCTGCATCTGGCAATACGGCTACATTTGATGCAATAATGGTAGCTACAAATATGCTACTTGAAAAGAAACAAGAAGTACCAGATTCTAAAATGATTATGTTCGTATTAAGTGATGGAGAAACAAATACAGGATGTGAACTATCAGATGTTACAAAAGTTGTAAGAAACTTAGAAATACCAATTTATACTATTGGTTATAATGCAGATATTTCAGCTTTAACTGATATATCAAGTATAAATGAAGCAGCAAGTATCAATGCAGATTCAGAAGATGTTATATACCAATTAAGAAATTTATTTAATTCAAACTTATAAAATATTTAAATGGAGGAATAAAAATAATGGAAGATTTAAGTTTAGAACTTGTAGAAAAAGTAGACAAAAAAGAATTAGAAACAACTGTACTTGATGGAAATGAAATATCTGAAAGTAAAATTGAAGATTCTTTAAATTATAATAAATTAACTGATGTAGAAAAGCAAGCAATAGATTCTTTTCTAGAAAAGCTTGATCCAACAAACACAGCACAATTATTACAATATGGTGCTTCTGCTCAAACTAATATATCAAAATTTTCAGATAATGTTCTAGCAGAAGTAAAAACTAAAGATACAGGAGAAGTAGGAGATTTATTAGCATCTCTTGTAAGTGAAATAAAAGGATTTAATAGCGACACAGCATCTATTACAAGCGAGCAAAAAGGATTATTTGGAATGTTTAATTCTGCAAAAAAACAATTTGATAAAATACTTGCAAAATATAATAAAGTAGAAGTAAACATAGATAAAATTGAAAAAATGTTAGAATCTCAAAAATTGACTATGTTAAAAGATATTGCAACATTTGATACAATGTATGAAAAGAACTTAGAATATTTTAAACAATTATCTTTATACATTATAGCAGGAGAGAAAAAATTAGAAGAGTTAAATAATGTAACACTTCCAGAGCTTCAAAGAAAAGCTGAGGAAACAAACGACCAATTAGATGCACAAGCTGTAAAAGATATGTCAGACACAATAAATAGATTCGAGAAAAAACTATATGATTTAAAAACAACAAGAATAATATCTATTCAGATGGCACCACAAATTAGGTTAATTCAAAATAATGATAGTGAACTTATAAATAAAATTCAAAGCTCTTTGATAAACACAATTCCTCTTTGGAAAAATCAAGTTGTTATAGCTTTAGGTATAGCAAATTCTAAAAAGGCTTTAGATACTCAAAAGAAAGTAACAGACCTTACAAATGATATGCTAAAGGCAAATAGTGAAATTTTAAAACAAGGAACAGTTCAAATTGCTCAAGAATCTGAAAGAGCTGTTGTGGATATTGAAACTCTACAAAAAACAAATTCAGATTTAATTGAAACAATAGATTCTTTAATTCAAATTCACAGTGAAGGAAAAGCAAAAAGACTTGCTGCAGAAGGAGAACTTGTAAAAATTGAATCAGAACTTAAAAATAAACTTTTAGAAGTAAAAATTGCTTCTGAAAATTCTGGAAACAACCAATAATTTACTGTCAAGTTGACATAAATTAAAAAATGTTGTATTATAAAAGTGGACCCAAAAAAATTTGGAGAGGGGTATGCAAATGCCTAAGACCGTCGAGGAACTCAACGCCGAATGCAAACAGTGCATCAAGGACTTCAACAAAGCCGGTATACCGTTTGACCCGCGTGCGTGCAGGTCTTGCAATATTGGGCTTGAACTCCACAACGCACTGATTCTGCAATACGAAAGCGAACGTGAACTCAGAGTGGTCGGGACCGGAAAGTATGAGGGGTGGTACGAACAGGGCTAACCTTCTGCTTTAAGGTTCAGATGGAAAGAGATTGTATGGAGCTAACTGCTCAAACAGTCACTTTCCTATTTTTTTATCTCTAAAAGATACACATATATAAGAATTTATGATAAAATAACTATAGAATTTTTTAAAAGGAGTTTTGAAATATGAAAAAAATACCTTTAATAATTTTAATAGTTATAGTCTTAATATTAGTATTTTGGTCTATAAATAAACTTACTAAAAATAGTAAAACACCTGAAAATACAAATAAAATAGAAAATATAAATATTGATGAAACAAACACTTATGACGTAAGTAGTGAAGAAAGTAAAAACAATGTAGATGAAAATGTGGATGATAATAAAATTGAAAATTGGGTAGAAAATACTAACGAAAATGAAGAAATTAAAATCGAAGGACTTTACAGAATAGCAGATACAACTAATTTGGAAAGCACAACATATTACTTTTCAGAAGATAAAGTTGCTTTTGAAACAACCTCTTATTATGTTGAAGGAACATATAAAATAGAAGATAATAAAATTGAAATAAGATATGAAAAATCATATTTAGCAGAAGGAGAAGAAAGCAACTATTTTCCAAATGGAAGAAAAGAAGAATTAACAATCATAAATAATGATGAACTAACAATTGAAGAAGTAGTAGATGGCAAAAGAACAACTTTAACATATAAAAAAGCAGAATAAAATACCTAATATGAAAAATAGAAGGAGAATAAAATGTTTATTGGAATAATTGCAGCTGAAAATAAAGAAATGATGGCTATAAGAAATATTATGCAAAATGTTTCTGAAGAACAAGTTTATAATTTAAAATTCTTTAAAGGAACAATTCAAGAAAAAGAATGTGTTTTAGTTCAATGTGGAGTAGGCAAAGTAAATGCTGGAAGAACAGCTCAAATAATGATAGATAAATATAATATAAGCTATGTAATAAATATTGGCTCTGCTGGAGGCATAAATAAGGAACTAAACATAAAAGATATTGTGATTGGAAAAAGCTTAGTACAATATGATTTTGACGTAACTGGAGCTGGAAACTATGAAAAGGGTGAAATATGTGAAACAGGAAAATTTTTTAATTCTGATGAAAAATTAATTAAACTTTGTGAAGAAACAGTAAACAATCTAAAAGATAGAGATTTCAAAATAAAAATTGGAACTATTGCTTCAGCAGATTTATTTTGTACAGATTTAAGCAAAGCAGAAAAAGTTAGAGAAGAATTTGGAGCTGAATGTGTGGAAATGGAAGGTGCTGCAATTGCTCAAGTATGCTTTTTAGATAAAATACCTTTTTTAGTAATTAGAGGTATTTCAGATGTGCCAAATGGAAATAATCATATAGACTTTGTTACATATTTAGAAAGTGTTTCTAAAAGTGTAGCAGAAATTTTAGATAAATTAATTTCTAAAATATAAAGCTTAAAAGTAAAATTAAAACATACAACTTAAATAATTTTTTAAAGATAATATATAAATACTAAAAAATAAACTCTAAATAATTTTAGCATTTAAATTTGTTTATAATTTTTTATAAAAATAAAATATATTAAAGAAAAGGAGACTAAAAATATGGAATTAGTTATTAAAAAATGTAGAATGTGTGGCGAAATGGTAAAAATGGTAAAGGATGAAGGATGCAATGTCGTTTGCTGTGGAAAACCAATGGAAACATTAGTGCCAAACTCAGTAGATGCAGCTGCTGAGAAACATGTACCAACTTATGAAGTAAAAGATGGAAAAATATTTGTAACAGTAAATCATGTTATGGAAGAAGAACACTATATTGAATGGATTAGCATGGTTTCAGATGAAAAAGAATGTACTAGTTATTTAAAACCTGGAATGGAAGCAAAAGCTCATTTTAAATATATACCAGGTTCTACAATTTATGCATATTGCAATAAACATGAATTGTGGAAAAAAGAAGTGGAGTAAAATGTATAGATTAGAAAATGTAAGAATATATGAAGATTTATCTGAAGAAGATGTTTTAAAAAAGGCTTGTAATAAATATAAGATAAATATTAAAGATATTAAAGAATTTTCTATTTTTAAAAAATCTATTGATGCTAGAAACAAAGAAAACATTCATTACAATTACACTATTGATATTGAATATTCTGGAAATAAAACATTAAAAAATGTAAAAGAGGTTCAAAAAGAAGACTTTAATTTAAATATTGAAGTTAAAAGAAAAAGCACAAAAAAGCCTGTAATTGTAGGAGCAGGACCTGCTGGACTTTTCTGTGCTTTAATATTAGTTCAACATGGAATTAAACCAATTATAATAGAACAAGGTAAAAAAGTAGAAAATAGAAAAAAAGATGTAGAAGATTTCTTTAAAACAGGAATATTAAATAAAAATTCAAATGTACAATTTGGAGAAGGCGGAGCAGGAACTTTTTCTGATGGAAAATTAACAACTGGGGTAAATGATCCACTTTGCAGAAAAGTGCTATATGAATTTGTAAATTTTGGTGCACCAAAACAAATAATGTACTTAAATAAGCCTCATATTGGAACTGATAACTTAATAAAATTAGTTTCAAATATGAGAAATTACATAATAGATAAAGGTGGAGAATTTTTATTTGAAAATAAAGTAATAGACTTTAATATTGAAAATAATAAAATTACAAGTTTAATAATACAAAATGAATCTGAAACTCAAACAGTTGAAACAGATACAGTAGTTTTAGCAATAGGTCACAGTGCAAGAGATACTTTTGAAAAATTATATGAAAAAAATATAAAAATGGAAAAAAAGAATTTTTCAGTAGGACTTAGAATTGAGCATAAACAAGAAATGATAAATCTATCTCAATATGGCACAAAAACCAAGTTAAAACTTCCACCAGCCGAATACAAACTTGTATATCATGGAAAAGAAAGAAGTTGTTATACGTTTTGTATGTGTCCAGGTGGTAAAGTAATAGCTTCTTCTAGCGATAACGGAGAAATAGTTACAAATGGAATGAGTTTGTTTTTAAGAGATGGTGAAAATGCTAATAGTGCAATTTTAGTTGAAGTTACACCAAATGATTTCGAAGGAAAATCTGTTTTAGAAGGAATGTATTTTCAAAAAGAATTAGAACAAAAAGCTTTTATTCTTGGTGGAAAAAATTATTTTGCACCAATACAAACTGTTGGAGATTTTTTAGAAAATAAAAAAACTACCAAATTAGGAGAAGTAAAACCTACTTACATGCCAGGTATTACATTTTCAAATTTACAAGAAATTCTTCCAGACTATGTAAATCAAACTCTTAAGGAAGGAATATTAGATTTTGATAAAAAGTTAAAAGGTTTTGCAAATAATGATGCAATTTTAATAGGAGTTGAAACAAGAAGTTCATCACCTGTAAGAATTGTAAGAGATGAAAACTTAGAATCAAACATTAGTGGAATATATCCTTGTGGAGAAGGTGCAGGATATGCAGGAGGAATTACAACATCTGCAATTGATGGAATAAAATGTGCCATTAAAATTTTGCAACAATCAAAAGTTTAATTTACATAAAATATTTCTTGACGAAACTTTAGAAAGATAGTAAAATAAGAAATAGAGTAAATTGGATAGTCGCTTGTAAAATCTGAAAAGGTTTATAAGAGGAAAGTCCGGGCTCCATAGAGTAAGGATACTTGATAACGTCAAGCGAGGGTAACCTTAGGGAAAGTGCAACAGAAAATAACAGTCTATTATCTTTTTGATTAATAGGCTTAAGGTGAAAAGGTGAGGTAAGAGCTCACCAGCGATGCAGTGATGTATCGGCTGTGTAAACCCTATCTGGAGCAACACCTTAAAGAGAAAGTAAAAAAGTTACTCGCTATTTACTTTCATAGTTCTTTTTGAGTGGCTTGAAATATATAGCAATATATATTCTAGATAAATGACTATCCACGACAGAACCCGGCTTACAGATTTACTTTAAAAGAGTGCTTTTAAGCACTCTTTTTTGATATGATAATTATTGATTTTAAAAAAATTCATTGATATAATAAATTTCGAAAAAAGGAGGAGAATAATAAAATATGTACGATATTTATGCAGATTTACATGTTCACATAGGAAGAAGTGAAAATAACAAACCAATTAAAATAACAGCAGCTAAAAGCTTAAATTTTGCAAATATTGCAAAAGAATGTGTAGAAAGAAAGGGAATTAATTTAGTTGGAATAATAGATTGTGCTTCACCTTATGTAATAGAAGATATAGAAAACTTTCTAAAAACTGGAGAAGCTTATGAAATTGAAGATGGAGGGATAATCTACAAAGACAAAGTTTGTATTATTTTAGGAAGTGAAATAGAAACATCAGAAATAAATGATGAAGGAAAAACTGGAAGTGCACATAATCTTTGCTACTTTCCAAAATTAGAAGATATAAAAGCATTTTCAAACGAAATGAAAAATCATATAAAAAACATAACTTTAAGCTCTCAAAGAGCAAATATTTCTGCTTATGAGCTTATAGATATTGTTCAAAAATATAATGGAATATTAGTTCCTGCTCATTGCTTTACACCACATAAAAGCTTCTATGGAAATTGCACAGACTCATTAAGAAAAATATTTAAAGAAAAATATGATATGATTCCAGCAATCGAACTTGGATTAAGTGCAGACACATTTTTAGCAGACCAAATAAGTGAATTAGAAACAAAAACTTTTTTAACAAATTCAGATGCACATTCTCTTCCTAAAATTGCTAGAGAATATAATGAAATGCAATTAGAAGGAATTAGTTTTAAAGAATTTTTAATGGCACTTAAAAATGAAAACGGAAGAAAAATTGTTAAAAATTATGGATTAGATCCTAAACTTGGAAAATATCATAGAACATATTGTGAAGTTTGCAATAAAAGAATTGAAGGAAAAGCACCAGTTACAAAATGCGATACTTGCGATAGCAGAAATATAACAATGGGAGTTTTTGATAGAATTGAAATAATTAAAGACAAATCAAAAACAAAAAGTCCAAGTTTTAGACCAGAATACATATATCAAATACCACTTACTTTCATTCCAGGACTAGGAGGAAAAACAATAGAAAAATTGCTAGACCATTTTGGAACTGAAATGACAATTTTGCACAAACTATCAAATGATGATATTGAAGCAGTAGTTGGTGAAAAAATAGCTAAAAACATAATATTAGCAAGAGATGGAAAAATGCACATTGTAGAAGGTGGCGGAGGAGTTTACGGAAAAGTAGAATAAATATAAAAATAGCGAATACACTTTAATAAAATAAAAACTTATGTAAAAGGATTAAGCATGAAAAGTGTATTATATAGCTATTTTATAAAAAACAAGAAAAATTTTATAATAATAACCACAATTTTTTGTATAGGAATTATGGTAGGAATTTTATTTATTAATAATTCTAATGAAACTCAAAAAAATGAAATAAATACATATATTCAAGATTTAACAAACAATATAAAAAATTTGAACAATATAAATAGATTTGAAATGCTATGTATAAGCTTAAAAGAAAATATATTATTTATAATAGTAATTTGGTTTTTAGGCTGTACTATAATTGGAGGAGTATTTATTTATGTAGCAATACTCTATAAGGGATTTTCATTAGGATATACAATTTCTGCTTTAATTGCGGTTTTAGGAGTAAGACATGGAGCACTAGTTGCAATAACATCACTATTACTACAAAATATTATTTTTCTACCGGCAATGTTTATAGTTTCAGAAAATCGGTATAAAATTATGTGGTAGCATATATAAAAAAATTATTAATTTAAAAGAAGAAGTTATAAGACATTTTATTATTATGTTGATTTCAATTATGTTATCTATTATTTCTAGTTTTATAGAAGTCTATATTTCTATGAATTTATTAATATTTTTGAAAGAAATTATTTAAAAAGTCTTTACTTTTTAAACTATTTTTGATATAACATAAGTGTCTTATGTAAATTATTATTTGCATTAAATATAATGGATCGGAGAGGTTAGCAATGGAAAAACAAATTAAACTTTTTTTAGAATTTCTTGAAAATGAAAAGAAATTGTCAGCAAATACGCTACAATCATACAAAAGAGATATTTTGCAATATCAAGAATACATAGATAAAAACGGTTTAAATTATTTAAAAATTGATAACGAAGACATTGATAATTATTTTAGTACGCTAAAAACAATGAACAAAAAAACTTCTACAATTTCAAGAAACTTAGCTACTATAAGATCTTTTTACCAATTTTTGTTAAAAACAAAGAGAATAAAAAAAGATCCAACAATTGGTGTTCAATCACCTAAAGTAGAAAAAAAGGTTCCAAACATATTAACATCAAAAGAAGTTGAATTATTATTGGAACAACCAAAAGGTATAGATTTAAAAGGAATTAGAGATAAAGCAATGCTTGAATTTGCTTATGCAACAGGAATGAGAGTTACAGAAATAATTTCTTTAAATATAGATGATGTTAATTTAGAGCAAAGCTATGTTACTTGCAATATGGGTCTTAAGAAAAGAACAATTCCGCTTGGCTCAATATCTTTAAAAGCTTTAAAAGACTATATTGAAAAAGCAAGACCAATTTTAATTAAAGATGATACAATTACAGCATTATTTGTTAATGTAAACGGAAAAAGATTAACAAGACAAGGTTTCTGGAAAATTGTTAAATACTATAAAGAGCAAGCTCACATTTCAAAAGAAATAACACCACATGTTTTAAGACATTCTTTTGCAACTCATCTTTTACAAAATGGAGCAGATTTAAAAGCAATACAAACAATGCTAGGACACTCAGATATTTCATCAACACAAGTATATATGCAATTTCAAAATGAAAACTTAAAAGACATATATAAAAAAGCTCATCCAAGAGCATAAAAAATAAATATTAAAAGTGGAGCCAAAGCTCCACTTTTTGTTTTATATAAGATTTATATTAGTGAGTTTAAATTGATAAGTGTTTTTCTATTATCTTGATAATTCATAAATTGCTTCTGCATAAATCTTAGAAGATATCATAAGTTTATCTATGTCAATAAATTCATTAACTTGATGGCACATATCTTTATCTCCAGGCATTGTTGCTCCATAAGAAATAAAATTATCAAAAGCTCTAGCATAAGTTCCACCACCAATTGCAATAGGAGCTTCATTTAATCCTGTTTTCTTATTAAATATATCAACTAAAGTTTTTACTAAATAGTTATTTTTATCAACAAATAAAGGCTCTTGAAAACTTAATTTATTTACTTCTAAGTTTTTAAAAATTTCTTTTAAAGAAGAATATTTTAAAACAATATCATTTAAAGCAATACTTACAGGAACTCTTAAATTTATTTTTATTATTAATTTATTATTTTCATATTCTAAATAAGCAACATTAGAAGTAAGAATTCCAGATTCATCTTCTAATTTATTGTTAGATAGGAAAGCAGGGCTTGTTATATCAAAGAATCCTATATTATATAAATGTTCTAAATAATTTGAATTAAAATCAAAATTATCTAAAAGAAATTTTATTAAATTTGAAATTGCATTTTCTCCAAGCTCTGGATGTGCTGCATGTGAAGCAATACCAAAAGATTCTATTTTAATAGTTTGATTATCTATTAAAATTTTAATGTTATTATCGTTACTCTTAATAGAAGAAAAATCAAAATTATTAGTAGGCTTTAATGTTATAGAGCAATATTTTGGAACAACATTTAAGGCATTATTATTACAATTTATATTTACGATTTCAAAATTTTTAAATGAAAAATCATTTTTTAATTCTAAAGATAGAATTCCTTTTTCAGCATAAATAGCAGGAAAGTTTGCATCTGGACTAAAACCAATAGAAGGCCATTCTTCATGTGATTTATAATAATTAATGCATTTCCAATCTTTTTCTTCATTTAAACCAAGAATTAGTCTAACTCTGGCATTTATTTTTGTAGTATCTTTAATAACTTTCATTGCATAAAGTGAAGCAACTACTGGGCCTTTATCATCTATAGAGCCTCTGCCAAATAATTTGTTATTTACAACAGTAGGCAAAAAAGGAGAATAAGTCCAGCCATCTTCTTTAATTGCAGGAACTACATCTAAATGACCTATTATTCCTATTAATTTTTCTCCTTCACCAAATTCAATATAACCGCAATATCCATCAATATTTTTAGCTTTAAATCCTAGAGCTTCTCCAAGATTTAAAATATATTCTAATGCTTTTTTACAATTTTCACCAAAAGGTGCTTGAGCTAAATCTTGCTCTTCAGAAACGCTAGGAATTTTAATAAGTTCTGAAAGAGTATTTACAATATTATTTTTTTCATTGTCTATTAATTCATCAAACATAAAATTACCTCCACTATTATTATATATCAAAACACTTAAAAAAATAAAAGGTGTTAATGAAAAAAATACTTGAATTAATAAAATATTATGTGTAAAATATTAATAGTTATTAAACAAAAGTTAAATTTTAGGAGGAATTTTAAGATGAGAGAAGAAAAGGGAATAACTTTAGTTGCTTTAATATTGGTAATAGTAGTACTAATTGTACTAACAGGAATATCTGTTTCACTTGTTTTATCAAATGAAAGTGAAAAGAAACCAGAAGGAAATGTATATAATGATGAATCTTTATATGATACTTTAGAAGATGAAGAAGATTATGAAGAGCCTTTAGATAATAGCGAAGTAGAAAATGAAGTTGATGAAGAAAACACAAATACAGAAGAAGCTACAGATAACACAACAGATTCTAACGAAGTTACAGAAAATGTAGAATCAGAAAATGTTGTAAGTAATGAAGTAGTAAACGAAACATTATAATTTAAGAAAGAATAAATATGGTTAATATAAACATTATTTGTATAGGAAAATTAAAAGAACAATATTTAAAAGATGCAGTATTTGAATATTCGAAAAGATTATCTAAATACTGCAATTTAAATATTATAGAGCTTTCTGATGAAAAACTTCCAGAAAAAATAAATGAAAAACTTATAACTGAAATAAAAGAAAAAGAAGGAAATAAAATTCTATCTAGCATAAAAAAAGATTCTTATACAATAGCATTAGATTTAACTGGAAAACAATATAAATCAGAAGAGTTTTCAAAAAAACTAGAAAACATAAAAATTAATGGTTTTAGTAATATTAATTTTATTATTGGTGGAACGCTTGGAATTTCTAAAAATGTATTAGAAAATTCTAATGAATTAATATGCTTTTCAAAAATGACTTTCCCACATCAATTAATAAGAGTTTTTTTATTAGAACAATTATTTAGAGCTTTTAAAATATCAAATAATGAAACATATCATTGGTAAAATTTATGCAAGGAATTTTAATAATAAATAAACCACAGGGTTTTACTTCACAGGATGTTGTATCTAAAATTAAGAAAATTTTAAATGTAAAAAAAGCTGGTCACACTGGAACATTAGATCCAATGGCGACTGGCGTTTTGCCTATTTTAATTGGAAATTATACAAAACTTTCAAAATACTTAATAGAACATGACAAAACATATATTGCAAAAATAAAATTAGGTGAAAAAAAGAATACAGGAGACAGTGAAGGAAAAATAGTAAAAACTGTAGAAGTTAAAGAAAATAACTTATCAGAGGAAAATGTTTTAAATGTTTTAAACCAATTTTTAGGAGAGCAAGAACAAATTCCTCCAATTTATTCTGCAATAAAAGTTAATGGAAAAAAATTATATGAATACGCAAGAAGCGGAGAAGAAGTAGAAATTCCTAAAAGAAGAATTAAAATTTATAGCATAAAACTATTAAACATTGATAAAGAAAATTTAGAAATAGATTTTGAAGTTTCATGTTCAAAAGGAACCTATATAAGAGTTTTATGTGAAAATATTGCTGAAAAGTTAGAAACAGTCGGATTTATGAAATCACTTATAAGAACAAAGGTTGATAATTTTAAATTGGAAGATGCCATTACATTAGAAGAATTAGAGAAAGAAAATACAAATCTTTTAGAAAGTAAATTAATAAAAATGCAAGATTTATTTTCTAATTTACCTAAAATAAATTTAGACGAAAGAAAAAAAGAATTATTTTTAAATGGCACTTTGCTTAAATTTAATTTAGACGATGGCTTGTATAATATTTATAGTGAAAACATTTATATAGGAATAGGAATTATAAAAGAAAAATCATTAAAAAGAGATATAATTTTATAAAAAAAGTAGAAAAAGCATTGTATTTTATGATACAATGCTTTTGTATTTAATATAAGGAGAAAAAGTAATCTAATAAATTACTTAGATGAGTTTATGAATTATCCAGAAAATTTAAAAATAGGAGACACAATAGGAATTTGTGCTCCATCAGCTGGAATAACAAGTCCAGAAAAAATATTAAGACTAGATAAAGCAATAGAACAACTAGAAAGTTTAGGATATAAAGTAATTGAAACTGAAAGCGTTAGAAAAGATGAAAGAGGAAGAAGTTCGTCACCTCAAAAAAGAGCTCAAGAGTTTATGGAACTTTTAGAAAATGATGATGTAAAACTAATTATATTTGCAACAGGTGGAGACTTTTTATGCGAAATGCTAGATTATTTAGACTTTGAGAAAATTAAAAAAATGAAACCAAAATGGATGCAAGGCTATTCAGATATTACTGGAATAAGTTTTCTATTTAATACAATTCTTGAAATTCCAAGCATGTATTCACAAACTATTAAAGATTATGCAATGAAACCATTATATAGAAACCTAACAGATTCTTTGCAAATAGAATCTGGAAATGAAGTAATTCAAACATCTTTTGAACTATATGAAAAGGAATGGTTGGAGGATAATACTAATCCTTATGCAACATATAACTTAACTGAAAAAGTAGAATGGAAAAATTTAACAGGCGAGCAAAAAATAGTAATGCAAGGAAGAAGTTTAGGTGGATGCTTAGATTGCATAAAATGCTTTATTGGAACTAAATATGATAATGTAAATAACTATATAGAAAAATATAAAAATGATGGAATAATTTGGTTTTTAGAATGTTTTGAAATGACTTTTCCAGAAGTGTTTAGAACTCTTTGGCAAATGAAAAATGCAAATTATTTTAAATATTGCAAAGGAATAATTTTTGGAAGACCTTTAATGATTAGAGATGATTATGATATCAATTTTAATCAAGCTGTAAAAGATGTGATAGGTAATTTAAATATTCCAATAATTTGTGATGCAGATATTGGACATGTTTCACCACAACTTGCAACAGTAAATGGAGCAATTTTAAAAATAACATCAGAAAATGGAAAAGGAACTTTAGAAACATTTTTAAGATAGTTTATTATTTTTTTGGGAAAGGAATAAACCTTTATGAAAGTAGCAGAAAAAGAAGCTAAAACTATTGAAACAAAAGAACAAAAAAAAGAAGAAAAAGTTAAAAAAGAGAGAGACTATTCAATTGATTTAATTAGAGTTGTGGCTTGCTTAAGCGTAATATGTGCACATCTCTCACTTCAAGTATTAAACACAGCTTACAATAGAATTGATTGGAGCAGATTACTTGAAAAAAGCTTTTTAAAAGATGGAATAGCATTATTTTTTATGATTACAGGATTTTTCTTAGTTAATGGTCGAAGCTATAAAAAAATTTGGTCTGGAACAATTAAAAAGATTTTATTACCATCATTTATATTTGTACTTTTTACACAAGCATTTTATCCTTTTATTGTAAATAAAGAAAGCTTTTTATATTGCTTGCAGAATTTTAATATTAATCCTATTCAAATAGTGCAGTCTATTTTAAAAGGAGATATTACATATTTAAATGATTTGTGTGCACATTTGTGGTATATATATTCTTATGTTAAAGTAGTAATTTGGATTCCAATTTTATGGCTTGTTTGCAAAGAAACAAACGAATGCAAACTAGCTAGAAAAATAATGCTTGGATTTGGAATTGCAAGTTTACTTTTACAAGATATTCAAAGATTTTTTGTTCTACCAGTTATTGGAGAAATAAAATTACTAACAATTGTTCCTACTGAAATAGTTTATGTGCTATTGGGTTACGAATTATTTGTTCGTAAAGATAAATTAAAGAATAATAAAAAATTAACAATTATTTCATTAATTGGTTTTGTGGCTACTAATTTAATAAAATATAGAGTAGAAATTTTTTATATGGTAGCTAATAACTTAGTAGATATAGTAGGAAGACCAAATTTTATAGAATGGGAATATACAGCATTTAATGTTGTTTCAGGATTATGTTGGTTCATTTTCTTATATTCTATCGATTTAAAAAATGAAAAATTCAAAAAAGCTCTTTTATGGTTAAGTAATAAAACATTTGGAATATATTTAGTTCACTATTTAATTTTAGCCAAAGTTGATTTATATAAATTTGAAAAAATAGAAAAATTTGTACTTGAGCTTTTATATTTGTTTGTGGGAATGATTGTTACTTTAATACTTTCATTAATAATTTTAGTTATAATTGAACAAATTAAAAAAATATTTTCAAAGGGAATAAAATTAGTATTTAATAAAAAAGAGGAATCTTAATTTAAAGAATATATAAAAAGATGGGGTAATAGTAATGAAAAAAATAATAGAATTTTTAATGAATAATTGGCTAACATCTACAGTAATTTCTTTGATAGTATATATTTTTTATGGATTAGTAATTGGAGTTTCAATGATTCCATCAGCACTTTTAATATATGAGTTTGTAAAATATGTGGGTTTAAATGATATAAAAACTATTATATTACTATCAATAACAATTGGCATTGCAATATATTTATTTTTCATAGTAGCTCTAATTGTTTTTGGAGTTGTAGAAAGAATTTTAACAATAGGTTTTAAACCTGGAAAATATCCAACTTCTTCAGGCGTTTTTGCGAGATGGCTTGTATATTCAGGATTACATGTAATATTACTTAATTTAGTTTTACCATACGTTTCAGGAACAGTATATGCTAAAATTTTTTATAGAATTTTAGGATGTAAAATTGGTAAAAATGTTTTTATAAATACAAGAGGCTTGCATGATTCATATCTTTTAACTATAAAAGATAATGTAGTAATAGGTGGAGATGCAAATATATCTTGTCATATATTTGAAGGAAATTATTTATATCTTAATAATATTGAAATTGGCTCAAATACTTTAATAAGTGCTGAAAGTTACATTATGCCAGGTGTTACAATAGGAAATAATTGCAATATTGGTTTAAAAACATATATAAGAAAAAATAAAAAAATTGAAGATAATAGTGTAATAATGTCAATACCAGGAATACCAAATAAAAAAGTAGCAGAAATAATTAAAGACAATAATAAGGTAAAAAATGCAGAATAATTTTTTAAAAGTAGACTTTTTTTAAACAATATGATAAAATGTTACAAATTAAAAATTAGATAAATATAAGAAATAAAGGGGGCAAAAATTATGGAATTAAAAAGATGTGCTCGTTGTGGTAGATTCTATGCATCAGATGTTGAGGTTTGTCAAGAATGTGAAAAGAAAGATTTGGCAGATTTAAGTAAATTAAAAGGATTTTTTGCAGAAAATTATGTTAGTGGAATTTCAAAAGGAGAAATTTCTGCTTCAACAGGAATTAGTGCTAAAAATTTAAATCGTTATTTAGGATATGAAGAATTTAGCGGAATTTATATTACAGATGGACTAGGCGGATTAGTTCAAAACTTAGATGGAGAAGAAAAAATTAGTTTATAATATTTAGGAGGAAATAATGACAGACATAATAAAAGAACTTGAAGATAGAGGTTACATAGAGCAATTAACAAATGAAAAGGAAATAAGAGAACTATTTCAAAAAGAAAGTGTAAGATTTTATATAGGAATAGATCCAACTGCAGATAGTATGCATATAGGCCATTTTGTTGCTTTAATGGTTGCTTCTAGAATGCAACAAGCAGGACACAGACCAATTATATTAATGGGCGGTGGAACAGCAACAATTGGAGATCCTTCAGGAAGAACTGATATGAGAAAAATGCTTACAAGAGAACAATTAGATTCAAATGTTGAATCTATTAGAAAACAAGCAGAAAAATTTGTATCTTTTGAAGGAGATAATGCTGCTATTATTGTAAATAATGCGGATTGGTTATTAGATTTAAATTATATAGATTTTATGAGAGAAATTGGAACTAAATTTACAATTAGCAAAATGATAGCTCAAGAATGTTATAAAACTAGATTAGAAACAGGTTTAACTTTTTTTGAAATGGGATATTTATTACTACAAAGTTATGATTTCTTATATTTGCATGATAAATATGATTGTAAATTACAAATTGGTGGAAATGATCAATGGTCTAATATTTTAGGTGGAGTTGAATTAATTAGAAAAATTGGTTCAGACGACTCATATGGATTAACATTTAAACTTCTTACAACAGCTGAAGGAAAGAAAATGGGAAAAACAGCTAAAGGAGCATTATGGCTAAATCCAGAAAGAACATCACCTTATGAATTCTATCAATATTGGAGAAATATTGGAGATACTGAGGTTAGAAAAGTTTTAAGTCTTCTAACTTTCTTACCTATGGAAGAAGTAGATAGATTATCATCACTAAAAGATGAAAAAATAAATGAAGCTAAAAAAGTTGCAGCATTTGAAATAACAAAACTAATTCATGGAGAAGAAGAAGCAATTAAAGCACAAAAATCAGCAGAAGCATTATTTGAGAATAATGGAAATGTAGAAAACATGCCAACAACTAAATTAGAAAACATAAATATTTCTATATTAGATGCAATAGTTTTATCTGGAATAGCTCCTTCAAAAGGACAAGCAAAAACTTTAATTGCGCAAGGTGGAATTTCATTAAATGATGTAAAAATTGAAGATATTACTTATAGTTTATCAGAAAAAGATTTTAAAGATGGATATGCAATTTTAAAGAAAGGTAAAAAAGTATTTCATAAATTAGAAAAATAAAAATATAAGTTTAAAATTTCATTTGTGGTGGAATTTTAAACTTTTTTATTAAAAAATAGCTTTTGAGGTGTAAAAAATAATGAGCAAAAAAATGATTGTTGGAATAGTTATATTAAGTATTTTTTTATTAGCAGGATTATTTTTTGGAATAAGAGCAATAAGAAATTTTTGCGTAATTCAAAACATTTTTTCTCAAATTGAAAAAAATATAGAAAACGACAACTACTATTTAAAAACTACTGTAACACATGAAGGAGTAACATCAGTAACAAAAACTTATTATAAAGATGGTACAGGAAAACTAGTTGCAGAAAATGGAATATATACTTGGGTAGATGGAAAAGATGCATATATGGTAGATGAACCAAATAAAACATTATATGTTCTAGATATGGAAAATTCTTTGGGATTAGTTTCTTATGAAATGTTTGCAAGCTTAATACCTGGATATAGCAAAAATGTATTTCAAAAGTTTTTAATGGCTGGAAGTTTACGAAATAAAGTAGGAAGCGAAAAAATAGATTATAAAAACTGCTATAAAATAGTTATTAAAGAAAAAGAAGATACAAAAACATATTGGATAGAAAAAAATTCTTCTAAACCACTAAAGGCTCGTATAGAGTTTGAAACAGGAGATGTTTACGAATATGAATATGAACTAAGATTTAATGTGGTAGGAATAAAAGATATTGAGCTTCCAAAAACAGATAATTACCAAAGAATAGAGATTCAAAGTGAAGACTAAAATGATTTTTACAAAATCATTTTAATAAATTAATTTTAACAAAATTAATGTAAAACTATATTTTTATTAATGAAATAAGTTACTGGTTTTGAAAACAATTGAGCTAGAATTGGTTAACACATTTTTTGGAAAGAGTTCATCTTTTGATGGAAGGGTGCCAAAAAATGCTGTTTACCAATTCTGTGATAATTGTTTGAACGTAAGTAACTTATTGAATTAATAAAAATATAGTTTTTAATATTTTGTTTTAATTAATGAAAGAATCAAATTTATTTATAATTTTTTAAATTAATTAAAGTATAGTTTTTTTAATATTTCGCTTGAAATAATTTTTAGTTATTAAAATTTTCTTAAAAATTATCATATATTTTGTAACGAAAAGCTTTTTTTAAAGTCATATTATAAAGGAGATAAAAATGCAAGATATTGAAGAAATATATAAAGAATATTTTGAAACAGTATATAAGTATTTATTTTGCTTAACTCATAATAGTGACTTATCTGAAGAATTAACTCAAGAAACTTTTTACAGAGCGGTTTTAAAGATTAATTCATTTAGAGGAGATTCTAAAATGTCAGTTTGGCTTTGTCAAATTGCAAAAAACTTATGGTATGATGAATTAAAAAGAAAGAAAAAAATAGATAATATAGATGAAATTAATATAGAATTTTTAGATTCAAATAATGATTTAGAAAATAGTGCAATTTCAAAAGAAGAGAAACTAAATTTATATAAAAAAATGCAAAAATTAGATGATTTAACAAGAGAAGTAATGTATATGCGAATCACAGGAGAACTAAGTTTTAGAGAAATAGGAGATATTTTAAATAAAACTGAAAACTGGGCAAGAGTTACTTTTTACAGAGGAAAAACTAAGATAAAGGAGGATAAAGAAAATGAATAAAAAAGATTGTAAAATAGTACAAGATTTGCTACCTAACTATGTTGATAATTTAACTCAAAAAGAAACAAATGACTTTTTAGAAGATCATCTAAAAAACTGTGAAGAGTGTTCAAAAAAGTTAGATGCTATGAAAGCAGAAATTAAAACAGAGAAAAATATAAATAATAAAAAAGAAGTAGATTATATGAAAAAAATAAGAAAAAAACTTGGCACATTAAAAATAATAGGCACATCTATTTTAACTTTAATTATTCTTACAATTGTTTTTGTTATTTGTAATTATTTCTTTATAAGATATGATGGGAAAATAGATAAGTCTGGTAATATGACAGAAGAAGAAATATTATCATTATTAGAAAAAGGTAGAGAAAATAAAAATTATTATTTAGAAGTTATTTCTTTAACAAAATATAAAGAAGCAGATGATATTTTTTATTCTGATATACAAAGTGAATATTTTGCAAAAGATGGTGTTATTTTAAATATATCAAATGGTGGCAAAATTTATTATAACTATAATACTAATGAAGAAATATTTTGCAGTTCTGAAATAAATAATGAATATAAAACCGCTTATGTAACAACTTTACCAGAAGATAATAATTATAAAGGATTAGATTTTTTAAATGGCAACAACATTGATAGCAAAAATTATTTTTATAGATACATTGGAGAAAAAGAAATAAATGGTAAAAAATATATTGTTGTTGATATGAAATCAAAACCAGAAAATGAAGATTTTGGTTTATTAGAAAAAGTAATATCTAATCTATTTTCAAATAGAGTATTTATAAATAAAGATACTGGAATTATTGAGAAAACTGAAATGTTTGTTTTTACTAATTTTACTTTCAAAAAATTGGTAGAATATTACAATATACAATTAAATTGTATTACAGATGGAGATGTTGAAAGACCAAATTTATCAGGATATGTAGTACTTGAATCTGAAAGAGCAAACTAATAAAGGAGGAAAAAATTATATGAAAAAACAAACTTTAATTGGTATTATTATAGGATTAGTTATTTTTATAATTCTTGCTAGTTTATATATAAACTATACAAATAAAAGTAATGATGAATCAAATGGTTTTGAAGAATTGTTTTATGAAAAGTATATAAATAGAAAACTAGAAAAAAAGATTTTTAATCAAAATGAAGATAATAATTTTAAAGTATATGGATTAAATTTAAAATTAAATTCTTATAATGTAGAAAAAGATAAGATGAAATTTAATATAGAAATAAAACCAGAAGATTTAGAAACAGATTATGATTATAGTACAATTAAATTCTCTTATTATATATATGATAATAACTATAACATTCTTACTAATAAATTATTATCAGAAAAAAGTAAATTAGTAGAACCATATTTTTACAAAGAAAATAAAAAGAATATATCTCAAAGCTCTTTGGCTAAATACAGAGAATATATACATGACACATACAAAATCTTTTCAAAAATGAATTTTACATTTGACAACAGTCTTCATACTTGCAATTATGAAATTACTATTCAAGATGAAAATTTATTTAATAATATAAAAGACATACATCTTGTAATATATAATTTACAGTACAATTATTTTGATAAACGAACAGTACATTACGATTCTGGAGACATTGAAGAAACTAAAATAAATAATACGGTTTTAGAAGATAATTATTATGAATTTGAAATTAATAATATAAATTCATAAATGAATAAAAAAAGAATTGGTTAATTGATTTTTAGAAGCTTATTTTTTAACTTAAAAAATGCTCATAAATTCTATTTACCAATTCTATTTTTTTAATATTGACCATTTGTGTATTCATTTCCCTCAAATCTTTTTCCACTTTTAACAGTATCTATAATATTTTGAATTTCTTGCACATTTTCATCAAGTATATCAATACGAACAGAAGAAGGGGATAAATTATCATATTTAATAGAAGTAATTTTACTATTGTAAATTGTTGTAATACAAGATAAATTATCTGGTACAATTTTAAATTTAAAATTCATTCTATCTTTTAAATAAAAATTACTGCTTTTTGTGCATTTTCTATCACATTCTTTATAGCATTTATTACTTTTTCCAAGATAGCAATAATTATTTGTCATAAGAGGAAGCTTTCCATAAACTATAATTTCAGCTCCAATAGAAGATGAATTTATAATATTATTTATCTCATTTTTGTTAAGCTCAGGAGAAACTGTAGCTAAGTTAATCCCTAAAGCTTTTAATTCATCATTTGAAAAGTTATTAAACACATTTAAAGTGTAATTCCCAATTAATTCTAAATTATAATTTTTAACTAAATCAATTTCAGAAATGTTTGAAATTACAAAACCTTTTATATCAAAATTTGAAAAATTAGGTAAAGTTTTAGTATTTTTTAATATATTAGGCATATAAACATATGTATTAAAACTTGAAGTAATATTTTTTATAATGCTATCAAAATTTTTATTATAGAAAAATTTTAATGGAATATATAATTTATCTACATTTTTAAGTTTAATATAGTCAAAATTTAAATCTATAGAATTTAATAATAAAGAAATTTTAGGAGAAGTATTTTCAAAATTTTCTTTTAGATTATTAGATTCAATTTTGGTTAAACTTAAATTATGGGTATGTTTTTCTAAAACAGTTTTTTCTAATTCAAAAATAGCTTTTCTTCTTAATTCATTTAATTCAGCTATAGAAATAAATAAGCCACTATCTATTACAGTTTCTATTTTCTTAAATTCAAACTCAGTATCTCCAGTTTTAGAAATTTGATTAATAATAACTTCTTCTGTAGAAGGCCTATTTTGTGCTTTTTGAGGAATATTTTCTAAAACTTTAATATTTAAACCTTCATAATATCCTAAACCACATGAAACTTCTAATGAGGCTGGTAAATTTTCTTTTAGAGTAAATTTAGCTTTTAAAGGAATTTTTTTAAAATTTTTGTTTTGAGCAAAAGTAGGGAAAATAGATTTATTTAATTTCTCATCTTCTAATTTGTAAATAGAATTTCCTAAAAAAATATTTCCCTTCATTCTACCAATTTTAACAGAGTTTCCTTCTTGAGCAGAAGAAAAATTTTGATTATTCATAATAAGCTCAGATACAGTGTATGTTTGATTATTAATTGAAATTTTATCACCAATATTTAAATTGTTTTTTAAGTTTAAACTAACATAACCTTTATTTTCATTAAAGTTAGATACGCTTCCTAAAAACAATCCCATATTATTTGGCTTATCTTTAAAAATTAAATTCCTGTTTTCAGAAGAAGAAAAATGACCAGTAGAAAATCCGCCACGATTAAAGCTTTGAAGAAGTTCTTCTTTATCTGTTAAATTTGTTTCGTTATTTTTAATGTTCATCTTATTTTCAATTTGTTTAACTAATTCATCATCACTTAAGTTTAAATTATTTAAAATAAAATCGATATATTTTCTATAAAATCTTGTAACAGTGCCAACATAAACAGGATTTTTCATTCTACCTTCAATTTTAAAAGAATTTATACCCATTTTTATAAGGCTTGGCAAATATTCTATGCCTAAAGTATCGTGAGAACTTAATAAATATCCTTTATCTAGCAACTTTTCATCTTGATAAAGCTCATAAGGCAATCTACAAGGTTGCGCACAAAGACCACGGTTTCCAGAACGACCACCAATCATACTAGACATTAAACATTGCCCAGAGTAAGATATGCAAAGAGCACCATGAATAAATACTTCAAGTTCTATAGAAGTATTTTCTCTAATATGTTTAATTTCATCAACAGAAAGCTCTCTTGCTAAAACAACTCTAGAAAATCCTAATTTTTCTAATTGTTTAACACCTTCTAAATTGTGAACAGTCATCTGAGTGCTAGCATGAATAGGAATTTCAGGATAGTTTTTTAAAAGATACGTGGCTAATCCTAAATCTTGTACTATAATTGCATCAACGCCTAAATTATAACTACTAATAGCAAGGTTCACAGCATCTTCAAATTCATTATTTTTAATTAAAGTATTTAATGTTAAGTGAACAGCTACATTTCTTAATTTTGCATATTTTATTGCCTCAAGTAATTCTTCTTTTTCAAAATTTGTGGCTCTTGCTCTAGCATTAAAAGAAGAAGAACCTAAGTAAACACTATCTGCTCCATTTTGAATAGCAGATTTTAAGCATTCAAAATCTCCGAACAGGAGATAATAATTCTATTTTATTCATATAAATTTCCCTTCTAAATAAGTAAAAACATTGTATAATATTTTTCTCGAAACTTCAAGAAAACCACATACTTTTATTAGTAAATGGCTTTACTTTTTTATAATTTATATATAAAATATTAAAAGTATTTAAAAGAATTTATAAAGGAGGAATAATAGTTGAGTTCAGGAAAAAGAAGTATAAATTCAGAAAAAAAGAATATAAAAATAAATTATAAAGTAATTTTAACTGTAATACTAATAATTGCTTTAGTAGGAATAATTATATTTTTTGCTTTAAATACACCAAAAGAAAAAGAGAAAAAAGAAGCAAATGAAAGCCAAACAGAAGTTGCAACTTATGAAATTAAAGAAGTAGAGAAAAAAACAATTGACCAAATTTTAGCAGAATTTGGAGGAGAAGTAACAGGGCAACCAAAAGATGATACTTATTATATAAAGAAAGATGGAAAAGATTACACAGCCTACTTAGATGGAGAAATTGTAGAAGGAAATATAGTGCCTTGGTCTGGAGACTCTAAAGAACCACAAGTTGATCAAGCAGGAAATACAAATATATACACAGCAGATGAATTAAAATGGATAGCAGACCAAGTTATAAGTGGAGAAAAGAACTTTAGTGGAGTAACAATTACTTTAAGAAATAATATAGATTTAGGAGCAAGACAAAAAGAAGATGGTTCTTGGGAAGGAAATCCTTGGACATCAATTGTAGGATTTTTAGATGAAACAGGGTCAGCAGAAGAAGGAACAAACGAAAATGTCACTCAAGAAGAAACTCAAGCCATTCAAGATGATTCAATTCAAACTCAAAATGCTAATTTAAAAAGATTTGCAGGAATATTTAATGGAAATGGTTTTTCTATAAGAGGAATGAACATAATAGCTGATAAAGATTATCAAGGATTATTTGGATTTTCTAGTGGAACAATAACAAATTTAAAATTAAAATATAGCAATATACAAGCAAATAATGCAGTTGGAGGAATTGTTGGATTAAACTTAGGAACAGTGTCAAATTGTTCTATAGAACACATAAATGTTCAAGGAAAAGAAAAAGTTGGCGGAATAGTAGGACTTCGGTATGACTGAATCTAGAATAGAATTTTGCCAAGTAGTAGGCGATAACTGTTTTATTAATGCAGAAAAATATGCTGGAGGAATTTCTGGTTATACAAATAACAATTCAAACATTAATAATTGCACAAACTTAGCAAACGTATATGCAACAGATTATTTAGGTGGAATAACGGGAATTGCTTTTTATGGTACAAAATTGCAAAATGTAACAAACCTAGCTAAAAATATTGTAGGTAAAAAATATGTTGGAGGAATTTCAGGTTATTCAGAAGCTGAAATATCATATTCTAGCAATCATACTTTAGATAATAAAGAAGGTATTATAGTAGGAGATGAATTTGTTGGAGGCATTGCTGGAATAAACTATAAAATGGGAAATATTACAGATTGCTATAACTCATCAAAAATTGTTGTAAATAGTGCTAATGGCGGAGGAATAACTGGAATAAACAATTCAAATATTTCTAATTGCTACAATGTTGGAGAAATAAGTACAAATGGAAACACTGTAAATGTATTAGGCGGAATATGTGGTCAAAATAGTTCAGAAAGCTATATATACACATCCTACAATGTTGGAAAAATAGATTCAAAAGATGATGCAGCAGGATTAGTTTATGCTAATTTTGGGCAAGTACAAAATGGATTTTATTTAGATTCATCTCTTGAAAAAGAAGGAGTAGATAGCGAATTTGCAAAAACAGAAGATGATATGAAAAATGCAGTTTTAACTGATTTAGGAGAATATTTTGCAAAAGACGAAGCAAATATAAATTCAGGCTTTCCAATTTTAACTTGGCAATCAAATGCTTCATCTTCTCAAGAAGAAGTAACTGAGTAAAAATAAACTGTAAATATTTAACAAAAAAAGCTTGCAATTACTGAAATTAAAGTGTATAATAATTATGTCATAATTTTAAGCTAGAAGAGTGGGAACAAATCCCACTCTTTACTAATGTTTAAGGAGGTACTATCTTGGCATTAAATAATATTGAGTCAAAAGTTCAAGAACTTTTAGAAAATATTATAACAGATTTAGGCTATGAGTTATATGATGTAATATACGAAAAAGAAGGAAAAGATTTTTACTTAAGAATTTTTATTGATAAACCAGATGGAATTGATATAAACGATTGCGAAAAAGTAAATAATGCAATAAACGATGTTTTAGATGAAGCAGACTATATTAAAGAACAATACTTTTTAGAAGTATCTTCTCCAGGAATAGAAAGAACTTTAAGAAAAGAAAAACACTTTTTATCGCAAATAGGAAATGAAATAAAAGTAAAACTCTTTAAGCCCAATAGTGAAAAGCAAAAAGAAATAGTAGGAAAACTGGAAGAATATAATAAAGATTGGATTACAATAAAAGTCGAAAATAAGACTATAAAAATAAATTCTAAAGATATAGCTATTGTAAAAACTATATTTAATTGGTAGGAGGAAATGGAAAAATGAAAAACGTTGACGTAAAAGAACTAATTACAGTTATGGACGAATTAGAGAAAGAAAGAGGAATAAGCAAAGATTATCTTGTATCAGCATTAGAAGAAGCTTTAGTTAAAGCATATAAGCAAAATTTTGATGCAGATGAAAACATTGAAAATGTAAAAGTTACTATAGATAAAGTAACAGGTGAAATGCATGTTTATTCTGCTAGAGAAGTTGTTGCAGAACTACCTGTTCCAGAACTTGAAATTAGCTTAGAAGAAGCTAGAAAAATTGACAAGAACTATAATGTTGGAGATGTAGTTAATATTGAAATAAAACCTAAAGACTTTGGTAGAATTGCAGCTCAAACAGCAAAACAAGTTGTTATGCAAAAAATAAGAGAAGCTGAAAAAGATATGGCTTTTTCTGAATTTAACGATAAAAAAGGTGAAATTGTTTCTGGTTTAATTCAAAAAGCAGATGGAAGAATTGTTGTTATGGATTTAGGAAAACTAGAAGGGGTTATGCCTTTAAAAGAACAAATTCCTACTGAAACATATAGAGTAAATGACAAAATAAAAGGATATGTTTTAGAAGTTGAAAGAGGATTAAAAGGAACTCCTCAAGTTATAGTTTCAAGAAGTCATCCAGATTTTGTTAGAAAATTATTTGAATTTGAAATTCCAGAAATTTATGAAGGTTTAATAGAAATAAGAAGCATTTCTAGAGACCCAGGTTCTAGAAGTAAAATAGCTGTATATTCTAGAGATGAAAATATAGATCCAGTTGGTTCTTGCGTTGGACAAAAGGGAGTTAGAATTCAAAACATTATAAATGAATTAAATGGAGAAAAAATTGATGTTATTGAATGGAATGAAGACCCAGCAATTTATATTGCTGCAGCTTTACTTCCAGCACAAGTTATGGCAGTTGACGTTAAAGAAGAAGAAAAATTTGCACAAGTTATAGTTCCAGATGACCAATTATCTTTAGCAATTGGTAAATCAGGACAAAATGCTAGATTAGCTGCAAGACTTACAAATTGGAAAATAGATATAAAATCAGAAACACAAATTAGAGAAATTTTACTTGCTCAACTTGAATCAGAAAAAAATGAAGAAGCAAGTACAGAGCCAAAAGTAGAAGAAAATAGCGAAGTTCAAGAAGAAATTAAAGCAGAAAAGAAAGCTAAAAAATCTACTAAAAAAGCAGAAAAAGAAGACAAGAAGGAAGAAAAAGAAGAAAAAGAAGAAAAAGATAGCGAAGATAAAAAGAAAGAAAAAACAGAAAAGAAAACTAAAAAAGTAACAAAACAAGAAGAAGCTAAAGAAAACGAAGAAGTTTCAGAAGAAGCACCTAAAAAGAAAAGAGGAAGAGCTAAAAAATCTGAAAGTGAAAACTAAAACGCAAAATAATAGGAAGTGATTTTAAATGATTAAAAAGAAAATACCACTAAGAACTTGTATGGCTTGTAATGAACAAAAAGAAAAGAAAGATCTTTTAAGAATAGTTAAATCTAAAGATGGCATTATTGAGCCAGACATTACTGGCAAGAAAAATGGTAGAGGAGCATATATTTGCAAAAAAGAAGAATGCTTAGATAAAATTATAAAGTCACATAGATTAGAAAAAATATTTGAAACTAAAATAAGTTCAGAATTATATGAAAGTATAAGAGGTGTAATTGTTGGTAAATAAGGTAAATGGTTTACTTGGAATCTCTGCAAAAGCAGGAAAAGTTTCTGCTGGAACAGATTTAGTTTTAGAAGAAATTTCTAAAAAGAATATTGAACTAGTTATTATTGCAAAAGATACATCAGAAAAAACAATTAAAAATATGAAATATTATTGCAATAAAGAAAATATACCTATAATTATGTATGGCACTATTGAAGAAAATAGTAAAGCAATAGGAAAATATAATAAAGCCATATTAGGTATTAAAGATAAGAATTTAGCCGAAGCTATAAAGAAGGTAATTTCTGGGGGTGAATAGTTTGGAAAAAATTAAAATTCATGAGATTGCAAAAAAATTGGGAGTGGAAACAAAGAAAATTTTAGAAATAGCAAAACAAGAGCGGAATAGAAGCCAAAAGTCATTTAAGCTCTATTACAAAAGAAGAAATGAATAAAATAGAAGAAAAGTTTAAAGGAGTTTCAAAAACAAAACCTATGGAGAGTAAAAAAGAAAAAGATAACGGGCCAGTTATAATTAGAAGAGCAGTTATTATTAATGATGACGAAGAGCAAAAAAGAGAAGAAGAAAGAAAAAGAAAAGAACAGGCAAGAAAAAAAGATGTTGGATTTATTGAAAATAAAAGAAATAAAGACTACAACATAGTTTATAGAGATAAACCTTCAAAACCTCTTACTGTTAGTGAATTGTTAGGACTTACAAGTAAAAAGCCTGAAGAGAAAAAAGAAGAAAAACCTTCTCATACTGTAGCTACTGAAAAAGTAGAAAAAACAATTTCTGCAAATAAAGAAACAGAAGTTGTTAATAATGATGCTCCAAAAACTCCTAAAATGCAAGAACAAAAAAATAATAAACCTAAATTTGAAAATAATAAGAAAGAAACCCCTTATAATAAAGAAAATAAAAAGAATTTCGGAGATAACGATAAAAACCAATTTAATAAAAGAGATAATAAAAATAATAATTTTAGAAGAAATGAAGATAGAGGAATAGACAGAAAAATCAAAAACATAATGGATGTAGATATACCTACAGAAAAAGAAAATGTTAGAGATTACGGAAATAAAGCAAAAGACAAGGCAAAACAAAATAGACAACAAGATGAACAAAAAGTTGCAAAAAAGAATCGTAGAAATAATAACGATTTCGACTCTGATAAGTTAAACAATTTAAAAAGACAAGGTCAATTATCTAATATGTTTAAAGAAGGAGATATGTTAGATTATTATGATCTAAGTACTGAAAGAGGAAGAAGAGCTAAAAAGAAAAATTCTAAACAAGAAAATAGAAATAAACAAAAAATATTCAAACTAACTGAAATAACTATTCCTGATACTATTTCAGTAAAAGATTTAGCTACTGAAATGAAAATAACAAGCAGTGATGTTATTAAAAAGCTATTAGGATTAGGAATAATGGCAACAATAAATAATGAATTAGATTTTGATACAGCTTATTTAATAGCACAAGAATATGGAATTAATGCTGTAAAGAAAAATGTTGTAACAGATGAAGACATTTTAATAGATGAAACAGAAGATAAAGAAGAAGATTTAAAACCAAGACCACCAGTAATAGTTGTTATGGGACACGTTGACCATGGAAAAACTTCACTTCTTGACGCAATTAGAAGTACAAATGTTATTGAAGGAGAGTCAGGTGGTATTACACAACATATTGGTGCATATCAAGTAAAAATAAACGATAGAGATATAACTTTCTTAGACACACCAGGACATGAAGCATTTACTAGCATGAGAGCAAGAGGAGCAATGATTACAGATATTGCAATACTTGTAGTTGCAGCAAATGATGGTGTTATGCCTCAAACAGTTGAAGCTATTAACCATGCAAAAGCTGCAAAAATACCAATTGTGGTTGCAGTAAATAAAATGGACTTACCAGATGCAAACTTTGAAAAAGTTCAGCAAGAATTAATGAAATATGATTTAGTTCCAGAGGCTTGGGGTGGAGACACAATCTATGTTCCAATTTCTGCCAAGAAAAAAGAAGGTATAGATAATCTTCTTGAAATGGTATTATTACAAGCAGATGTCTTAGAGTTAAAAGCTAATCCTACAAAGCAAGCAAAAGGTACAGTAATAGAAGCAAGACTTGATAAAACAAGAGGACCTGTTGCTACAATGCTTGTACAAAGAGGAAAATTAGATGTTGGAGATACAATTATTGTTGGTTCTTCAATAGGCAGAATTAGAACAATGCAAAACTATAAAGGTAAGAAAGTTAAGAGTGCTGGACCATCTACACCAGTTGAAATTACAGGTTTAACTTCAGTTCCAGAATCAGGAGATATTTTCTATGAAGTAAAAGATGAAAGAACAGCTAAACACTTAATAGAAAAAAGAAAATCTGAAAAGAGAGAAAGAGAAATTGCACATAACACAATTGTTACTCTTGATGATTTATTTAATAAAATTGAAAGTGAAAACTTAAAAGAATTAAACTTAATAGTAAAAGCAGATGTTCAAGGTTCTGTTGAAGCATTAAAACAATCTTTAGAAAAACTTTCAAACAAAGAAGTTGTTGTTAAAGTAATTCACTCTAATGTTGGTGGTGTTACAGAATCAGATGTAACTTTAGCTAAAGTTTCAGGAGCAATAATAATAGCATTTAATGTTAGACCAGAAACTATAGCAAAAACTATTGCAGATAAAGAAGGAGTAGAAATTAAACAATATTCTGTAATTTATGATGCAATAAATGATGTTGAATCAGCTATGAAAGGAATGTTAGATCCTGTTTATAAAGAAGTTATTATTGGAACAGCTGAAATTAGACAAACATTTAAAGTTTCTAATGTTGGTACAATAGCAGGTTCTTATGTTCTAACAGGAAAAGTTGCTAGAAATGCAGGAATTAGAGTAATTCGTGATAACATTGTAATTCATGATGGAAAACTTATATCTTTAAAAAGATTTAAAGATGATGTTAAAGAAGTTGACAAAGGTTATGAATGTGGCCTTCAAATAGATGGATTTAATGACATAGAAGAAGGAGATCAATTAGAAGTTTATATAATGGAACAAGTAAAATAATTTATTTCGTTTTGTAAATACTATATTTATAAAATAAACATGAAAGGAAATTTATATGCCTAGTAATCATAATAGAATGAATAAAATTGATGAAGAGTTGAAAAAAGAAATTAGTAATATAATTTCATTAGAACTTAAAAACCCTCATCTTACTGGATTAATTAGTGTAACAAAAGTTAAAACCACACCAGATCTTAGATTTGCAAGAGTTTATGTTACTATGATTAATGAAAAAAGTAAAAAAGAAAATTTATCTATTTTAAAACAATCTAGTGGATATATAAGAAGTGCAGTAGCAAAAAAAGTTAATTTAAGAAATACACCAGAAATAATATTCGAGTTTGATGAATCTCTTGAATATGGCTCAAGAATAGATGAAATTTTAAAAAATATTACCAAAGACTTAAAAAAGGAGAATTAAAAATGACATTAGACGATATATTAGTTGAAATAAAAAAAGCAAATAGTATTGTAATTTTAGCACACGAGGCTCCAGATGGTGATGCCATTGGGAGTGCTCTTGCTATGTGTTTAGCTACTAGAAATATGGGAAAAAATGCTGTAGTTTTAATGAAAGATTTTCCAGAAAATTTTTCATATTTACCTGGAAAAGAATACATAAAAACAGAATCAGAAATATCTAAATATGATTTAGCAATAGTATTAGATTGCCCAAATGATAAAAGAATAAATTCTGATTTTATAAAATATTTTGAACAAGCAAAAGTAAAGGTACAATTTGACCATCATAATAAAAATGATATGTTTGCAGATCATAACATTGTTAATCATGTTTCACCAGCAACTGCACAAATTCTTGTATCTAGTTTTGAATATTTGGGACTAGAAATAACAAAAGATATAGCAACTTGTTTGTTAACAGGAATAATTACAGACACAGGTGGTTTCAAAAACAGCAATGTAACAGTGGAATCTTTTGAATTTGCATCTTGGTGTTTAGAAAAAGGAATTAATTTATCAAGTATTTATCATCAAGCTATGCTTATGATGTCTAGAACAAAATTCGAAGCACAAAAAATAGCTATGAATAGATTAGAATTCTTTGCAGATGGAAGAATTGCATTTACATATTTAACTAAAAAAGATGATGAGAAATTAAACATAAAAGCAGGAGAGCGTGAAGGAATTGTTGAAATTGGAAAAACAGTAGAAGGGGTAGAAGTTTCAATATTTATATATGAAAAAGATAATGGATTTAAAGCTTCACTTCGTTCTAGCGAATATGTAAATGTTTCAGATGTATGTTCTGTATTTGGTGGCGGAGGCCATATAAAGGCTGCGGGAGCTACTTTAAACATGACTTTTGAAGAAGCAAAAAAATCTATTATAAATGAGGTTACAAAAAAGTTAAAATAATATATAATATATAAAAGTACAAATGAAAGGATAAAAATATGGTTAGATACAAATGGATAAATTTATTAATAGCAGTAATACTTTTAGCAAATTTACTATTTACTAATATTGCACTTGCTGTAGATGCAATAACAGTACCTGAAAAAGATATTAATTTAAAAATTGAAAATCTTACAAGAGGCTGTAAAATTTATTTATTACTTTCAGAAGACTTACTTAGATATAACATGGAACAATTTATAAACTATAATCTCAACAATGTATACCAAAGTGAAGCTGAAAAAGCACAGAAAATACAAAATTATCTAAATGAATCAGATTATTTAGGATATGTAGAGTATTTTAAATCACTTGGATTTAACCAAGTAGAAGAAAATGAAGTAGAACTTAGACACTACTGCTTTTCTATGCAGTCTTCAGAAATAATTGGAGAATATGAACACGAAGGAAAAAAATATATACAAATAAAAGTTAATTTAGATGAAGAAAATAGATTTAAATTAATAATTAAAGATTATTTAGTGGACTATAATTCATTAGATACTAAGTTTATGATTGATGAATATGGAACAATTACTTTTATAGATTTAAACAATTTAAATTATGAAGTAAATCCAGAAAAGAATAATATTGAAGAGTGTAATGTAAATTATACTTATTATGAAGAAAATGATTTTTCAACAATAGAAGAAAACACAAAAATAGCTTATAGAATTTTATATATTGTTTTAGCAATTATACTTATTATTATAATAATTTTAATCGTAAGACATTATATTAAATTATGGAAAGAAAAAGAAGCTAGAAAATTTTGGAAGAAAAAACTTACTAAAGAGGAAAAGAAAGAAGAAAAAAGAAAAAGAAAAGAAGAGAAAAAATTAGAAAAAAGTAAAAAGGTAAAATAATTTCAAAGGAGAAAACCATAAGCAATGAAAAATGAAGAAAAAAATTTGAGGCTTTATCCGAAATATAGACCTTTATCAAGAGATTTTCTATTCTTTTATACGATAAATGTATTATTTTTAACTCAAATTAAGAAAATAGATATGGCATCAGTAGTATTAATTGATACATTTTATGCTTTATTTATAATTTTATGTCAAATCCCAGCTACACTAATTATTGAAAAAATTGGAAGAAAAAGAGGCGTAGTTCTAGGAAACATATGTAATGCTATATATTTAATTATGGTAATAAATAGCACAAAACTCATCCAGTTTATTATAGCCGAACTAATATGTGCACTAGCATTTTCACTTAAAGACATAGGAGAGCCTTCTATACTGCACGAATCTATTATTTCTTCGGCTGTGGAGAAAAGTAATATATTTGCTAAAATACAAGGAAATGCTGTTTCGGGATATTATTTGCTTAGTGCTGTTTCACTTATACTTTCAGGATTTTTATATGAAATAAATGGCTATATTCCTTTATTTTTATCACTTGGAATAGTAATAATAACTATATTAATGTCAACAAGATTTGAAGAAATTAATGTGCCTAATGATGAGCAAAAAAATGAAGAAACATCTATAAAAGAAGCGATAAAGTTTTCAATAAAATCTAAAAGATGTAGAAGTTTATTAATCTATTCGGCAGTGTTTTATGGAGTAATTTCAGTTTTGGCCACTTATGAAATAAGCTTACTAGAAAATTTAGGACTTGCTTCAAAATATATAGGAATATCATTTGCAGTTTTAAATATTGTTTCCGCAATATCTTCAAGAAAACAATATTTATTTCAAAAAAAGTTTAAAAACAGAACACTATCTGTAATAGGTATATTCTTAAGTTTATCTATAATAGCATCTAGTGGAATTACACTTTTAGAATTTAATTTACCTATTGTATTAATTATAATTTTTTCTATGTACATAATAAAATATATTGCTGTGGGACTATATAATGTCTTATTAATAAAGTATTTGAGTAATTTTACAAATAGTAAAATTGATACAAAAATTTTTGCTGTAAATAGTTTTGCAAATTCTATTACTAGCGTTGTATTAGGATTATTTGCTTCAAAATTATTAAAACTAATGCCAATAACAAATGCAATGTTCACATTTGGAATTTTTAGCTTAGTTGTTATGATAATAACACTAATATATATGAAAAATAAGGTAGGCCTAGAGCCTAACAAATATTCTAGTTATGAATTAAAATATGACAGTAAAAGTTAAAAATAATGCGCCACGATTAATAAAACTATAAAAAGTTTTAATGTAATCTAGTGGTGTATTTTTAAGAAAAGGAGAAAAAAATGATAGATTTAGAAGTAGCAAAAAATGAATTTATGAAATATGTTTCAAGCTATGATAGTAGCATTACTGAAATAGACAGAAAAATAAAACATTCTTTAAGAGTAATGGAGCAAAGTAAAAATATTGCTGAATCTTTAAATTTAAACGAAGAACAAATTAATTTAGCAACATTAATAGGATTACTTCATGATATTGCTAGATTTGAACAATTTTCTCAATATAAAACATTTTCAGATTATAGAAGTTTTGACCATGGAGATATGGGAGCCGAAATTTTAGAAAAAGACAACTTTATTAGAAAATTTATTCAAACAGACAAATATGACGAAATAATAAAAACTGCAATTAGAAATCATAATAAATTTTCTATTGAAGAAGGATTGGATGAAGAAACTTTATTATTTGCTAAAATAGTAAAAGATGCAGATAAAATAGATATTTTCTATGAAGCATCTGAGCTTATGCTTTGGCACACAGATGAAGAAATAAAACAAGTAGAAGAAGGAGTTATATCAGAAGATTACTTAGAAACAATAAAAAATCATAAATGCATTTATAGGGATGATAAAAAAAGACCTAAAATTGATTCTATTATGTTAGTTGTAAGTTTTATTTTTGATACAAACTTTAAATATACTTTTAAATATATTTTAGAAAATAACTTTATAAATAAAATTCTTGATAAATTTAACTACAAACTAGAAGAAACAAGAAAACAGATAGATTTAATCGAAAAAATAGCTCAAGAATTTTTAAGCCAAAAAATTTAATATTATTTTAAGATAAATCTGTTATATATATTAAATGCAATAAAGTTAGGAGAATTAAAATGATATATGAAAGAAAAGTAAATTATTATGAAACAGATGGAATGAAAATTGTTCACCATTCAAACTATATAAGGTTTTTAGAAGAAGCAAGAATATTTTATTTGGACAAGATGGGACTTCCTTATAGAAAAATGGAAGAAGAGGGAATAATGATTCCAGTTTTAGGAATTAATTGCGAATACAAACATTCAGCAAAATTTGAGGATATTCTTGAAATAGATGTAAAAGTAAAAGAATATACTAGTGTTAGAATAACAATGCAATATATAGTTACAAATAAAACAACTGGTTTACTTTGCTTAACAGGAGAAACAAAACATTGCTTCACAGATGAAAATATGAAGCCAGTTTCTTTGAAAAAAGTAAAACCATATATGCATGAGTTATTTTCAAAAGAAATTAATTAAAATACAGTTTTAGGAGAGATAATTATGATAAGAAAATTATTAAAATCGGTTAGAGAATACAAAAAAGACACTATATTAACACCTTTATTTATGATACTAGAAGTTTTAATGGAAATTTTTATACCGCTATTACTTGCTAGATTAATAGATGAAGGAATAAATAAACAAGATATGTTTGCTATAATGAAAGTTGGTGTTGAACTTATATTTATAGCATTTTTAGCGTTATTTTTTGGTAGACTTTCAGGAAAGTATGCTGCAAAAGCTTCTTCTGGATTTGCTAAAAATTTAAGAAAAGATATGTATGCAAAAATACAAGATTTTTCTTTTTATAATATAGATAGATTTAGCACATCAAGTATTGTTACAAGATTAACAACAGATGTAATTAATGTTCAACAAGCATATATGATGATTATAAGAATAGCTGTAAGATCACCGCTAACATTAATTTTTGCATTTCTTATGGCATTTTTCATAAATCACAAAATAGCAATTATTTTTATGGTAGCAGCACCAATATTGCTTGGAGCTTTAATAATAATTTCTAGAGTTGCACATCCAATTTTTAGAAGAGTATTTAATACATATGATAAATTAAATAATGTTGTTCAAGAAAATGTAAGAGGCGTAAGAATTGTAAAATCTTTTGTAACAGAAGAAAAAGAAATAGAAAAATTTAACAACGTATCAGATAGCATATATAAAGACTTTACAAAAGCAGAAGCAATTTTAGCATTAAACAATCCAATTATGCAACTAACAGTATATACTTGTTTAACTTTAATTGCTTGGTTTGGTAGTCATTTTATAGTTTTAAATACTTTAACTGTAGGAGAATTTACAAGTTTAATTACATACACTATGCAAATACTTATGAGTTTGATGATGCTTTCAATGATTTTTGTAATGATTACACTAGCTTTAGAATCTGCTAAAAGAATAGCAGAAATTTTAGAAGAGGTTCCAGATTTACAAAATCCTGAAAATCCAGTTTTTGACGTTAAAGACGGATCAATTGAATTTAACAATGTTTCTTTTAGTTATTTTAAAGATTCTAATAAATTAGCATTAAAGAATATAAACTTGAAAATTAATTCTGGAGAAACTATTGGAATAATCGGTGGAACAGGTTCTTCAAAAACAACAATGGTTCAATTAATTCCTAGATTATATGATGTAACAGAAGGAAACTTGAAAATTGGAGATGTTGATGTAAGAAATTACGATATAAGAACATTAAGAAATGCTGTTTCAATGGTACTTCAAAGAAATGAACTATTTTCAGGAACAATAAAAGAAAATTTAAGATGGGGAAATAAAGAAGCAGATGATGAAGAACTTGTAAAAGTTTGTAAATATGCTCAAGCAGATGAATTCATTTCTAAATTTCCAAATGGTTATGACACATATATTGAGCAAGGTGGAACTAATGTAAGTGGAGGACAAAAACAAAGGCTTTGTATTGCAAGAGCACTTCTTAAAAAACCAAAAATTCTTATTTTAGATGATTCTACTTCAGCAGTAGATACAAAAACAGAAAGCTTAATAAGAAAAGCTTTTTCAGAAGAATTACCAGAAACAACTAAACTTATAATTGCTCAAAGAATTTCTTCTGTTCAAGATTGTGACAAAATAATTGTTCTTGATAATGGCTCAATTAATGGTATTGGAACACATGAAGAATTATTAAAAACTAATGAAATATATAAAGATGTATATGAATCACAGATGAAGGGAGGAGACGAAAGTGGAAAATAACAGAAAAATAGATCCTAAAACTTTAAAAAGAATCTTTGGATATATACTAAAAAATTATAAAATTCAATTTATATTCGTTATTTTTTGTGTATTATTCTCTTCATTTGGAACAGTTGCAAGCTCTCTATTTTTGCAAAATTTAATAGATGATTATGTTATGCCTATGATAGGTCAAACAAATCCTTCATTTGCTCCATTACTTAGAGCATTAGGATTTATGGTATGCATTTTTGCAGTAGGTGTAATATCTGCATACATATATAATAGATTAATGTCTAAAATTGGACAGGGAACTTTAAGAGATATTCGTAATGAAATGTTTGAAAAAATGCAATATTTACCAGTTAGATATTTTGATACACATTCTCATGGAGATGTAATGAGTCACTACACAAACGATATAGATACTTTAAGAGAAATGATTTCAAGAGGTGTGCCTCAAATGGTATCTTTATCTTTAACATTAATTTTAACATTTTTAGCTATGTTAAAAACAAGCATACACTTAACACTATTAGTAGTTATTCTTTTATTTATTATAATAAATGTTTCAAAAACTATTACTAGAAAAAGTGGGAAATATTTCGTAAAACAACAAGAATCAATAGCTAAAGTTAATGGATATGTTGAAGAAATGGTAAATGGACAAAAAGTAGTAAAAGTATTTTGCAGAGAAGATGAATCTATGGAAGCATTTAATAAACTAAATGATGAACTTTGTAATGACTCAACAGAAGCAAACAAATATGCAAATATTTTAATGCCAACTCTTGCAAATTTAGGAAACTTACAATATGTTTTAATTGGAATTGTTGGAGGCTTTTTAGCAATAAATGGAATTGGAGGACTAACAATAGGAGCAATAGTATCTTTCTTAAATTTAAGCAAAAGCTTTTCAATGCCAATATCTCAAATTTCACAACAAGTAAATTTAATTATAATGGCTTTAGCTGGTGCAAAGAGAATATTTACACTTATAGATGAAAAACCAGAAGAAGATAATGGATATGTTACTTTAGTTAATGCAGAAATTAAAGATGGAAAAATAACAGAAACAGACCACTACACTGGAAAATGGGCATGGAAGCATCCTCACAGTGATGGTAGATTAGAATATGTAGAACTAAAAGGACATATTGAATTTTTCAATGTAGATTTTAGTTATGATGGAAAGAAAACTGTTTTGCATGACATTTCTTTATATGCAAAACCAGGACAAAAAATTGCTTTTGTTGGTGCAACAGGAGCTGGAAAAACAACAATAACAAACTTAATAAATAGATTTTATGATATTGAAGACGGAAAAATTAGATATGATGGCATAAATATAAACAAGATAAGAAAAGACGATTTAAGAAGATCTTTAGGAATGGTTCTTCAAGATGTAAATTTATTTACTGGAACAATAAAAGAAAATATAAAATATGGAAAACAAGACGCAACTGATGAAGAGGTTATAGAAGCTGCCAAACTTGCAAATGTTCATAATTTTATAATGATGCTTCCAGATGAATATAACACTGTAATAGATGGAAGTGGTGGAAGTTTGTCTCAAGGTCAAAAACAATTATTATCAATAGCAAGAGCAGCACTTAATAATCCACCAGTTATGATTTTAGATGAAGCAACATCAAGCATAGATACAAGAACAGAAAAAATAGTTCAAGAAGGTATGGATAAACTTATGGATGGTAGAACTGTTTTTGTTATAGCTCATAGATTATCAACAGTAAGAAATTCAAAAGCTATTATGGTTCTAGAAAATGGTAGAATTATTGAAAGAGGAAATCATGAAGAACTAATAGCACAAAAAGGTCAATATTATCAATTATATACTGGAAATTTTGAATTAGAATAAAACTTGAATTAGAGTAAAATTATAGATATTTAATGATTTTTAAAATAAATGTTGCATGCACTAAAAAATTTTTTCTTAAGATATTTTTAATATTACAAATGCCTAATATATCTTGAAAGAAAACACTATAAAGTATATAATACCATTATCAAATTTGTTAACTTTTTTAGGAGGAAAAAATGGATAAAATAGTACCAATCACAGTTTTAACAGGCTACTTAGGGGCTGGGAAAACTACTTTAATAAATCATATTTTAACAAATCAAGAAGGATATAAAGTAGCAGTTATAGTAAATGATATAGGTGAAGTAAATATAGATGCTGAATTAATACAAAAAGGTGGAGTTGTTAATGAAAAAGACAGCAACTTAGTTCCTTTAAGCAATGGTTGCATTTGTTGTACATTAAAAACAGATTTAATGAAACAAATTGTAGACATTATTAAAACAAGAAGATTTGATTACATTTTAATAGAAGCAAGTGGAATTTGTGAACCACTTCCTATTGCACAAACAATAACAGTTCTTTCAGAACAAACTGAAAAATATGGACTTCCAAAAATTTGTAGACTAGATAACATTGTTACTGTTGTTGATGCAGCAAGACTTGCTTATGAATTTGGTTCAGGAGAAAATCTTTTAAAAGAAAATTTAGATGAAGAAGATATTGAAAATCTTTTAATTCAACAAATAGAATTTTGCAACACTATTGTTTTAAACAAAGTAGATTCTGTTTCAGAAGATGAATTAAAAAGAGTTAAAGCAGTTATAAGAGCACTTCAACCAGAAGCAAAAATTATTGAAACAAATTATGCTAAAGTTAGTGTTGGAGAAATAATAGATACAAATAATTTCGATTTTGAAAAAGCAGCAACTTCTGCAGCTTGGGTTAAAGAATTAGAAAGTGAAGATAATGAACACGAAGACGATGATGACGATGACGATGATAATCATGATGAACACGATGAAGACGAGCATAACGAAGATGAACATGATGAGCATCATGAAGAACATCACGGACATCACCATCATCATCACGATGAAGGTGAAGCAGAAGAATATGGAATTGGCACATTTGTTTATGTTAGAAGAAAACCATTTAACAGAAACAAATTTGAAGAATTTGTTAATTTCAAATGGGAAAGAAATATTATTAGATGTAAAGGAATTCTTTGGTTTTCAGATGAAGATGAAATGTCTTATGTTTTTGAACAAGCTGGAAATCAAATGCAAATTGGTGAATCTGGTCTTTGGATAGCTTCTGCACCAGAAAATGAAAGAAAAGAACTTTTCAAACAAAATCCAGAACTTCTTAAAAATTGGGATGACAAAGTTGGAGACAGAATAATAAAACTTGTATTTATTGGTAGAGATTTACAAAAAGATGAAATTAAAGCAGAATTAGATAAATTACTTGATTGATAAAATAAAGTTAAGAGGTACAAAAATTTGGGAAATAATAAAAATGATGAAGACGATGAAATAATTATAAATGTTGGAAGCACAAAGCAAAGAAGAAATTCAGAAAACGAAATAACAAATTTTGCTACTGCCGAATCTGCTACTCAAAATGAGAAAAAAGGTGGAAAAAGAGCAAAACGCGAAGCCAAAAAAGAAGGTGGAAAACACACTTCTAGAATAGCAGAGAAAAAAGAAAAGAGAAGTACTCAGGAAAAACAACCAAAAGATCAAAACATAAAAGAAAAGAATGAAAAAGATAAAAATGGAAAAGGTAAAAATGGAAAAGAAAAAAAGCCTAAGAAAAAATGGAGTAGAAAGAAAAAACTAATTGTTGTGCTTTCAGTATTTTTATTAATAATTATATTATTAGGCTCTGTTTTTGGAGTTTATTTATTTAAGGCAAAAGGTAGCGTAAAAGATGCAGTTTTAAATATGGCTACTGATATTGTCGGAGAGCAAGACCCAATATTTGTTTTAATACTTGGAGTTAGTGAAGATATATCTGCAAAACTTACAGACACAATAATTTTATGCGGATATAACCCTTCAACGCAAAAAGCATTTATGCTTTCTGTTCCAAGAGATACATTCGTTGGAAAAAATCCAGCTTCTGCTAATGGATATGATAAAATAAATGCACAATTCCAAAAGAGTGCTGAAAAAACTGTGGAAGCTGTTGAAATATTAACAGGTGTAACAATAGACCACTATGTTATTGTAAGAAACATTTCTATTGAAAGCATATTTGATTGTATTGGAAGTATAGATTTTGATGTACCTATTAATATGGATTATGATGACCCTACACAAGATTTACATATTCACTTAAAGAAAGGCTATCAAACTTTACAACCAAATCAAATAGAACAATTATTAAGATTTAGACATAACAACAATGGAACATCTTATCCATCATCTTATGGAGATAATGATTATGGTAGAATGAGAACACAAAGGGAATTTATAAAGGCTGCAATGAGCCAAATACTTTCTTTACAAAATGTAGGTAAAATAAAAGATTTAGTATCTATGGTTTATACAAATTTACAAACAAATATTAGCGGACATAAGGTTTTAGATTATGTTCCTCATGTATTAAAATTTGATACATCTAAGCTAAGATCTGAGCAATTACCTGGACAATCAGCTATGATTAATTCATTATGGTTCTACCAAGCAAGCAAATCAAAAATTAAAGCTTTATTAGATGAATTAATGATTTATCTAGAATTAGATGATGACACATTAGAATCTCATTATAGATATGCTTCAGATATAAAAGGTGTTAAACCAACAGATGATTGGGAACCAGAAGAAATTGTAATTGATGATGATTATGATACTGGAATAGACCAATCAACATGTAAACATGATTATGTAGTTTATGAAAGCTCTGCTACATGCACTAGTGATGGTACTATTACTTATAAATGTACAAAATGCGGAAAAGAGAAAGATGAATCACAACCTGCTTTAGGACATGATTTCCAAAACGGAATTTGCATAAGATGTCAAACTCCAGATCCAAGTATAAATAAAGAGAATGAAGTAAAAGAAGAAAATAAAGAAGAAAACAATAAAGAAAATTGTCAACATGAATATAAAGAAACAGGAAGACAAGAGGCAACTTGTACACAAAATGGCTATGTAACAAAAAAATGCAATAAATGTGGTAATGAAATAACAGAAACACTGAAAGCAGACGGACATAAATGGGAAGAAACTAATCGAGTAGAATCTACTTGTAAAGTGCAAGGCTATATAGAGCAAAAGTGTTCAAAATGCCAAGAAACTAGAACAGTTCCTTTAGAACTTAAAGCACACTCTTGGGGAGATGGTGTTGAAAGTCAACAAGCAACTTGTACAGAGCCAGCTACAAAGACATTTACTTGTTCGGAATGTAATGAAACAAAAACCGAAAAAGTAGGAGATCCATTAGGACATACCGATCCAGATGCTGAGCGGAAAATGCACAAGATGTCATGAACAAATTGCGGAGCCATTGCCACAACAAGATATCTCAAGTGTTCCTTAGAATTATAAAAATAAATATCCTCCGGCTAAGCCGGAGGTATTTTACTCATAACGCCTAAAAGGCTATATTACAAGCAGAGCCTCAAG
>CANQGE010000010.1 GCA_947601495.1 uncultured Clostridia bacterium | reverse complement strand
TCTGTTAGCATAGTATATTCTTTTTCTGTAATTTCTTGCTTTCTTGTTTGAACTGCAAAATATGTTTGAGCTAAAGCTATAACTTTTTTTCTGCTATCTCCATTTTGTGCTATTAAATAGCAAGCATAACGAGTTAGTTTATAGTCTTTGATTTCAATTTCAGCATTATTAGCACGTTTTGACAACTTCCTGACATCAGGAAAATGTTCAAATACACTAATACCACTATTTTCACATGCATCTTTAGCTTTATTGATTACTTTTTCAAAATTTTCCCACTTATTATATTCTAAAATTTTCATAAGTTCCCTAGCATACCAAAACTCAACTCCATTTTCATCAATATGCTTAATATCTTCAAATGTTTTATTTTTTTTATCTATTTCTTTCATTTATATCATCTCCATTGTAATATATTTTTATGCTTATAATTATAAAACAACTGTTCGCAAAAGTCAATGATATTTTAAATAATTTATATAAATAATAATTTAAAAAAATTATAAAAAATTTGACAACTTTTTGAATAGAAAAATGAGAAAATATAGAATGATTTTTTAAAAATAAAAAAAGCTAGAAATCTATTGAAATCTAGCTTTTTTTATTGGTAGCGACGGTGAGATTCGAACTTACGACCTGCCGGGTATGAACCGGATGCTCTAGCCAACTGAGCTACGTCGCCATAATGCAAGTATTATTATAATAGTATTATCTCATTTTGTCAAGTAAAAATGCAAAAAGTTAAAATAATTAATATATATGTTGAAAAAAATGCCAAAGTATAGTATAATATTGGGGCGGAGGAATTTTTTTATGATAAAAAGAGATTTAGATATATATAGAAATCCTAATGTCATATCAATAGGTGGAAATATTTCAAATAAGCAACACTTATTAATAAATAGATTTTTCGATATGGGATTTGTAATGGCAACAGCAGATTCGTCTATTGTTTTGCATGCACCTATAGTATATTTTAACGATCCAAGATCTCAAATGGAACGTGATAATGACTATGAACAAGATAAAGATGTATTTAAGAAAAACTTCGAAAAAAATATTAGGTTAAGTAAAAAGTTAGATAAAAGAGTTGATGCTTTAGAAAAAATGTTTTCAAAAATAAGAGAAGTATATCCTTCTTTTGGAAAAGATATAGAAACTAAAATATCACCTGAAGATTACAATTTATATATGTCTCAACAAACAAAATTTAAAAAATCATTAGTAGCTCGTACAGGGTATTTTGAAGAAGCTAAAAGAATTTCTGATAAATTATTAGAAAGAAAAGATAGAATTTCAGAAGTAATAGATTCAGAAGATGCAACAAGAGCTTGTAGAATAGAAGATACATTTTTAATATCTGAACTTGAAAAGTATTTTGAAATATTAAAAACTCTTCCAAAAGAAGAACAAAAATCTCAAACTGAAAAAGCAATTTCGGTTGAAAGTGGTAAAGTTAGTGCCTATGAGCTTGCAACTCAAGTTCTACAAGAAAGAAAACAAAGAGTAGCAAAATATGATGAAGTTCTAAAACTATTTAGAAAATTAAATGATAAAAAATATATAGATGCAGAAGAAACTTATAGATAAAAAATAAAAACCCCATTTAGCAAAATGGGGCTATTTTTTAGCTTTTTTTAGGTTTCTTTAAATTAAGCTTTATTTCTCTTTTTGTTTCTTTCTTTTTTTCTAATTTTTTCTTATTTACAGGAATAATAACTTGTTTTTTGGGAGAAGCACTTGGACGTAATGGATTCATATAATCGCTAACTTCTGAAATATGTAATGCTGAAGTGTCGTTAGTAATTATTTCTAATTTATGTTCATCCTTATTAATATTCTTATCTTCACTCATTTTCTTACTCCTTTTTTAAAATTACATTTCAATTATAGCATATTGAGGTTATTTAGTCAAATATTTGAATTACAAAAATACTTTAAAACACTTACATTGTTTGACATTTTAGACTTTTTATGTAATAATATATAAATACTGTGAAAGGAGAAGGATTATGGCATTTAGTAAGGAAGAATCAATAATTGAAGCAATGCTTTTTTCAGCTGGAAGAGAAGTAAGCTCAAAAGAAATAATGAATGCATTAGAAATTGGAGCAGAAGATATTGACAAAATTATTTTAAAAATGAAAGCTGATTATGAAGCAAGAAATAGTGGTATTGAAATAATAAAAGTAAATGACTGTTATCAACTATGCACAAAAAAAGAATACTATGAATATATTTATCCATTATTTGATAATAGAGCAAAACCAAACATTTCTAATGCTGCTTTGGAAACTTTGTCAATAATTGCATATAATCCTAAAATAACAAGAGCGCAAATAGAGGCAATTCGTGGAGTAAATGCAGATGGCACAGTATATAAACTATTAGAATATGATTTAATAGAAGAAGCTGGAAAATTAGATGCCCCTGGAAAACCTACTATGTATAAAGTAACAAATAAGTTTATGAAAATGTTTGGAATATCTAGTTTAGATGAATTACCAGATTTGCCAAGATATAAATTAGATGAAAATGAACAAATAGTTATAGATGATGTAATAGAGGCTCCAATGCCCGAAAGGGAAGAAGTTAATGAAGAAAATAAAAACTAATTATTAATTTATTGGAGGTAATATTATGGGAAAAGAAGAATTTGTTAAAGAAATTACAAATATTGAAGAAGATTTTGCTCAGTGGTACACAGATGTTGTAAGAAAAGCAGAACTTGCAGATTATACAGATACAAAGGGTTTTATAGCAATAAGACCTTATGGATATGCAATATGGGAAAATATACAAAATTATACAGATAAAAAATTTAAAGAAGTAGGTGTAACAAATCTTTATATGCCACTTCTTATTCCAGAAAGTATGCTACAAAAAGAAAAAGATCATGTTGAAGGATTTGCTCCAGAAGTAGCTTGGGTTACATTTGGAGGTGGAGAGAAACTAGAAGAAAGATTATGCATAAGACCAACTTCAGAAACTATGATGTCAACAATGTATTCTAGATGGATTAAATCTTGGAGAGATTTACCAATTTTGGGAAATCAATGGTGTAGTGTTGTAAGATGGGAAAAAGAAACAAGACCATTTTTACGTTCAAGAGAATTTTTATGGCAAGAAGGACATACAATACATGAAACAGCAAAAGAAGCAGAAGAAAGAACTATGATGATGCTAGATATTTATGCAGACGTCATAGAAAATCTTTTAGCTATACCTGTTTTAAAAGGAAGAAAAACTCCAAAAGAACAATTTGCTGGAGCAGAAGCTACATATACAGTAGAAACATTAATGCATGATGGAAGAGCTCTTCAAGCAGGAACTTCACATTACTTTGGACAAAATTTTACAAAGCCATTTGAAATTAAATTTCAAAATAGAGAAGGAAAAGAAGAATATGCATATCAAACATCTTGGGGATTAAGTACAAGATTATTAGGAGCTGTTATAATGGCTCATGGAGATAATAGAGGACTTAAATTACCACCAAGAGTTGCTCCAATTCAAGCAGTTATAGTTCCAATTGCTATGCATAAAGAAGGCGTTTTAGAGAAAACAAATAAAATTTTTGAAGAATTGAAAAATGATTTTAGAGTAAAATTAGACGATAGAGATAATTATTCAACTGGATTTAAATTTAATGATTGGGAAATGAGAGGTGTTCCAGTTAGAATAGAAATAGGACCAAGAGATTTAGAAAATGGTGTTGCAGTTTTAGTAAGACGTGACACAGGAGAAAAAGAAACTGTAGAATTAAACAATTTAAAAGAAAAACTAGGAGAGGTTTTAGAAAATATTCAAAACAATATGTTTGAAGCTTGTAAAAAAATAGTTTCTGAAAAAACAACAGTAGCATTTTCTTTAGAAGAAATAACCCAAAACTTAGAGAAAAATCAAGGTTATGTTAAAACAATGTGGTGTGGAAATGTAGAGTGCGAAGATAAAATTAAAGAAGTTACAGGAGCACACTCTAGATGCATACCATTTAAACAAGAACATTTAGCAGATGTTTGCCCAATTTGTGGAAAAAAAGCAGAAAAGATGGTAGTTTGGGGAAGACAATATTAATAAATCAAAATTAAAACGCGTAATCTATTGATTACGCGTTTTTGTTTTACTTAAAAAATAAATTTAATGTTTTCAAATAAAATTTTAAATCTTATATTTTTAATTTTTTAATTTGCTTTATTTCATCATATAGTTTTGTAATATGTTCTTCTCTTGCCTTATAAGCTGCTTTAAATTCTTCTAGCATTTGAGGAATTTTTTCTGCATCTTCATTTGGATGTAAGAAACAGTTAACTTCTTCTTTAAAGTATTCACGTTTTTCTGGATTTTTTTGTGCAACCATTTTATTATAATACTTTTGAGCACTTTCAATTCTTTTAATTTCGTCTTTTAAAAAGTTTACATAGTCTGTTCTTGCAACAATTTCATACTCTGTATCTTCAATTATAACTTTGAAAAGTGTTTTTAATATTTTTTTATCTATTTTTCCAACATTTCCAGTTTTATAATTTTGAACAACATCAGATGCATTTTTTACTTTAGGTGGTCTTGCATCTTCAATTAAAATGTTTAAAGCATCAACAATACCAATGTGGCTTTTATATTGACGTTTTGCAGTTATTGCTTCAAACTCATCAGCTACTCTTATTATTTTGGAAGCATAAGGAATTTTATCTCCAGTGATTCCATTTGGATATCCAGAACCATTTAAAGATTCATGATGATAATAAGGACCTTCAGAATAAGGACGAAGTTTTAAATCATTCATACACATTTTATAACCAATTGTTGTATGTGTTTTCATAATTTCAAACTCTTCATCAGTAAGTCTACTAGGTTTTTGCAAAACAGATGGCGGAATAAACATTTTTCCAATATCGTGTATATATGCACAAGTTGTGCAATAAATTGTAAAAGTTTTATCTAAGCCAAGCTTTTCACAAAGTCTACAAGAAATATTAGCAACATTTTCACTATGTTTTCTAGTAAAATTGTCAAGTCCATCTAACATTTTTAATTGATAACGTATTTTTTCATCTAAGTTATAAGACTTTATAGAAGTGCTATTATAAAAATCAAAAGTTTCTTTCATTTAATACTCCTCTTTTGTATAAATAACTATATAACTAATTTTATATCTTAATAAAATTTTGGTCAAGTGAATTTAAATAAATGCTTGAAAAAAGTAAAATTATATAATATGATTATCTTCAAAGTAATAAAGTAGAGGAAAGAAAAATGCACTTAAAAAGATTAGAAATGTATGGATTTAAGTCTTTTGCTGACAAAACAGTTTTAGATTTTATGCCAGGAATAACAACAGTAATCGGACCAAATGGTTCTGGAAAAAGTAATATATCAGATTGTATTAGATGGATATTAGGAGAGCAAAGTTTAAAATCTTTAAGAGGAGCAAAATCAGAAGATATTATTTTTTCAGGAACACAAAATAGAAAACCATTAGGCTATGCAGAAGCATCTTTAGTAATAGACAATTCTGATTCAAAATTACCAATTGAATATACTGAAGTTGTTGTTACAAGAAGATTATATAGAACCGGTGAATCTGGATATTTTATAAATAAAACACCTTGTAGATTAAAAGATGTGCAAGAACTATTTATGGATACAGGTATAGGAAAAGATGGATATTCTATTATTGGACAAGGAAAGATTGATGAAATATTAAGTAATAAATCAGAAGATAGACGACACATTTTTGAAGAGGCTGCTGGAATCGTAAAATATAGAACAAGAAAAATGGAATCAGAAAAAAAATTAGAGCAAACAAAATTAAATCTACTTAGAATAAATGATATTATAGCAGAAATAGAAAACAATATAGAACCACTTAAAATTCAATCAGAAAAAGCTAAAAAGTTTTTAAGTTTAAGAGAAGAATTAAAAAATATTGAAGTTGGACTATTTTTATATAATATAGATAATTATAAAGCTCAAACACAAGAAATATTAGATAATATGAATTTGCTTGAAGAACAAAAAACAAAAGAAGAAGAAAACGTTTCTAATATTCAAACAGAAAGAGACACAGTAAAAGAATTAATAAACAAATTAATCGAAGAAATTGAAAAAACTCAAAATTTAAGCTCAGAAGGAAATCAAAGAAAAGAGCAATTCAACAGTGAAATAGGAATAGCAACTGAAAGAATTTCTAATAATAAAGAAAACTTTGAAAGATATGCAGTTGAAATAGAAGAACTTGAAAAAAGAAATCAAGAATTAGAAGATGAGAAAAATAAAAAGCAAGAAAAGAAAAACAACTTATATTTAAATAAGGAAAAATTTGAAACAGATTTAAAGGAAAAAGAATTAGAACTTGAAAAATATACTAAAACACTATCAGATAAAGAAATAGAAATAGAAGGCAAAAAGCAAATTGTACAAACAAATGTAGATAAAAAATATGAAATTATAGCACAAACAAATACTGAAAAAGCAAATTTTGAAAATTTAGAAAAAAGAGAAACTTCTCTAAAAAATGAAATTCAAGAGACAATATCAGATTTAGATAATTCTAGAACAACTAAAGAAGAAAAATCTAGAAGTTTTTACGAAGTAGAAAAAAATAGAAATACTTTATCAAAACAACTAGAAGAAATGAAGTCAGAAAAGGAAAAAAGTTCTGAAAAAATTAAAGAATTTGAAGTTAGAATAAATAGTTATCAATCTGAGTATAGAATAAAAGAATCAAGATATAAATTTTTGCAAGAAACTGAAAGAGAAAAAGAAGGCTACACTAGAAGTGTAAAATCATTATTAGAAGCAGTAGAAAGAAATTCTTCTTTGTCAAGAGGTGTTCATGGAGTACTTGCAAATTTAATTCAAGTAGATAAAGAGTATGAAACAGCAATAGAAATGACTTTAGCAGGAACAATTCAAAATATAGTTACAGAAACTGAAGAAGATGCAAAAAAATTAGTAAATTATTTAAGAGATAATAATTTAGGAAGAGCATCATTTTTACCAATAACATCTGTTAAAGGACAAAAAATTTCTGGCATTAATACTAGAGGAATAAATGGAGTAATTGGAATCGCTTCTGATTTAGTAAAATGTGATAAAAAATATGAAGGAATAATTTTAAATTTATTAGGAAAAACAGTTGTTGTAGAAGACATCGATAGCAGTATAAAACTTGCAAAGCAAAATGGATACAAATTTAAAATAGTTACTTTAAAAGGTGATGTAATAAATCCTTCTGGAAGCATTAGTGGTGGTTCAGTAGCAACAAAAACAGTTAGTATTTTAGGTAGAGGGAAAGAAATTAAACAATTAGAAAAAGAACTAAAAGAGATTAAATCTAAAATAGAAAAAGCAGAGCAAGAAAAACAAGATTATGAAAATAGTATTTCAGATATAGTAAATAAATTTGAAGAAAAGCAAAAAGAAGTTCAAGAACTAGAAATAGTTTATGCAACAGAAAAGCAAAAAATAGACAATTTAGAACTTGAAATATTGAAATATGATGCTAAACTTTCAAAACTAAGAGAAGATTTAGAAAAATTAAAAGTAGAAAAAGAAGAGAATTTGTCAAGACAAAGTGAAGAGCAGATTGAACTTCAAAAAATTGAACAAGAAAACTTAGAGCTTGGAAAAGTAATTGAAGAATTTACTAACTTAAATAAAGATAATCAAAAATATATTGACGATTTAAACTTTGACATAACAAATTTAAGAATATCAGTTTCTTCTTTTGATGAAAGTGAAACATCAATAAATGAAATGGTAGATAGAATAAATTTAGATATTCAAAATAACTTGACAAGTATAAATAATAAAAAAGCGTTAAGAGAAAAAAGCTTAGAAGAAAATGCAAAACTAGAAGAAAAAATACAAGAAATAACATTAAAAATAGAAGAACTAGAAAAAGATATTTTAGGAAGCAGTGAAAAAGTTCAAAAATTAAAAGAAGACAGAACTAAAAATAGCGAAAGACTATTAGAAATAGAAAAAAACATAGAAGATCAAAATTCAAAACTAGAAGACATCAAAGTACATATTTCTAAACTAGATTTAAAGAAATCAAAAATAGAACTTGAACTAAATCAAATTATTAATAAAATGTGGGATGAATATGAACTAACACCAAATAATGTTGGTGATATTAAGAAAACAGAAAATCCTTCAGAAGTGCAGAAAAAGGTAAATTCTTTAAGAAATGACATAAAGGATTTAGGAAGTATAAATGTTGACTCAATAAAAGAATACCAAGAGCTTAAAGAAAGATATGATTTTATGAGCGAACAAAGACTAGATTTAGAAGACTCAAGTAGTAAGCTTAAAAAAGTTATAAACGAAATGACAGAAACAATGAAAAAGCAATTTGCAGAACAATTCAAAATAATTAATAAAAACTTTGGAGAAGTATTTTCAGAATTATTTGGTGGAGGAAAGGCAGAGCTAATTCTTTCTGATGAGAATAACATATTAGAATGTGGAATAGAAATTGCTGTTCAACCACCAGGAAAGAAACTTCAAAACATGATGTTGTTATCAGGAGGAGAAAGAGCTTTTACTGCTATTGCATTATTGTTTGCAATACTAAAAATAAACCCAGCACCATTTTGTGTATTAGATGAAATTGAAGCAGCTCTAGATGATGTTAATGTTTATAGATTTGCAGAATATTTGAAAAAATTTGCAGTAGAGTCCCAATTTTTAGTAATTACACATAGAAAAGGAACTATGGAAGTAGCAGACACTGTATATGGTATTACAATGGAAGAAAAAGGTATAAGCAAGCTACTATCAATGAAATTAAAATAGTTATAAAAAATTAAATATTATGAAAAATAAGTGGAAATATTTTTTAAAATTTCCACTTATTTTTTGGGAATCACTATTAAAAAAATATGTAAAAATAATGTTTTATACCCACTTTGATACAAAAATACTAAAAACAAGTTACATAGTAAAATGAAGAAAAAAAGAGAAAAAAAGAGAATAGTAAAGCAAAGTTATTATTTTTGAAAACTTTAAAAAGATAGTTTTGATTAAAAGTGGTTAAAATTGGTTAATCTGAAATTACTTTGCTTGAAAAGACCTTAAGTTTATAGTATAATATTTTTTAGTGACGATTTTTTTTAAGCAGAAAAGGAGAGTGAATTTTATTTTAATAAATTGGGTTAAATATTACACAAAAGAAACTTTCAAAACCCTAAAACTTGTCACAATTGGTTCTGCCATAATTATAACTATGGTATGTATAAAATACAAACCTGCATATAAAGTCACAATATCAGGTGAGACAATTGGCTTTGTATATAATGAGGAAATTATAAAAGCAAAAATAGACAAATATATTAATGATACTACTGGAAATATAGCCTTTAGAGAAATAAAAGAATTACCAGAGTATGAATTACAATTAGTAAATAGGGATAAAGAATTTGAAGAAAAAAAGGTTATGTTAGCAATAAAGGACTTGACAACAACAACATATAAAACTTATGCTATAACTTCAGATGGAGAGCAAAAAGCAGTTGTTTCAACTCAAGAAGAGGCTGAAAACATAATAAACCAAATAAAAGAGAATTTGAATGAAAACGTCGACTTAAAATTAGGAATAGCTGATGTTTATTCAACAGAATATAAAGTAAATTCATTAGATGAAGCAAAAACTATATTAAATGATTTAAAAACTAATAAAGTTACAGAATATGAAAACAAAAAAGCAGAAGAAATAAGAATTGCAAAAGCTGCTATGGAAGCACAAAAAGCAAAATTTAGTATATCTAAAAGCATAGCAACAACAGCACAAACTCCTGCTACTGGAAACTTAAGTGGTATGCCACTTTGCACACCTGTAAATGGTTCTGTTAGTTCAAGATTTGGTTCTAGAAGTGGATCAAGGTCAACAGCACACACTGGATTAGACATATCAACTTCTAATGGAACAGGAATAAGAACTATTTCACAAGGAACAGTAACATATGCTGGTTATAAAGGTTCTTATGGAAATTTAATAATAGTTAATCATGGCAATGGCATTGAGTCTTATTATGCACATTGTAGTGCAATCTATGTAACCGCTGGTCAATCAGTAGATTCAACTACAACAATCGGTGCTGTTGGTTCAACAGGAAATTCAACTGGTCCACACTTACATTTAGAAATAAGAATTAACGGAACACCAGTTAATCCACAAAATTATTTATATTAAAAAGAAAGATGGCAAAACGCCATCTTTTTTGTATTTTTCATTTTAGTAACATTTTAGAATTTCTATTGACAATAAAACTTATTTAATATTAATATTATATTAGATAATTGTATTTATTAAAAGGAGAAACAAAAGAAGATGAATGATGAAGAAAATAATGTAAGTACTAAAAACAGATTCACAGCATTAATGCTATGCTGGTTTTTAGGATTTTTTGGAGTACATCGTTTATATGCTGGAAAATTAGGTTCAGGATTTTTATTCTTATATGGAACTATAGTATCAATATTGTTATTATTAATTTGTGCACCAGTAGGACAAATGTGCTTAATAACAATGCTAGCATTAGTAGTAAATGATTTTGCTGTTATAGCACTTGGACAATTTAAAGACTGCTATGGAAAATTAATGTCATCAGATGATTTATATAGACAATAGAAAAAAACATATAAAGCTCTATTTAGTATTACAGAGTTTTATAATTATTGATATACTAAGGAGGAAAAAATGTATAAAATTAAAAATTTATTAAAAAATGAAAATGTAAAAACACTTGACAAAAAAGAAGGAATGCGAATAATTGAATATGTTAATGACCTAAGTGTTACACCATATTCTTCTATAAATGCATATTTTTCTAATAAAATGAATGTTAGAAAAAGACAAGTATTAATTGAAGTAAATGATAATGAATATACAGTTAGTGCAGGTGCAATGCAATGGACATTAGGAAATGTAGAAATAAGCAGTGATGTAAAAGGTGTTGGAGATTTTTTAGGAAAAGCTATAAAAGGAGCTGTAACAAAAGAATCTGCTGTTAAACCTAAATATAAAGGTAAAGGTCTTTTAATGCTAGAACCTACATATAGACATATTCTATTAGAAGATATGGCAGAATGGCCAGATGGAATTGTTTTAGATGATGGAATGTTTTTAGCATGTGAATCTACAATAAATCAAGAAGTTGTAGCACGTTCTAATTTGTCATCAGCAGTTTTTGGTGGTGAAGGTTTATTCAATTTAAAACTATCTGGAAATGGAATTGTTGCTTTAGAGAGCTGTGTTCCAAGAGAAGAATTAATAGAAATTACATTAGAAAATGATGTAATGAGAATAGATGGAAATTTTGCAGTAGCATGGTCTGGAACATTAAACTTTTCAGTAGAAAAATCTACAAAATCTTTAATAGGTTCTGGTTTATCAGGAGAAGGATTAGTAAATGTTTATAGAGGATCTGGAAAAATATTATTAGCTCCTATAAATACTCAAGCAATGGCTCAAACACATGGTTCAGCAGCACCATCAAATTCAGGAACTGCTTCTAATGCAAACTCTGCAATTAAAAATGTTTTAGGAATGATAAACTAATAAAACTTTAATATAAAAATATAAGAAATCCCAAAATTAGATTTATAAATTTTGGGATTTTTTATGCAATTTTTTAGAGTAAAATGAATTTTTAAAATTTATTTAATTATTCTGAAAAATTATTTAAATATTAAAAATTAATATTTATACCGTAATTCTTATGATATTTATATATAGCTTTAGAAGTGCCGCGTAAGCGATCAACCGAAGCGTAAGCGAAGGGCGATTGGAGCAATCTTCCTTTTGTTTATTTAAAAAAAAGAAGATTTTAGGCGCCAAGGCACGCAATAAAGCTATATATAAGTATCATAAGAATTAGAAATAAGAATTTAAAAAATAAAGATTATAAAATTATAAAACTTAAAATAATTTATGAGAAAATTCTAAGGTTAAATTAAACTTATTTTTCTTGTAATTTTTTATAATTCAGTATATAATAAATCTATTGTTTGAAGGGAGTGAAGCAAATGGCAATTAGCAAAGAAGAAATAATTCATATAGCAAAACTTGCAGACTTGAATTTATCTGAAGCAGAAATTGAAAAATACACTAAAGATATGCAAGAAATTATAGAATTTGCAAACACAATTAATAATGTTAATACAGAAGGAATGGGCGAAACCATTGGAACAAATGAAAAAGTTAATGTTTTAAGAAAAGATGAGGTTGTTGAATTTGGCAATAGAGATGGCTTATTACAAAATGCACCAAGTCAAGATGAAGGAATGTTTAGAATTCCAAAAGTATTAAATTAATTATAGGGGGAAATTCAAATGGAACTTTATGAATATACTGTTCATGAACTTATAGAAAAACTTGAAAAAGGTGAAATAACTTCTGAAACATTAACAAAAAGTTATTTTGATAGAATAAAAGAAAAAGATAATAAAGTTAAAGCTTATGTTTCTACATTAGAAGAATCAGCAATGAAAAAAGCTAAAGAAATAGATGAAAAAAGAAAAGAAGGAAAACCAGTTTCAAAATTTGCAGGTATTCCTATAGGAATAAAAGATAATATGTGCATCGAAGGAACAAAAACAACTTGCAGTTCAAAAATGCTAGAAAATTTTGTTTCTCCTTATAATGCAACAGTTATAGAAAAATTAAATAAAGAAGATTTGGTTTATCTTGGAAAATTAAACATGGATGAATTTGCAATGGGAGGTTCTACAGAACATTCTGCATTCTTTAAAACTCATAATCCATGGGATTTAGAAAGAGTACCAGGAGGTTCTTCTGGAGGAAGTGCAGCAGCCGTTTCTGCAGAAATGGCTCCTTGGACATTAGGAAGTGATACAGGAGGAAGTATTCGTCAACCAGCTTCTTTGTGTGGTGTAGTAGGACTAAAACCTACTTATGGACTAGTTTCAAGATATGGACTAGTTGCTTTTGCATCATCACTTGACCAAATTGGACCAATAACTAAGGATGTTACAGACTCTGCTTTACTTTTAAATTTAATTGCAGGACACGATGAAAAAGATTCAACATCAATGGATATGGAAAAGAAAGACTACACTTTGAGTTTAGTAAATGATGTAAAAGGAATGAAAATAGGACTTCCAAAAGAATATATTGGTGAAGGAATAAATGAAGAAGTAAAACAAGCCATATTAAATGTTGCAAAAAAATATGAAGAGTTAGGTGCAACAGTTGAAGAATGTTCATTGGATGTTGGAAAATATGCAACAGCAGTTTACTACATAATAGCATGTGCTGAAGCAAGTTCAAACTTAGGTAGATTCGATGGAATCAGATATGGATATAGAACAGAAAAATATGATAATTTAAAAGATATTTATAGAAACTCTAGAAGTGAAGGATTTGGGCCAGAAGTAAAAAGAAGAATTATATTAGGTACTTATGTTCTTTCATCAGGATATTATGATGCTTATTATAAAAAAGCTCAAAAAGTAAGAACTGTTATAAAAAATGCTTATGATGAGTTATTTAAAAAATATGATTTACTTCTAACACCAACTTCACCAACAACTGCATTTAAAATAGGAGAAAAAACAAGCAATCCTCTAGAAATGTATTTAGCAGATATCTGCACAGTTCCTGTAAATATTGGTGGACTTCCAGGAATGAGTATACCTTGTGCTTTAGATAGTAAAGGATTACCAATAGGTTTCCAATTAATAGGAAAAGCATTTGATGAAGAAACTATATTTAGAGCAGCTTATACTTATGAGCAAAACTCTAATTTTAAAGAAAACAAACCAACATTTAAAGGAGGGGATAACTAATGGTAAGAGATGATTACGAAGTAGTAATAGGACTAGAAGTTCACTGTGAACTTTCAACTAAAACAAAAATATTTTGTTCATGTTCAACAGAATTTGGTGGAGAACCAAACACACATTGTTGTCCAGTTTGCATGGCAATGCCAGGAACATTACCCGTTTTAAATGAAAAAGTTGTTGAATATGCAGTAAAAGCAGGACTTGCAACAAATTGCAGTATAGAAAAAAATAGTAAAAATGATAGAAAAAATTATTTTTATCCAGACTCACCAAAAGCATATCAAATATCTCAATTTGATAAACCACTTTGCTATGATGGCCATGTAACAATAGAAACTGAAAATGGTGAAAAAGAAATTAGAATAGAAAGAATTCACATAGAAGAAGATGCAGGAAAATTAAATCATGATGAATATGGAAGAGGAAGTTTTGTAGATTTAAATAGAGCTGGAGTTCCACTTATAGAAGTAGTTTCAAAACCAGATATGAGAAGCTCAGCAGAAGTCGAAGCATATATGAGAAAATTAAAATCAATTTTTGAATATATAGAAATTTCTGATTGTAAAATGGAGCAAGGATCTTTAAGAGCAGATGTTAACGTTTCTGTTAGAAAAAAAGGAGCAAAAGAATTTGGAACAAGAACAGAAATGAAAAATATGAACTCTTTTAGAAGTATAGTAAGAGCAATTGATTATGAAGCACAAAGACAAATTGAAGAAATTGAAAATGGAAACGAAATAATGCAAGAAACTTTAAGATGGGATGACATTTCTGGAAGAACATTTTCAATGAGAGATAAAGAAGATGCACAAGATTATAGATATTTTCCAGAACCAGATTTAGTAGCAATTAAACTTTCAGATGAATATATTGAAAATATTAGAAAAAGTTTACCAGAATTACCAGAAAGCAGAAAAAAGAGATATATAGAAAACTATGGATTAACAGAAAAAGCAGCTAATTTTGCTGTTTCATCAAAATATTATTCAAATCTTTTTGAAGAAGCAACTAAAATTTGTAATAATCCAAAAACTGTTGGAAATATGATAATGTCTGATATTGCAAGAATTTTAAATGAAAGAGAAGAAGAACCAGATTCTTTGAAATTCACAGGAAAAGAACTTGGAGAACTTGTAAGTTTAATCGATAAAGGAACTATAAGTTCAGCTATTGCAAAAAAAGTTTTAGAAGAATTATTTAATGAAGTAAAAATGCCAAGTAAAATTATTGAAGAAAAAGGCTGGGTTCAAATTTCAGATGAAGGTGCAATTAAAGAAGTTGTAATGAAAATTTTGGAAAATAATGCACAATCAGTTGCAGATTATAAAGCAGGAAAAGATAAAGCATTAGGATTTTTAGTAGGTCAAGCAATGAAAGAAACAAAAGGAAAAGCAAATCCACAACTTTTAAACAAATTGTTTTTAGAAGAGTTAAAAAAATAATTTTAAAGTATAATTAAAAAAGCAAGTATATTTTAAGTGAAAACATACATTTAAAATATGCTTGTATTTTTTATGCAAATATTATATTTTTTGAAAAATTTGCTAATATAAATTTTTGAAAAATGATAATACTAGAAATGTAAAAATAAAACAAGGAGGAAATTCTTATGAAAAAAATAATAAGTATTTTTGCATTATTAGTATTAATAAGTATGTTTACTTTTAATATACTAAGTTTTGCAACAGAAGACTTAGGAGCTACTGTTGATGTACCAACAATTGCAAGACCTGGTGAAAATGTAGAATTATTCTTTAATTTTGGATCAGTAAAACTAAAAAAATATACTTTTGAAATTTTATATGATAGTAAATTATTTGATTATGTAAGTGTAAACAATGGAACAGGAAGCGATGCTGATGCAGGATTAGGTGATTCTAAAACAAAAAAATTAACAATTAATTATGATCAAGATGGAACACCAATAAGAACAATGAAAGTAACTTTTAAAGCAAAAGAAGAGCTTACAACTTCTAATACAACAGAGTTTAAAATAACAGGAAAACAAATTAAAGATGCAAATGATTCAGAAGATTATAATGAATTAACAATAGATAAGCAAATATTAGTAGAACCAGAATATGTACCTTACACTTTAAGTTTAACAGCAGAAGAAGAGATTGTAAAAGGAAAAGAAATTCCTATGAAACTTTCTTATTCTTCAACAATAGGACGTTATTATGAAAAAGCAAGATTAGTAGCAACAGCAACTACACCAGAAGGTGCAACTGTTAAACTATTAGGAAAAGATTTAGAAGAAAAAGAATATGACATTATAGAAGAAGGATGGGGAGACACTCAAGGATATGGAATAGGTGGACCTAATGTATCTCAAGAATTAGATTTAAGAGGTATTTTTAGTGAAGCAGGAAGTTATTCTATTACTTTAAAATTAATAGACTTAACAAGAGAAAATCAAACTATAGCAGAAAGTACTTTTAATTTTAATGTTGGAGGAGAATCAGAAAATGTGGCACCAACAAATGAAGTTAAACCAGCAGTTTTACCAAAAACAGGTATAAATATTTATATGCCAGTTGCAATAATTTTATTAGTAGTTATTTCTTATTCAGTATATAGTATGAAAAAGAAATAAAATTAGAATGAAGATGTTTTTAAAACATCTTCATTACATAATATATGATAAAAGTTTAAAAATTAAAGGATTAGTTTTAAAATGAAAAAATATATTTTTAATATAATTCTTATTTTTTTATCTCTTATATTAATAATTGTAATGGTAATAGAAGAATATAGAGAAACTAAATTTATTCAAGAAAAAGAGATTGTGTTAAAAAATAAAATAGAAAGTCAAAATATAACCTATGAAGCAGAAAAAACAAATATTGAAGAAAAAGAATATCCTAAAGAAGAAATAATAAGTGAATATAAAGGTTATGATGTATCTGCAAAACTAGAAATTCCAAAAATTGAATTAGAAACTTATGTACTTTCAAATCATTCTATAAGTGCTTTAAGTGTATCTGTTACAAAATTTTGGGGGCCAAATCCAAATGAAACAGGTAACTTTTGCATAACAGGACATAATTTTATAAATAAAAATATGTTTCATAATTTAAAAAAATTAGCGATAGGAGATAAATTTTTTTTATTAGATAACAAAATAGGAAAAGTAGAATATGAAATTTATGATACATTTGAAGTATTACCAACAGATGTTGATTGTTTATCTCAAGAAACTGGTGGAAAAAAAGAAGTAACTTTAATTACATGCACAAATGATTCTAAGAAAAGAATTATTATAAAAGCAAAAGAAGTAGTGTGATAAAAGTATAAAAATAGATTATAAAAAATGCAAAAACTTAGAATATAGTTAGAAATACTTTATTTTTAAAGAAAAATTTGTTAAAATAATACTATAAAAATAATAGTTGGAGGAATATATGAATATAGATTTAGATAAACTAGATGATGTAACAAAAGAAAAATATAAAGAATTCAAAGAAAAAATAGAAAAGTTACTAGCAGTTTATCAAAAAACAGATGCAAGAAGATTTGAATTAGTGAAAAAGAAAATAGAACAAACAAAAGGTAATTGGGATACTACAATAAATTTAGTAAGTCAAAATTCTACAGAAAGCATAGATATTTCACAATTATTAGCTTATGAGTATTGCTTAGCAACTGAGAGAATAACGCATGGAAAAGTACCTTTTGAATCAATGTTAGATAAATTGTTTGAAGGAGTGCAGAAATTTAGAATTGGTAATCCAGTGCCAGGTATGGATGATGAATGTTTGTATAGCAAGAGTTTGAATGACCCAACTGCAATACCTGTTACTTCTAAATTATATAGAATAAAAATGCATGCAGGAGCACAACATTTAGAATATATTAAAGATGGAAAACCTACAGGAGCAGTTTTTATCTATGAAAAAGGAACAATAAAAGGATTTGCGCAAGATGAACATGGTAACCCAGTAGATATGAAAACAGAAGGTATTGATTTTGGTGATTTAAGTAGAGGACAATCATTGTTAACTAATTTAAGACAAACAGTTTTTCACGAGTGGACTCATAGTTCAGAGAATGAAAAGATAGATGGAACTACAGGCATAGATTATGAATATGAAGGCCCAGATAAAAAAACATATAGAAACTATGAAAGAGTAAGAAACTATGTTACGACTGAAAATATTGGCAGTATTCAAGAGCCACAATATATAAGGCTTACACAAGATGGACAATACTATTTTAAAGATAAAGAAGGAAATTTGATACCAGCAGACGAATTTAGCTTTGGGTTAGAAAAAAAACAATTAGAAACAGAGTATTGCTTTTCAACAGGACTTATAACAGAAGAAGTAATTAAAAACAAAGGAACTGAAATTGGAACTCGAATGCATAATATAATAACAGAAGGTTTTGTTGAACAAACTGCAAGAGCAATGATAAGGGCAATTGATCCACAAGTAGTTGATATAGATGAAACAAAATATCCTGAATATGTAGAAATGGCAAAAAGAGTTATAAAAGCAAGAGATTTTTCATTAGAAGATGGATTAGGGCAAACGTATGCGGATTTTCTAATGCACTCAAGTTTGCTTAAGAAGGACTTAGAATCAAGAACAGTTGAATCAGAAGATAAAAGTAAAGTAGATGGTTTGCATTACATATCAGATTATGCAGATAGAGTACAAAGTGGTAAAACAAAGAAATCACAATTTTATAGAAGTATGCCAGATGTAGCAAAAAGGTTGAACTTATCTAAAGAACAAGTTGATTTGATAGAAGGGTCTGATTTATGGCAAAAAAGAGAATTAACAGAAGATGAACAAAACTTTTTAAAGAAATTATTGTATGATGCGAATCCAAAAGAGAAAGACTATGTTGATAAAATAATGGCAGAATATGTAAAAATATTAGAAGAAGACGAAAAATTTTTTGATGGCATTGCAAAAAAATTAGGATATTCAGTTATACCTGTGCAAGAAGTAACAAAAAGTGCTCCAGCTATATCTGTGCAAAAAGTAGAAAAAAGTACTCCAGTTATACATATATCACAAGAAGCAAAAAGAGCCTTACAAGAAACAACATTAGAAGATGTAAAAGAAGTAGACCAAGTAGAAATAAAAGAAAAAATGGAAGAACAACCGATAAATCATGACGAACAAGATAATTCATAAAAAAACATAAAACTGAAACAGGAAGATAAAAAGGTGCTATATTTAAAGTGAACATTTTGGGGATCACTTCAATTATAAGCACCTTTTTTATGTTAAAAATTAATATATAATTCTGGATCTACCTGAGTGTTTGTGCTATCTGCTACTTCAAAATGTAAGTGTGCACCAGTTGATTCTCCTGTTGATCCAACTAATGCAATTACATCACCTTGATTTACAGTATCTCCAACATTTTTTAATAATTCTGCACAATGTGCATATCTTGTTTGTAGGCCATTTTCATGCTCAATTATTATAAAATTTCCATAAGAACCTTTAAAACCCGAATAAATTACTTTTCCACTAGCTACAGAATGAATTTCAGTATTAGAACTTGCTTTTAAATCTATTCCTGTATGATTAGGTGTAGAAAAATAATCAAATTTTTTTGTTATTTCATAATTATCTAAAGGTGTAATAAACTTTTCATTTGAAATTTCTAAGTCTTTTGATTCCTCTATAATAGGCTCTAAATTAGTTTCTACTTCCAAATCATTAGAGCTTTCTAAAGCTTCGGAAGTTGCAAAATTTATATTTGGAATTAATATTATTAATAATGTTGAAACTATTAATAGTAAAGCAGTAACTGTAGCAATAGCAACAATATTTTGCTTTTTGTTTTCATTATCTATAATATTAGAAAATCTTTTCATTATATTTTTCCTCCTATTTGCAAAATTTATAGAATATTTAAATTGCATATTTTTATTTGCTTCAATTTGGTTTAAAAGTATTTCTGCATAGCTTATTTTGTATTTATGAGTTTGATTTTTTAAAACATATTCATCACAATTTAATTCTAATATTTCATTTACTTGATTTACAAACATATAAACAATTGGATTAAACCAATAAATGCAATTTAAAATAAGCAATAAAAATTTATATTCTATATCTTTATTTTTTATATGAAATAATTCATGTTTTATAATCATTTCATATTGCTCATCATTAAAAATTTTTTTAGGAATAATCACTTTTTTTCTTAATATTCCTATTGTCATAGGAGATGAAATTGTATTAGATATTTTTAAATTTACTTTCTTTAAATTTAAATTTTTGCAAATATTGTTAAACATATTCTGAGTAGTTGGATTCGAAGAATCTATATAATCTTTTTTTAATTTATGTAAAAATATTATATAACATATAAAATTAAATATTATTAAGCATAAGAAAACAGCAAGCCAAATATAAGGCAAAATTTTATAAATATTAAAGAAAGTATTACTTTTAACATTAATATTTTCAATATCTTTATTCACTTCTACAACAAAATTTTCAGATTTAAATTTAATTTGAGGTTCTTCTAAAACTTGAGTAGTAGTTAATTCATTTCCTCTTTTAATTTTAAAAATGTTTTTAATATTAGAAAAATTAATTGTATTAATAGGGATAATAAGCATTAATAATATAATTATAGAAATTTTATAAACACTTTTAAAATTATATTTATATTTATTTTTGCTTAAGAAAATTAATAGAGGAAATATAATAATACTCATAATAGTTCCCAAAACAACTATGTTATAAAAAATGCCACTTAACATTATTTACTCCTATTTAACATTTCTTTAATTTCTTGGATATCTTCATCTGTTAAAGAATCATCACTTTCTATAAGTGACGCAATTAATTTCTTACTAGAGTTATTATATAACTTTTTTATGAAACTCTTTGTTTCCTGTTTAGTGTATTTAGAAGAATCTACATTTGAAGAATAATAGTTAATTCTCCCAATCTTTTCATTAATTAAGAAACCTTTTTCTGTAAGTCTTGACAAAATAACTTGCAATGTAGATAATTTCCAATCAACATCATTTTTTAAAATTGAAAGAATTTCACCAGTAGACATTGATTTGTTGTTATCCCAAATTATTTTCATTACTCTAAACTCAGAATCAGGCAAGCTTTTTATATTTTCACACATAAGGTACCTCCATATCGACAATTGTCTGTTTATATTATTACACATACTTTTGTCTGTGTCAAGATTATTAATAAAAAATTATAAGATTCTTGCATAATAAATAACCACTTGATATAATTAAAATGCCAAATATAATAACTATGAATTATAAAATAAATAATATAAGATTTAGAAATAAAAGGAGTAAATAAAATGAAATATTTTAAAAAATTAGTAGGAGAAAGAATTTATTTATCACCACGAAATAGTGAGGAAGCAGAAAAATTTACAGAATGGCTTAATGATTTTGAAACAACAGATTATATTGGAAAAAGTGCTTATATTGCTACAGTAGATGGGGAAAAGCAATATTTTGAAGAAAGCTTAAATAAAAATTATAACTTCTTTATAGTAACATTACAAGAAGACAAATTAATTGGTTCAGTAGGATTAAATAATTATGATTCAATTAACAGAACAGCTACCTTAGGAATATTTATAGGTGATAAAGATTACAGAAATCAAGGATATGGAACAGAAGCAATTAAAATGTTATTAGACTATGGATTTAATTATTTGAACTTACATAATATAAAATTGGATTTAATGAGTTTTAATGAAAGAGCACTAAAGTGTTATATAAAATGCGGATTTAAAGAATATGGAAGGAGAAGAAACTGCAAATATATTAATGGCAAATATTATGATAGTATTGAAATGGATATATTGAAAGATGAGTTTAACGGAAGTTATATAAAAAATAAAAATATATAATAACTTTATAAAAAATTACGAATTGAATTAAATTAAATTAAATTAAATTAAATTATTTAACTTTTTATGATAAATAAAAACTTGATTTAAAAATTTAATATGATATAATAACTGAAAAATCTTTAAAAAATATAAATGAGGAGGAATGTATAATGCCAGAATTAAAAGGTACAAAAACAGAAAAAAATTTAATGGAGGCTTTTGCAGGAGAATCTCAAGCAAGAAATAAATATACTTATTTTGCTAGCAAAGCTAAAAAAGAAGGATATGAGCAAATAGCTGCCATATTTTTAGAAACAGCAGATAATGAAAAAGAACATGCAAAATTATGGTTCAAATTATTACATGATGGAGATGTTCCTACAACAACAGAAAACTTAAAAGCTGCAGCAGAAGGAGAAAACTTTGAATGGACAGACATGTATGCAAGAATGGCTAAAGAAGCAAAAGAAGAAGGCTTTGACAAAATAGCTTATTTATTTGAAGCAGTTGGAAAAATAGAAAAAGAGCATGAAGAAAGATATAAAAAATTATTAGAAAATGTTGAAGGCGATTTAGTATTTAGTAAAGACGGAGACAGAATTTGGAAATGCAGAAATTGCGGACACATTTGTGTTGGACAAAAGGCACCAGAAGTTTGTCCAGTTTGCAATCATCCAAAAGCATTTTTCGAAATAAAAGCTGAAAACTATTAATAATTTATAAGCATAATAAAAACCTAAAGCATTAGAATGAAATGAGCTCAAGTTGTTAAATGAAAGTTTAACAATTTGAGCTCACTTTAATAGTTTAGTTTTTTGTTTTTAATCACAATTTAAATAATTTTCAAAAAATATTCCGCAGATTATAGAAAAAGTTCCAATAAATAAACCAGTTCTAAAAACTATAATACTAGATTTGAATAAGTAAATTGATATGTAATATGCATTATAAACAGCAAGCATAATAATAGCCAAAACACAAGTAATAAAAGAAATTAGTAAATTTATTTTTACTAATTTTTTTACTTTTTTGCTTTTTATTGTTATTTTGAAATTGTCCATATTCTAATATCTCCTTTTATTTATGATAGCATTTTAAAATACATAAAACAAATGAGAATAATGGAAAAAAAGGAAATTTTTGCAAAAAAAATAATCGTATTTAATACGATTATTTTAATGTATTTAATTTTTTTGCTAAGTTTGATTTTTTTCTAGAAGCTGTGTTAGCTTTTATAACACCTTTTGTGCAAGCTTGATCAACTTTTTTAACTGCTTCTTTGAAAGCTTTTTCTGCTTTTGATTTATCTCCTTCTGCTACTGCAGCTTCGAATGTTTTAACAGCTGTTTTGTATGCAGATTTTACCATATTATTTTGTAGTGTTTTTGTTTCTATAACACTAACTCTTTTTATAGCTGACTTAATGTTTGGCATTTATTTAGCACCTCCTCTTAATTCATAAGTAAATTTTACTTCAAATATTTTAACATGAATATATTTAAAAATCAAGCAATTTTTAAAAAATCATAAATTTAATAAAAATTAAAAGGATTTTTTTATAGAAAAATAGAATAATTTAGTAATAATTTCACACAAAATTCACATTTATAGTCTAGAATAATATTGTATTATAAGCAATTCTGTGATATATTATGGGCAAATTAAAACCAAGGAGGAATTAAAATGATCGCTTTAGGTTCAGATCATGGAGGGTATAAACTAAAAGAAGAAATAAAAAAATATTTAGATGAATTAGATATTGAATATAAAGATTATGGAACTTACAGTGAAGAAAGAACAGACTATCCAATATATGCAAAAAAGGTTGCAGAAGCAATTCAAAATAAAGAATGTGATAGAGGAATTCTTATTTGCACAACAGGTTCAGGAATGGTAATCACAGCAAACAAATTTAAAGGAATTAGATGTGCACCTTGCACAGATGAGAATGCTGGAAAACAAGCAAAAGAACATTTAAATGCAAATGTAATTTCATTAGCAGGTGGAACAATAAATATTAGCAAAGCTGTTCAAATAATTAGAGCTTGGATAGGTGCAGAATTTTCAGGAGAAAGACACTTAGAAAGAATACAAATGATAGAAAAAATAGAAGAAAATAATATGAAATAGAGGGGACACATATCATGTGGGGAGATATAGCAATAGCTTTCTTAATAGCCTTTTTAACAGCTTTTATGGCAACACCACATACTATAAAATTAGCAAAAAAATTAGGTGCTATGGACACGCCAAAAGATGAACGTAGAATAAATAAAATTACAATGCCAAGACTAGGCGGACTAGCTGTTATTGCTGGTTTTTTTGTGTCAATAGTGTACTTATTAATTGTAATGAGCATTGAAAGTAAAATTAACTTATATGAAGATAATTACATTGGAAAAATAATAGGATTTCTTTTGGGTGCTCTAATTATAGGAATTGTATGCTTTATAGATGATGTTAAAGGGGTAAAAGCAATTGTAAAACTATTAGCACAAATAGTATCTGCATTAGTTGTAGTAAAATTTGGAATAAAAATCGATCATTTGGACATTCCATTTTTTAATTTAGATAACGCTGGAGAAATTTTTTATACAATACTTACAGTAGCTTGGATTGTTGGAATAACAAATGCAATGAATTTAATTGACGGTTTAGATGGACTATCAACAGGAATATCTTTAATTTCATGCTTGTCACTACTTATAATATTTTCCCTAAATGCATCACCAATAATTTCAATAGTACTTATAACTGCTTTAGGTGGAGCTTTATGTGGATTTTTACCATATAACTTTAATCCAGCTAAAACATTTATTGGAGATACAGGATCAAATTTTTTGGGATATTGCTTGTCAATAATTTCAATTTTAGGTATTGCAAAAACTTATACAGCTATTGTAATAGTAGCACCAATTATGGTACTTGCTCTTCCAATATTTGATACATTATTTGCAATAATTAGAAGAATAATACATGGAAAGTCTTTAAAATCTATCATTGAACCAGATGCTGAGCATCTACATCATAAAATGCTAAAGAAAGGATTTACTCAAAGACAGGCTGTTTTAATTCTTTATGGATTAAGTGCAATTTTTGGAATGTTTGCAATAATTCTTATGGATAGTGGTATTTGGAAAGCATTATCTTTTGCAATAATTATTATAATTATTATTGCATTAGGATATAAAGAATTTTTCAAACAAAGATTATTAGATGATATGACAGAGGAAGAAAAAGAAGAGCACGCAACTAGAGAAGAAAAATCATAATTAGAATAAAATCGAGCAAAAGCTTGTAAAATCAATGGTTTTACAAGTTTTTTTATTTTGCTTTTTTAAAATATAAAAGTGAAAAAGTATAAAAAAATGAGATTAATTGAGATTAAATAAGAGAAATGGAAAAAAATAGAAATAATATATTTCCTATTGATTTATTTAAAGTTTTATTGTATAATTTAAATAGTTATTAAAGTAAAGAGGAAAATTTTTAAATGAGTACAAATATGAGAAGAAATTTAAAACATAATAATATAACTTATAGTAGTAATATTAGCGTCGCCCATATTACGCTTAATTTTCATATTTTAAAAAGTATTAGATTAAAGGTAGGTATATGATAAAGTAATATATATTTAAAAATATAATTTTATAACACCTAATTAATCTAAAAGATAAATTAGGTGTTATTTTTTTATTTGAAATAATTTACATAAAAATGATTATATTATGAGGAACAGGAGGTAGTAAAATGAAAAAAGTTGGAATCATAACAATATTTGATGAAAATAATTATGGAAATAGATTACAAAACTATGCTGTGCAAGAAGTTTTAAAATCTCTAAATTTAGATCCAGAAACAATAAAAAACGTTAAAATTGTAAATGATAGAAATTGTTTAGAAGAAGCTAAAAATATTTTTTCTGGAAGAAGAGAAAAATTTTTAGAATTTAATTCAGAAAATATACAGTTATCAAATGAAATAATATATCATGATGATATTCCAGAAAATTTTCATGAAAAATATGATTACTTTATAATTGGAAGTGATCAAATATGGAATTACAATTTTACTGAGAGATTTAGCGATTTTTCATTTGCCAGATTTGCTCCAAAGGAAAAAAGAATATCTTTTTCAGCAAGTTTTGGAATAAGCCATGTTCCAAATAATACATATGAAAAATATGAAGCACTAAATGAAATGAAGGCTATCTCTGTTAGGGAAAATATAGGAAAAGATATTGTAAAAGGAATTACAGGAAGAGATGATTGCATAGTTTTACTAGACCCAACAATGATGCTATCAGCAGAAAAATGGGCATCTGTAATGAAAAAACCTGAACAATTAAAAAGCAAAAAATATATATTAAAATATTTTCTAGGAAATGTTTCAAAAGAAAAAAATGAAGAAATTGAAAAATTCGCTAAAGAAAATGGCTGTGATGTTATAGACATATTAGATAAAAATTCTTTTTATGCAAGTGGACCTGCTGAATTTTTATATTTAATAAAAAATGCTTTTTTAGTACTTACAGATTCTTTTCATTCATGTGTATTTTCAATTATTTTTGATAGACCATTTTTAATTTTTGATAGAGATGAAGATGGAATGAGAGATATGAACTCTAGAGTAGAAACACTTCTTCAAAAATTTGAATTAAAGAATAAAAAATTTATTAATAACATTTCTGAGAAACATTTAGAAACAAATTATGAAAATATTGCTAGTATATTAAGGAAAGAGCAAGAAAAAGTAATTGAATTTTTAAAAAATGCATTAGATTTAAATAAAGAAAATTTACAAGTAGAAGGTTAAAATATGATAGAAGTAGAAAATAAAGCAAACTGCTGTGGTTGCTCTGCATGTAAAAACATATGCCCTAGAAATGCAATATCAATGATTGAAGATGAAAAAGGTTTTAAATATCCAAGAGTAAATTATAATTATTGTATTAATTGCAATCTTTGTGAAAAGGTTTGTCCTATCAATAATTGCGCTTTGGAAAATAAAACTTTTGAAGCTGAGGCTTATGCTGCATTTAATATTAATGAAAAAATAAGAATGAATAGCTCATCTGGTGGGCTATTTTCATTAATAGCAGAATATATTTTAAATAATGACGGAATCGTTTTTGGTGCAGTATTTGACGAGAATTTTTTAGTAAATCATGTAAAAGCAGAAAACATATCAGAAATTAGCAAAATGAGAGGCTCAAAATATATACAAAGTAATATTAAAAAAACATATAAAGAAGCACGAGATTTCTTAAATCAAGGAAAAAAAGTTTTATTTACTGGAACACCTTGCCAAGTAGAAGGACTAAAAACTTACTTAATGAAAGACTATGAAAATTTATATTTACAAGATATTATTTGCCATGGGGTTCCTTCTAAAAAAGTTTGGGAAAAGTATTTAGAATATAGAAAAAAAGAAGATAATGATGTTTTAGAAAATGTTTCTTTTAGAGATAAAGAAAATAATGGATGGAATAGATATGAGCTTTTATTTAAATACAAAAACTCTAAAAAGTTTATAAATCATACAGAAGACATGTTTATGAAAATATTTTTAAGTGATATTGCATTAAGAGATTCTTGTTATAGTTGTAAATTTAAGAAAAAGAAAAGAATTTCAGATATAACTCTTGCAGATTTTTGGGGAATAAATGAAATTATTCCAGAAATGAATGATGAAAAAGGAACATCACTTTTAATTGTAAACTCTGAAAATGGTAAAGAAATTCTAGAAAGTATAAAACCAAAAATAAAATTTGAAAAAGTAGATTTCGAAAAAGCAATTGAAAAAAATCCGAGTATGACAAAATCTCCAGAATTAAAAGAAGAAAGAGAAAACTTTTTTGAAGACTTAAATAATTTAAGCTTAGAAGATTTATTTGAAAAGTATGTTAAAAAACAATCTTAGATTTTTATTTAAAAGTATAAAGAAAAAGACTTAAAAAGTATCCTACTATCAGTGGTAGGATACTTTTAATTTACTAAAAATGAAATATTAAGAATTATGTATACCCGTAAGAATTGACATTTGTTGTTAAAATATGGTATAATATACACTGAGGTTATTTATATGTATTATAATTGGGAAGATAAGACTAATACTGATGAGTTAAAAGTAGTATGTAACTTAATAAAAAATGGAGAGCTAGTAATATTTCCAACAGAAACAGTATATGGAATTGGTGCGAACGCACTAGATGAAAATGCAGTTGGAAAAATATTCATAGCAAAAGGAAGACCATCAGACAACCCAATCATAGTTCATTTGGCAGATAAGAGAAAAATTGAAGATATTGCTCAAAATATTACCGAAGTTGAACAAAAATTAATTGACAATTTCATGCCAGGACCTTTTACACTTATATTAGAAAAGAAAGATGTTATTCCAGATATTGTTACGGCAGGACAAAATACAGTAGCAATTAGAATACCAGATAATATAATTGCAAGAGGTATAATAACTTATGCAGGAGTTCCAGTAGCGGCACCAAGTGCAAATATATCCGGAAAGCCAAGTGGAACTAATATTAAAGATATTAGAAAAGAGCTTGAAGGCAAAGTTTCTGCTATTGTAGATGGAGGACCAACCAGAATAGGTTTAGAATCCACTGTTGTAAAAGTTGTTAATGAAATTCCAATTATTTTAAGACCAGGAGCAATTACACCAGAAGAAATAGACGAAGTAGTAGGCAATGTTATAATAGATGGCAATGTTTTCAAAAAAGTCGATTATTCTGCTAAAGTAGAAAGCCCAGGAATGAAATATAAACATTATTCTCCAAACACAAAATGCAAACTTATATACTGTAAGGATGATTTGGATCAAATTTTCTATTTAAAAAAGTATGTAAAAGAATACAAAGGAAACGTAGTTATAGTTGGATTTAAAGAACATGAAGATCAGCTTCTTGTATCAGAAGGAAGATTTATTAGTGTAGGTTCACAATATAACTATGAAGAAATAGCAAGAAACATTTTCTCAGCTTTGAGGCAAGCAGATGAAATAAAACCTGAAATAATACTTATCGAAGGCTTGAAAAAGGAAGGCATGGGACTAGCAATTATGAACAGATTACTAAGAACATGTGAATATGATTATATTGAAAAATAATTAAATATCGAAAAGGTATTTATAGGAGGAATTTATGGATGAATCGAAAAATATTAGATTTAGCGTTATAGTATGTGCATATAACTTAGAAAAAATAGTACATACATCAATAGAAAGTATATTAATGCAAACATATAAAAATTTTGAATTAATCGTTGTAGACGATTGTTCAACAGATGATACTTTAAAAGTTTTAAGAAAATTTGAGAAAGAAGATCCAAGAGTAAAAGTAATAGCTAACGAAAAAAATTCAGGTCCAAGTATATCAAGAAATATTGCAGTAGAAAAAGCTGTAGGAGAATACATAGTTTACCTAGATGGTGATGACACATTATATAATAAAGAAACCTTAAAAAATATTGACAAAACATTAGGAAAAGATGGTGCAGACGTAACTTATTTTGGTGTTCAATATGTTGGTGGAAGTAATAAATCTTACATACCAACAGCAGAAAACTCAACAAGAGAAGCTAGAATAGTATGCGACATGCATTTTCCTGTTGCAAGTAAAGTTTGGAGAAGAGAGTTTTTAAATAAAAATGATATAAAATTTATTGGTGGAATGTATTATGAAGATATGGTATATTCAATCAAAGCAGCAATATTAGCAGAAACATTAAAATATGGAGAATATCCTATTTATGTTTATTACAGAAACAGAGAGGGTAGTATAATGTCTACTCCTAATTTAAAAAGATGTACAGATATGTATTTAGTAATGTATTATCTTATGAAATTATATGAAGAAACACCAGAAAGATTACAACCTTATCTTATGAGTTTTATAAAAAATGAAACTTATAGTATTCCTATGAGATTAGATGCTGTTTTAAAATCAATGAAGGATAAAACTTTTTCACCTGTAATACCTAAGAGACAATATGTATTTACTGAAGGAGAACCAAATGTTATAGTAAATAATCCTAAAGTAATACCTGTAGCTACTGTTCAAGAAGAAACTAATCAGGAAACAGGTTTTGGTAAACAAGTTAATATTCCAGAAGTAGAACCTAGTGTTGCAGCTTCAAGCATTGATGATGAAAAGAAGAAATTATTTAAATTCGATAACTAATAGTAAAAAAGTTGCATTATATAAAAATGCAACTTTTTTTGTCTATAAAAATAGTTTAAAATAGAGGAGAAATAATATGAAAACAAAATTATATATAGTAAGGCACACTCAAACAGTAGGAAACATAGAAAAAAGATTAACTGGTAGATGCGACTATGAACTAACAGATGAGGGAAAAGAGCTTGTAGAAAGATTAACTAAGAAATTAAGTAAAGTAAAATTTGATGTTGCATATAGCAGTACATCTGGAAGAACTAGAAAAACTATTCAAAAATTAGCAGATTTAAATAATTTGAAAATTATAGAAGATGAAGATTTATGCGAAATATATTTTGGAATTTATGATGGAAAAACATGGGAAGAAGTAAATAAAATAAATCCAAAAATAAAGCAAGTACAAAATGAAATAAATGAAATAAAAGATATACCAGAGCAGGAATCTATGGAAGATGTTGCTAAAAGAGTATATAAAAAAATGTTAGATATTGTTCATGAAAATGCTGGAAAAACAGTTTTAATTTGCTCACATGGTGTTGCAATAGAATCATTTTTAAGGCAAATAACAAAGGTTCCATTTTCAGATTTAAGAGAAGAATATAGTCAAAAAAATACATCACTAAACATTGTGGAATATGATGATGAACAAGGAAAATTTGATATATTAGTATTAAATGACAAAAGTCATTTACAATTTTAAAACAATTATTAATAAGAAATGATTAAAATAAATGTAAATAAAAAGTTTACATTTATTTTTTTGTAACTTAAACCAAAGGATATATATTGTCTTTTTACGAATTTTGCTTTATAATAAAAGAAGTTTAGAGGAGATAAAATTTATGTATTTAATTGTAGGTTTAGGAAATCCAGAAAGTGATTATTCAAAAACAAGACACAATATGGGTTTTAATGTTATAAATAAACTATCTGAAAAATATGAAATAGAAGTTAATAAGTCAAAGTTTAAAGGATTGATAGGTAGTGGAACAATAGAAAATGAAAAAGTAATATTACTAAAACCACAAACCTTTATGAATTTAAGCGGAGAATCTATTATTGAAGTAATAAACTTTTACAAAATTCCATTAGAAAATCTTATTGTTATATATGATGATGTTGATATAGAACCAGGAAAAATTAGAATTAGAAAAAACGGTTCAGCAGGAAGTCATAATGGAATGAAATCTGTTGTAAACAATTTACATACAGAAGAATTTACTAGAATAAGAATTGGAATTGGAAAGCCAAAAGAAAATACAGATATGATTTCTTATGTTATAGGATATGTTCCAGAAGAGGAATTAGAAAATTTAAACAAAGGCGTTGAAAAAGCAAAAGAGGCTGTTATTGAAATTATTAAAAACAATGTAGATTCAGCTATGAATAAATTTAATTAAAGAAAGATGTTTAAATGAAAGAATTAATAATTTTTAATAATCAAAATAAAAAAGAAATAGCACTTCTAGAAAATGAAGAACTTGTTGAATTTTACGAAGAAGATGAAAACAATAAAACAATCGAAGGAAATATTTATGTAGGAAAAGTTCAAAATGTGTTAGTTGGACTTCAATCTGCTTTTGTTAACATTGGAGAAAAAAGAACAGCATTTATTCATGCAAAAGATATTCTTCCTAAAGTTGATATAACAAAAGAAACTGTGGAAGAAGAAGTGCCAATTAATAAATTAATAAAACCAGGAGATCCAATTATTGTAGAAGTAAAAAGAGAAGCTGTTGACAAAAAAGGGCCTAGACTTTCAACGCATATTAGTTTAACTAGTAGATTTATAGTATTTATGCCTAATGCAACATTTATAACAGTTTCTCAAAAAATAGAAGATGAGAAAGAAAAAGAAAGACTTAAAAAAATTGCTGAAAAGTATTTGCCTAAAAATACTGGAGCAATTATTAGAACTACATCAGAAAACAGAAGTGAAACAGAAATAAAGAAAGATATAGAAAAATGCGTAAAACGATGGAATGAGATACAATCTATAAGTGTAGATAAAATTCCACAAAAAATATATGATAAAGGTGGAATTTTGAAAAAAACATTAATAGATTTAGTAGATAATAATCTTGACAAAATTGTTTTAAAAGAAGAAGAAAATTTAGATTTAGTAAAAAATATTTTAAACGAAATAAATGCAAAAGTAAATATTGAAATAGATAATGAAATATTAGAAAAATATTCTTTTAAAAAGCAATTGCGAGCCTTAGAAACAAATAAGGTTTGGCTTAAAAGCGGTGGATTTATAACAATAGATAAAACAGAAGCACTAGTTGCAATTGATGTTAACTCTGGAAAGTTTATAGGAAAAAAAGATGTTGAAGAAACAATTTTAACTGTGAACTTAGAGGCTGCAAAAGAAATTTGTAAACAATTAAGACTTCGTGACATAAGCGGAATTATTATAATAGATTTTATAGATATGCATAAAGAAGAAAACAAAAAAGCAGTTATTGATGAAATAATTAAAAATTCTAAAAAAGATAGATCAAAAGTTCAGGTGGAAGAATTTACCAAATTAAACTTAATGGAATTAACTAGAAAACATATAAACAGCAAAAAAGAATCTTAAATAAAGGTTATAGGAATCCTTAAAAAACCTAAATATTTTTAAAAGGAAAAAATTATGAAAGTAGGATTTGTATCACTTCGGTTGTAGTAAAAATCTAGTAGATACAGAAATGTGTATAGGAATATTTAAAAAAGAAAAATTTGAAATAGTAAATAATCCTAAAGAAGCTGAAATTATTATTATAAACACATGTGGTTTTATAGAATCTGCAAAACAAGAAGCAATTAATTGCATATTAGAAATGGCAGAATATAAAAAAGCAGGTAACTGTAAATTTTTAATTGCTATGGGATGTTTAGTTCAAAGATATAAAAAAGAATTAGAAAAGGCCCTTCCAGAAGTAGACTTGTTTTTAAGCATAGATGAATATGATAACTTGTGGGAAAAAATATCAACGCTTATAAATAAACAAACAAAGTCTGCAAATACATTAGATTATTTAGAAAGAGTTGTTTCAACAGGAAACACAACTGCATATTTAAAAATTGCAGAAGGATGTAGCAATAGATGTACATATTGTGCAATTCCATATATTAGAGGGCCATATGTTAGTAGAAAAATGGAAGACATTTTAGAAGAAGCAAAGCTTCTTGCTAATAGTGGAATTAAAGAAATAATCGTTATAGCACAAGATACAACTAAATATGGAATAGATATTTATGGAGAACTAAAACTTCCAGAACTTCTTAAAGAGCTTTGTAAAATAGATGGAATTAGGTGGATTAGATTTTTATATGCATACCCTGAAAGTATAACAGATGAACTTATAGAAGTTGTAAAAAATAATGATAAAATTTGTAAATATTTTGATATTCCACTTCAACACTTTTCAAATAAAGTTCTAAAAAGAATGAACAGAAAAAGTGATAGCAATTCTATTAAAAATATAATAGAAAAAATAAGAAAAGAAATTCCAGATGTAATAATTAGAACAACAATGATAGTTGGATTTCCTGGTGAAACAGAAGAGGACTTTTTCGAATTATATGAATTTATTAGTGAAACAAAATTTGAAAAACTAGGCGTGTTTAAATATTCAAAAGAAGACGGAACACCAGCTTCAAAAATAAAAGAGCAGGTTCATTATAAAACAAAACAAGCAAGATATGATAAAATAATGAAAATGCAAGAAAAAATTTCTAAAATAAAATTAGAAGAAAAAATTGGAAGAGTTTATGAAGCATTAGTTGATGGCTTTTCAGAGAATAATGAATACATATGTGCAAGAAGTTATATGGATATTCCAAATGAAGATGGCACTATTTTTATAAAAAATAATGGAAAAGTAAAGCAAGGGGAATTTATTAAGTGCGAAATAATTTCTGCAAGAGAAAACTATGATTTAATTGGAAAACTCGTATAATAAATAAAATGGACGGAGTTAAAACTTATGATAAATAAAGTATTTAAGCTTGTAATAATAATATTAGTAATTATAGGTATTTGCTTTGGCATTTCAATAACTGTAAAGAAACAAATACCAGAAATGAAAAAAGAAGAAAGTGAGCTAAATATTATTAATCGAGTACAAACAAGATTAGCTAATGTAACAGAAATTTATACTTATGGGCGAGCTTTAAATTTAAGTGGTGAAGTAAACAATATTAGCAAAGATAATTTTGAAGGTGCAAAATTAGTAATAACAGATGGCGGTGAATATGAAGAAGAATATACTTTAAACTATAATTTAGAAGATGGTAAATTAAAATTTTCTTCAGATATAGAAATAAATTCAGGAATCATAATAGATAACTTAGAAAATAAAGAATATTATTGTTTACTAAGACTTAAATTAAATAATAGTGCAGAACCAAAATATTATTCTTTTATTAATACTTCAAACTATGGAAATATTGAATATTACACAACAACAAAAGATGGAAAAAATAGAAAAGCAAATATAGAATTTTTAAAAGAAGAAATTAATAATGAAAATTATAATTTTTTAAAAATAAATTTACAAGATACAAACCTTCCTGATGATATATATGATATAATTATAGACGCAGGACACGGTGGAAAAGATCAAGGCGAAAATGCTGGACCTATTACAGAAGCAGATGTAGCTTTAGACTATGCAAAAAGTTTAAAAGAAAGTTTAGAAAAATCAGGATACAAAGTTAAACTAACTAGAGATGATGAAAACAGCAGTACTTTTACAGAAACAAATATGTATGATGAAAATGGAAGAATAACAATTGCATGTAAGTCGAAAGCAAAGCTTATGATTTCTTTCCACATAAATAATGGAGTTAGAGGATTAAACGGATTTGAAATTTATTCTCCAAGTAAATCAAACTTAGATTTTGCAAAAGAAATGGCAACAAAAATAAAAGAATATTCAAGTATTAATTATTCAAATAATAATTCTTTTAAAGAAGCAGATGGAGTTTATGTGAGAAATTATACAAAATCTGTAATAAAAGAACTTGAAAGCACAGCAAATAAAAAGGGATATGAACCATATAACATAAGTTTAGATACACCATATTTATATACTATAAGAGAAGTTGGTGGAATTGCTACAGGTGCTTATGTTGATGGAAGAAATAAAGCTTATTCAAAAAATGAATATTATAATTCAAATCAAGGAATTGAATGTTATCAAATTGAGCTGGGATATATAAAAAATGATTTAAACATTATAAGAGATGAAAAAGAAAGCTATATAAGAGCAATTACAGAAGCTATTGAAAATAATTTTTAATATTCAAAAGATTAAAAGAAAAGAGGTTTAAATGGACGAAACAGAGAATTTTATTTTATTTCTAAAAGAAAAACTTACAAAAAAAGAAATTAGCTTAGTAAAATATATTTATGACACAAATCTATTAACATATTCTATGATTAATGAAACTATTGTAGAAAATGATAAAGAAATTACTAAACCTACTAATATATTAGATTTATCATATTTAAAACTATGTGCTAAAAATTTTGATGATTCAGATAATTTGCTAGAAAAAATATTTTTAACTTATATAGGATATACGTTAAGTGAGTATAGAAATACTTGGAGATTAAATTTGAATAATTTAGAAACAAGTTTAAGAGCAAAATGCACATACTGTAGTGCTAATTGTAATTCATGTCCATTTAAATTAGTTGCATATATAAATAAATGTGCTGTAGATAATAAATTTAATCTAAGAAGAGTATATGATATGTTAAGTAATGAAAGACCTCACAATTATGTAAGTGATGATTACTTAATAGATTCAATTGCTAATGTGGTAAATACTTATATAAATAATTCAATAGATGTTGTTGGAGCAGAAATGATACTTGTTTCAAACAGTATTATGATAGAAAGCATTAATGATGAAAAAATAACATATAAAACTATAGATTATAACGTGAAAAACAATTCATTTTTCAATAATTTAAATGATTATTTTTCAAACAAAGGAATAGAAAAAACATTTGATGTAAAAGAAGTAAAATTTGAAAGCAATTTCTCATATATTTTTGATAAATCTCCAATTGAACTTGCTGTTTATATTAGATATTTATGCTCACAAAATAATTTATCAGAACAAGAATTAATAAATAAAATACTTGAAAAAAGAGAATTTAAAGAAAGTGAATTTAGAGTTTCTTATTATAATCAATATGTACATGCTGTTCAAGAATTAGAGTGTGGAGATAAGGAAAAAGAAGAAATTATATCAATTCTTACATATATAAGAAACTATTATTTTAATGAAGACTTACCATACATTCATTTTAATATTGCACTATATACAAAAAATAATATTATATCAGACAAAGTAATTAATATTATAAGCAAATATGCTAGAACTTTTAATTACATAACAAACAAACCAACTTTGTGGGTAGATACAGAAATGTTAGTTAAAAGAACAAAAGATTCTTGTGATATGATTATGCAAGTAGAATCAATGTATTCTAAAAATGACCTTTTAATTTTTGAAAATTTAGGAAAAACCAAAAATTTAAATGAGTATAGATTAGAAGGATTATTAACTGCAATAGAAAAATATAATTCAAGAAATCCTAAATCTATTAGTATATTTGTTGAATGTGAAGATGTTTTTAAAGATGTAACTCAAAAGCATCCTTCAATAGAAAGCTCTGTAATAAATAAAAAAATATACATAGATGGTTTCAGCTCTCAAATTATTAAAGACAAAATAGTTCAAAAATTAAATAATATAATGAAACCAAATAAAGAGTTTTTAGATGACTTAGAAAAGTATATTGAAAACACATATAATCCGGAAACAATGGATGAATATGCTTACATAGATAAACTTTATTATGAAATTGTATTTAACAAATTTAAACTTTTAAGTATAAATAATTCTTTTGAAAAGAAAGACGTGCCAAAAAAAGACGATGCAAGAGAAATAAAAGAAATAATGAAAGATATCAACTCTTTGGTAGGTCTAGCAGATGTTAAAGATAAAATAAATGAGCTTTTAAAATATTTAGATTACAGCAAAAAAATTAATGTAGAAGGCTTTGCTAATCTTAATATGATATTTAAGGGTAATTCTGGAACAGGAAAAACTACAATAGCAAGACTTCTTGCAGAACTTTTCTATCAATTGGGATTTGTTAGTGAAAATAAAATAATTGAAGTTAGTAGTAAAGATTTAATTGGAAGTCACCTAGGAGAAACTGCACCAAAAACTCAAGCAATAATAGATAGTGCATTAGATGGAGTTTTATTTATTGATGAAGCTCATACTATTATGGCAAGTAAAGGTGGAAATACTTCAAATTATCCAGCAGAGTGTATGGCAACAATATGTAGAGCAATGGATTTATATAAAAATAGACTAATAGTAATATTTGCAGGCTACACTAAAGAAATGAACGATTTTATAAATTGCAACCAAGGATTAATGTCAAGAATAGGTTATGAATTAGAATTTCCAGATTTTTCACAAAAAGAATTAGTTCAAATTTTTAATAATGAAGTAAAAGAAAATGAATTTACTTTAGAAGATGGAGTAATTTCTAAAATAGAAAAAATCATTATGAAAAACAAAATTGGAAGAAACTTTGGAAATGCTAGATTTGTTATGAATTTATTTGATAGATTAGTTGTAACACATGCAGGAAACTGTGAAGACGAAAATAATCTTAAAATTATAACAAATAGAGATGTTGAAATATATAATGAAACTAAAAAAGACAAAGCTCGTACTGTTGATGAAATTTTAGAAGAAATGAATTCTTTAATAGGACTTGAAAAAGTAAAAGAAACATTAGACGGATTTGTTTCAATTATAGAATTAAACAAAAAATTAAATCGTGTTCCAGATTTTAATATGCATATGATTTTTAAAGGAAATGCAGGAACTGGAAAAACAACAGTGGCAAGATTATTAGCAGAAATTTATTATAATTTAGGATATATAAAAAATAATAAACTAGTTGAAGTTCAATCACAAGATTTGATTGGTGAGTTTTTAGGACAAACAGGTCCAAAAACGCAAGCAGTAATTGAAAGTGCATTAGATGGAGTTCTATTTATAGATGAAGCCTATGCAATAATGGAGCATAATGGAACAAATGCAAGTTATTCTGCAGAATGTGTAGCAACTCTTTTAAAGGCAATGGAAGATTATCAAGGAAGACTTATAATAATATTTGCTGGATATACTGAAGAAATGAGAAGATTTAGAGATTTAAACCCTGGATTAAAATCTAGAGTTGGATATGAAATAAACTTTGAAGATTATTCTTTAGAAGAACTATTAAAAATTTATGATAAAAAAGTTAAAGATAAAGGCTTTAAATCAAGTAAACAAGCAAGAGCTAAAGTTGAAAATATTTTAAAAAATGCAAAAGAAGTAGAAAATTTTGGTAATGGTAGATTTGTAGAAAATTTAGTTCAAAAAATTATTATAGAACATGCAAGAAAAACAAGAGAAGTTACAGATATGGAAAGACTACTTACATTCGAAGAAGAGGACGTATCAGAAATAAAAGCTGAAGAGTCAAAGAAAAGAATAGGATTTTAATTTAAAATTTTATAAAAAGAAAGGCTTATATTTATTATAAGAATGGTATTAAAAATGGCAGTTATCAAACTAAATCATCCATTAGTTGAACACAAATTAACAATACTAAGAGATAAAAAAACAGGAACAAAAGAATTTAGAGAAATTATTGGAGAGCTATCTACTTTACTTTGCTATGAGGCAATGAAAGATGCAAAACTTGAGAATAAAGAAATAGAAACGCCAATTTGCAAGATGACAGGAAAAAAATTAGATGAAGATAAATATGCTTTTATACCAATATTAAGAGCTGGAACAGGAATGCTAGATGGTCTTATAAAAGTAATGCCAAATGCAAAAATAGGTCATATTGGAATGTATAGAAATGAAGAAACTTTAAAACCAGTAAAATATTATTATAAAACACCAAAAGATTTAGATAAAAGAGAAGTAATAGTATTAGATCCAATGCTTGCAACAGGTGGCTCAGGAATAGATGCTATTACAAGTTTAAAAGAAAGTGGAGCAAAAAAATTAAAATTCTTATGTATAATAGCAGCACCAGAAGGAATAAAAAGAATGCAAGAAGTTCATCCAGATGTAGATATTTATACAACATCAATTGATGAAAAATTAAATGAAAATGGATATATTGTTCCAGGTTTAGGAGATGCAGGAGATAGAATTTTTGGAACGAAATAGATATTAGAAATAAGATAAGAAATAATAAACAAGTTTCACAGCAAAACCTTCAATCATACTATAAAAAGAGATTGGAGGTGATAAAAATGAAATTAAAAATTTTAAGTATAACCTTGCTAATATTAATGTTTTTACCAGTTAGTGTACTTGCTACAGTAGCATCAAGCAGTACAATTTATAATGGTATAGATGTTAGTAATTGGCAGGGTTATATTAATTATAGCGAAGTAAAAGCAAATGGAATAAATATTGTATATATAAAATCTAGTCAAGGAAATAACATTGTTGATGCTTATTTTAAAATAAATTATGAGAATGCAAAAGCGAATGGACTTCAAGTTGGCTTTTATCATTTTTTAACAGCTAGAAGTGAAGAAGAGGCAATAAAACAAGCAGACTTTTTCGTTTCAACAATTTCTAATACTGTACCAGATTGTAAGCTGGCAATGGATTTTGAACAATTTGGAAATTTAAACATAGAACAAATTAATAATATTTCAGAAGCATTTCTGCAAAGAGTAATAGAGCTTACGGGAAAAGAAGTAATAATATATAGCGATGCATCAAATGCAAAAAATGTTTTTGGAAAAAATTTAGCTCTAAAATATCCACTTTGGATTGCAGAATATGGGGTAGAGGTGCCAAGAAGTACTAATTGGGAAGTTTGGGATGGATTTCAATATACAAGCAGTGGAAAAGTAAATGGAATTGAAGGATTAGTTGATAGAGATAAATTTACAGAAAATATACTTTTATCAAATAATGCAGAAATTCCAGAAACTCCTGAAGCGGAAAAGCCAGAATCAGAAGTTCCAGAAAAAGAAAATCCACAAAGTCCTAGTAAAGATACTACATATGTTGTTAAAAAAGGAAATACTTTAAGCCAAATTGCTCGTAAATATGGCACAACAGTAAAAGAATTAGTATCTTTAAATAATATTAGTAATCCTAATCTTATTTTTCCTAATCAAAAAATAATAGTACCTATAAATAGTAATATGCAAGATGATAATTTATATGATTGTAATCATATTATTTATACAGTAAAAAAAGGAGATACTTTAAGCAAACTTGCTATAAAATTTAAAACTACTATTAAGGAAATTGCTAAACTTAATGATATACAAAATGTAAATTTGATTTTTACGGGTGAAAAATTAAGAATAGAAATATAAAACTACTAGTAAAATCATAAAAAATATGTTAAAATAAAAATGTCTTTGTGACATATATTCACCAGCTATCACCCTAAGAACTGTTCTTCATTGGAGGTGAGAACATGCCGAAAAAACGAGAATACGATGAAGAAACCCTGAAAAGGCTTATGCGAATAGGCCGAATGGCATCTCAATTGCTTGAGGGTTACGACATCGAAGAAATCGCAAAGCTGGAAGGAAAAACCGCCGAAGAAGTTAGGCAGATGCTTGATGAACTCGAATTGGTTTATCCGCTCCTTTACAGGCTGGTGAAGGGAAAGCTTGACAACTGACGGGCAGGGTCGGAGATATTACAGGTCTTCGGCTTTTCCCTTTTAAAGAGCTTAAAATAAAAAAATAATATATTATTATGATATAAATTAAATATAAGAGGTAAAATATGTTTATAGAAGAAAATATACCAAGTTTTTTAATAAATTATTTAAATAATCAATATAGCAGTGAAGATGTAGAAAAAATATTAGAAGGGTATAGTAAAGAAAGAAAAGTTACTTTTAGAGTTAATACTTTAAAATCTAATATTTCAAATATAGAAAAAGTTCTAGAAGAAAATAATATAAAATATGAAAAAGTAAAATGGAGCAAAGAAGCTTTTATATTATCTAATGCAAAAGAAGAAAGTATAGAAAATTTAGATATTTATAAAAATGGAGAAATATATCTTCAAAGTTTATCTTCAATGTTGCCACCTATTATATTATCTCCAAAAGAAAACACAGATATTTTAGATATGACAGCAGCTCCAGGCGGAAAAACAACTCAAATCGCAGCTTTAACAAACAATAAATCACATATTACAGCTTGTGAAATGAATAATGTAAGAATAGAAAAGTTAAAATATAATGTACAAAAGCAAGGTGCAACTTGTGTTTATATTATGCAAAAGGATTCTAGGCAAATTGATGACTTTTTCTCTTTTGACCAAATTTTATTAGATGCACCATGTAGTGGAAGTGGAACTTTAAATATATATGATAAAAATTTAGGAAAATATTTTACAGAAAAACTTATTGAAAAATCTACAAAATCACAATATAGTCTTCTAAAAAAAGCTATAAAAATATTAAAAAAGGGACAAGAAATGGTATATTCAACTTGTTCTATTTTAAGTGCGGAAAATGAAGAAATAATTTCAAAAGTTATGAAGGAAGCAAAAATAGAGATTGTTCCAATTAAATTCGACGGAATAGAAACCTTGCAAATTCTACCAACAAAAATAAAAGGCACACTTTGTGTGTGCCCAAATGAATTATATGAAGGTTTTTTTATAGCCAAGATTAAAAAATTATAATTCATTATGCATTTCTTTTTTAAACATATCAAAATAATTGCAAACAATTGAAGCCATTTCACCATTTTTAACCATAGCTTCCATTTCATCCATAGTATACCATTTTGCATCACAAACTTCTTTAGGCTCTAATACCAAATCTTTTAACTCAACATCTTTTCTAGCAAGGTATACATCAACAAATGCAAGAGGATCATGCCTAAATGATAGAAGAAATTCAAAATCATCTTCATCTAATGTAACGCCAATTTCTTCATAACATTCTCTAATTCCAGCCTCAACGGTGTTTTCTCCAGTATCAACTCCTCCGCCATGCATAGCCCAGCAATTAGGGTATTTTTTCTTTTTAGGACTTCTTTTTTGTAATAGAAATTCACCCTTACTATTAATAATCCAAACATGAACAGAAAGTCTGTACTCACCAGGAACTTTATCATGTCTTTCACTAGTTTTGTTTAGTGGAAATCTTTTTTTATCATACCTATCTACTATTTCCATAAAAACCTCCTAAATTAAAATATTTTCCTTGATATAAATCATTAATTTTCATATATTTATCTATTCCATTTAAAATCCACTTTTTATGACTATTCCATTCTGGAGCAACAAGCAAATCTTTTGGAGCATCTCCAGAAAGCTTATGAATTATAATGCTTGGATTTATATGTGTTAAAACGAAGCATACTTGCTCTATGTAATAATCTAAAGTAATTGGTTTATATTCATTTTGAATATACATTTTTTCTAAAGCAGTATTTACAGTAATGTATGTAGAATGAATTTTTAATCCTTGAATATTATGCAAATTTAAAAAATTTACAGTATTTTTTAAATCATCAGAACTTTCATTTGGAAGACCAATCATTATGTGAGTTACCACATCAATATTATACTTATTTAAAAGTTGAATAGCGTTTGTAAAATCATTTGAAGAATAACATCTATTTATTAATTTGCCAGTGGAATCATTTGAAGTTTGAAGTCCAAGCTCAACAAAAACATAAAGCTTGTTTTTATAAGAAGCAATTAATTTGCAAATATCTTCATTTATGCAATCAGGACGAGTGGCTATATCTAGAGCTACAATTTTATCATATTCTAAAACAGAATCATATTTTAATTTTAAATTTTGAATAGTGTCATAAGTATTTGTAAAATTTTGAAAATATGCAATAAATTTATTTGCCCTTTTTGATTTATAAGAATTAAAGTAAGTATCAATTTGAAATTTTATATTCTGAATTTGATTTTCCAAAGAATTATTTATAGCAAAAGACTTGTTAGAATTATTTAAAATGAATTTTTTTATATGCTCTCCAGAACCTTGTCCAGTGCAAAAAATGCAACCAGAACTTGATTTTGTTCCATCGCGATTTGGACAAGTAAATCCAGCATCTATACAAATTTTTAAAGTTCTTTCTCCAAATTTTTCTTTTAAATATGTATTTAGATGATTATATCTATCGTTCATTAAAAACCTCTTAAAATTTTGCTATGGCACTATTATAATACAAATTTAAAGAAATTGAAATAAGGAAAAATGAATTTGTAAATACTATGTGAAAGATATTGATTTTTAGAACAAATTGTTATAATATAACTACAAATTTTAAAAGAAACGGAGAAATAAAAAATGGGAAAAACTTATATTTTTGGACATAAAAATCCAGATACAGATTCAATTACTTCAAGTTTGGTAATGGCAGATTTTGAAAGAAAATTAGGAAATGCAGAAGCAAAAGCATGCAGACTAGGAAATGTAAACAAAGAAACAGAATATGTTTTAAATTATTTAAAAATAGAAGCACCAGAATTAATTGAAAACGTAGAAGATGGGGCAAATGTTATTTTAGTAGATCACAATAGTCCAAGTGAATCAATAGATAATTTAAATAATGTAAATATTTTAAAAGTTGTAGATCATCACAAACTTGCTTTAGAAACAGCATATCCACTTTTCTATAGAGCAGAACCAGTCGGATGTACTGAAACAGTTATGTACAAGCTATATAAAGAAAATGGTTTCACAATAGATAAAACTATAGCAAGCTTAATGCTATCAGCAATTATTTCAGATACTCTTTTATTAAAATCACCAACAACAACAGAAGATGACAAAAAAGCAGTTGAAGAATTATCAAAAATATCTGGAATAAATGCAGAAAGCTATGGATTAGAAATGTTAAAAGCAGGAACAGATTTATCTTCTTTTAGCATAGATGAAATTTTACATTTAGATGCTAAAAAAATAGATTTTAAAAATGTAAAAGCTATTGTAAATCAAGTAAATACAGCAGATATTTCAGATGTTATGAAAATGAAAAAAGATTTAGAAGATAGAATGAATGAAATAATAGCTGAAGAAAATTTAGACTTATTTATGCTTTTAATTACAGATATAGTAAATAGCAATTCACAAGTAATAGCATTAGGAAAATCAGCATCACTTGTAGAAAAATCTTACGGAGTAAAACTAGAAAATAACACAGCTTTATTAAAAGGTGTTGTTTCTCGTAAAAAACAAGTAGTTCCAATAATGACAGAAAATGCATAAAATCTAATGTATTTTGATTAGGAGAGTAAGGTCTTATGAATTTTAAAGAAAATAGTAAATTTAAAATTATAATAATTCTTGTAATTCTTATAATTTTAGTAGTAGGTGTAATAATTTTTTTAAATAAAAATAAAGAAAAACCAGTTGAAACAATTAAACAAGATCCTTATGAATATTTTGCAGTATATTCACCAGATGAGAAAGTAGGAATTATAAATAGAGATGGTGAAAAAATTATTGATAATAAATATTCACAAATATATATACCTAATCAATCAAAAGATGTATTCTTCTGCTTCAAAAGTGAAGAAGAATATACAGTTTTAAATAAAAATGGACAAGATATTTTTAAAGACTTTAATAGTGTAATTCCAATAAACATATCAGATACTACTATGGAAATGGAAAAAAATGTTCTTTCTTATGAAGAAAATGGAAAATACGGATTAGTAGATTACTCTGAAAAAAAATTAACAGATGCAATATATGATGAAGTTTCTAGTTTAGCAAATAAACCAGGATGTATATTAGTAAAGAAAGATGGATTATATGGAGTTTTAGATTCTGAAGGAAAAACAATAGTTGATATAAAATATAATTCTGTTAAAGGAGATGAATATTCTTCTGAAAATGGTTCTTATGAAAGAGAAGGATATATAATTTCAGAAAAAACAAAAACAGGAATTATGTATGGATACATAGACTATAAAGGAAAAGTATTAATAGAACCAAAATACGAATCTATAAGTAGAGTAGTAGATTATAAAGATGATATTTACTTAATTTTTATGGATAAAGGTAAAAAAGGAATTATTAAAAATGAAAAAATAATTGTAAAACCAAAATATCAAGGAATAAATTTTTATACAAATTCAAAAATTTTTGCTGTAAATAAAAATGGTAAATATGGCTTTTTAGATGAAAATGGAAAAGAAATTTTGAAAACAGAATATGAAAGTTTTTCAGTTGCAGGAAATTATATTTCTGTAAAAAAAGCAGATGAATCAAGACTATATGACTTACATGGAAACTTAGTAAATACAAACAATTATGTAAGCATTTTAGAAACTGGAAATCCAGCATTTTTCATAGCTCAAAATGAGCAAGGATATTATAGCATCATAAGTAAAGATGTACAAATAGATAATAAATATACATATATAAGTTATGCATTTGACAATTTCTTCATTTTTACTAATGAAGAAGGAAAATCAGGAGTATTAAATATCTATACAGGTGATGAAGTTCCAGCAGAATATGATAATATAATTTTATTAGAAAATGCTAGAGCATTAGAAGCAAGAAAAGGAAATGAAGTAGATATATATTCTGAAAATTTTGAAAAAACATTAACAATGACAGATGGTGTAGTTGAAAGTGTAAATGAAAACTACATATCAGTATATTCAAAAAATGACTTAAAATATATAGATAAAAAAGGAAACATAGTTAAAAACACAGAAGTTTTTGATGATTTAAAACTATATTCATATCAAGCAGAAGATGGAAAATGGGGATTTACAGATAAAGAAGGAAATATTGTAGTTAATGCTAAATATGATGTAGTTACAGAGCTTAATGAATATGGATTTGCAGGTGTTTATCAAGAAGGTAAGTGGGGAGTAGTAAATAGCAAAGGAGAAGAAATTGTTGTTCCAAGCTATGAATTAGAAACATATTATTCTCCAAGTTTTGTAGGAAAATACTTACTTGAAGAAGTAGAAACTGTATATTGTACAGAAATTGAAGGAAATAATTAATGAAAATAATAATAATTGGTGGAGGACCTGCTGGAATAATGTCAGCAGTTTCTTCAGCTAAAAATGGAAAAAATGAAATAATATTAATTGAAAAAAACAATATATTAGGAAAAAAACTTTTAATTACAGGAAAAGGCAGATGCAATATCACAAGCTCATTAGATATTAATGATTTTATAAAAAATGTTCCTGGTAATGGAAAGTTTTTATATAGTGCTTTTCAAAATTTTACTAATAAAGATATTATAAATTTAATAGAAAGCAATGGACTTAAAGTAAAAGAAGAGAGAGGAAACAGAATATTTCCAGTTACCGATAGAGCACAAGATGTTTTAAATTGCTTTATTAAAGAACTTAAAAAATATAAAAATATCGAAATAAAACTTAACGAGAAAGTAGAAAAAATACTTGTTCAAAATGACACTGCAAAAGGAGTTTTATTACTATCTGGAGAAAAATTAGAAGCAGATAAAATAATATTAGCAACTGGTGGAAAAAGCTATCCACTTACTGGTTCTACAGGAGATGGATATAAAATGGCAAAAAATTTAGGACACACCATAGAAAGCATAAAAGGCTCTTTAGTTCCATTAATAGCAGATAAATACTTGTGTCAAAGTTTACAAGGTTTATCGCTTAAGAATATTAAAATGGTAATAAAAGATACAGAAAAGAATAAAAAAATATATGAAGATTTTGGAGAATTACTATTTACACATTTTGGAGTAAGTGGCCCCACAGTATTAAGCAGTTCAGCTCATCTTTTAAGATATAGGGATGTTAATAGACTTTTATTAGAAAACAAAATTAAATTAATTATAGATTTAAAACCAGCTCTGCTACCTGAAGAATTAGACAAAAGAATAATAAGAGATTTTGAAGAATTTAAAAATAAAGAATTCAAAAATAGCTTAGATAAATTATTGCCAAAGAAAATGATAAATCCAATTATTGAACTATCTAAAATAAATCCAAATAAAAAAGTAAATGAAATTACAAAAGGTGAGAGACAAAATTTAATTAATTTACTTAAAAATTTTGAAATAAACATAGAAGGTTTTAGACCTGTTGAAGAGGCAATAGTAACAGCAGGTGGAATATCTACAAAAGAAATAAATCCTAAAACTATGGAATCAAAGTTAGTGAAAGGATTATATTTTGCAGGAGAAATTATAGATATAGATGCATATACTGGTGGATTTAATTTGCAAATAGCTTATTCTACTGGATATACTGCTGGACTTCAAATTAATTAGACTTTAATAAATTATTAATTAATTTCAAACCCAATAAGAAATTAAAAAGATTAAAAGGAAGGATTAATCAGCTTTTATATGGTTGATTAAACTAGAAAATTATGTTTAAAAGTATTTCTCAGAATAGCTCTGCTGAAATAATAGAGAAAAAATCAAAGTTTATAGCAAATGTTTTTTATGTTGAAAGCGTGCAAGAAGCTGAAGAAAAAATAAAAGAAGTGAAAAGAAAATATTATGATGCTAAACACAATTGTTTTGCATATAGTATTTTTTCAGAAGAGGGAGAAATAAATCGTTTTAGTGATGATGGCGAACCATCTGGAACAGCAGGAAGTCCAATGCTTAATATAATTAATTCTCAAAAACTATATAATGTGTTAGTAGTAGTTACTAGATACTTTGGAGGAATACTTTTAGGTACAGGGGGATTAGTTAGAGCATATACATTGTCTTTTAAAGAGGCTTTAAAGGAAGCAGGAGAAGTTTTAAAAGAGCTAGGAGTAAGAGCAAAAATAACAATATCATATCAAGATTTAGATAAATTTAAATATTATTTAAAACAACAAAATATAGATTTTATAGAAGCAGAATATAATGAAAATATAGATTGCATAGTAGATATACCAAAAGAAGAACTTGAAAAAATTAAAACTAAACAAGATTTAAATTTTGAAATAAAAAATATAACTATAGTAAAAGAAAAATATATAAATAGAAATTTATAAGTTGTCATTTTTTGTAAAATAATATGATATTTAAAATTACAATATTTAAATATCATATTTATTTTTTTGTGAAAAATGTTTGTCGAATTTTGTAGAATGATGATGTTCGAAACTTTTCTAAAATGAACAAAAATCGTTGCATTAAAAAATTTTAAATAATATAATTCGTTTTGTAAATATTTACAGAAATTTTTTAAGGAGGGAAAATTTTGAACGAAAAAATCAAAATTCTTATAGCAGATGACAATTTAGAATTTGTTTCTACATTAATTACATATTTTAATACACAAGAAGATGTAGAAATAGTTGCAACAGCTAAAGATGGGCAAGAGGCCTATAATAAAATAATAATGGAAAGACCACAAGTGGTATTATTAGATGTTATTATGCCACATTTAGATGGATTGGGAGTTTTAGAAAAGCTAATATCTTCAAATGTTGAATTGCCTATTTGCATTATGTTATCAGCTGTTGGACAAGACACAGTTACAACACAAGCTATAAATTTAGGAGCACAATATTATATTCTAAAACCTTTTAAGATGGATGTTTTAATGAAAAGAATAAGAGAGTTAGTTAATGTTCCACAACCTAAACAATTAAACAAACCAGTAGTTATAAAAGATATAAAACCAAATTATATAAATATTAATAATCAAGCTACAAAAGAAGAAATTTTAGAAATAAAAGTTACAAACATCATTCATGAAATCGGAGTTCCAGCACATATAAAAGGATATCAATATTTAAGAGATGGAATAATGATGGTAGTAAATAATATTGAAGTTATTAATCAAATAACTAAACAACTTTATCCAGATTTAGCTAAGAAATATAAAACAACACCTTCAAGAGTTGAACGTGCAATTAGACATGCTATAGAAGTGGCATGGAATAGAGGACAAATAGAAACTGTTGAAAGCATATTTGGATATACTGTAAATTCTAATAAAGGCAAGCCAACAAATTCAGAATTTATAGCAATGATAGCAGATAAGCTACGTTTAGATTTAAAAACAGCATAAGTAAATTTAAAATGAACTTGAAATGCTAGAGATTAGTATTTTGAGTTCATTATTTAATTTTATAAGAAGTTGTAACTTGTAAATTATAAACTGTGAGTTGTAAGCAGTAATTTATGACTTATAAATTATAGGCTGTGAATTGTAAGTTGTGATTTACGAATTATAAATTATAATCTATAATTTGTACAGTATTTTACTGCTATGATTATATATTGTTTTATGAATGACGCGTAAGCGACCAACCGAAGCGTAAGCGGAGGGCGATTGGAGCAATCTTCATTTTGATTATTTTTAAAAAAGAAGATTGCTTTCGCCAAGTCATGAAATAAAACAATATATAAGCATAACAGTAAAATATTTATTAGAAGAAAAAATTTATTAGCTAATAAAAAATTTATTTAACAATAAAAAATTATAAATCACTAGTTAATAATTATAGTTTGCAATACTAAAACTTGCATGTTATAATCAATTTGAAATTAATGTAAGGAGGTTTTAAATATGGCAGTTCATAATGAAGCAAAGTTAGGAGAAATAGCAAAAACGGTTTTAATGCCAGGAGACCCAATGAGAGCAAAATATATTGCAGAAAACTTTTTAGAAGATTATAAGTTAGTAAATAGCGTAAGAAGTATGTATGCTTTTACAGGAAAATATAAAGGAAAAGAAATAACAGTAATGGCATCTGGAATGGGAATGCCAAGTATAGGAATTTATTCTTATGAATTATATAAATTTTACGGAGTAGAAAACATTATTAGAATAGGTTCTTGCGGAGGACATGTAGATTATTTAAAAGTTTTAGATATAGTTTTAGTAGATAATGCATATACAGAAGGAAATTTTGCAAAAAATATGACAGGAACTGAAAGTCATATGGTTCAATCATCTTCTTATTTAAATGAAAAAATAGAAGAAACAGCAAAAGAGTTAAATCAAAAATATGTAAAGGGAAATATGGCATGTACAGAATGTTTTGATCCATACTTAGATGACCCTCAACAATTTTTAAATAGACTTCCAAAAGAATATAATTTAATGGGTTCAGAAATGGAAAGTTTTGCATTATTTTTCACAGCAAAGCATTTGGGAAAAAATGCAGCTTGCTTATTAACAGTTTCAGATTCTTTATGTACAAGTGAAGAATTAACTGCAGAGCAAAGACAAAATTCAATGAATGAAATGATAAAATTAGCATTAGAAACAACTTTAAAATTATAAAAGGAGAAAAGAATATTAAATATTCTAGGAAAAAAATATGCAATCTTTAAAAGAATTATATAAAATAGGAAATGGACCATCAAGTTCACATACAATGGGACCAAAGAGAGCTGTTGAAATTTTTAAAAATAAATATCCAGAAGCAGATAAATTTAAAGTAATATTATATGGCTCTTTAGCCCTAACAGGTAAAGGACATTTAACAGACTATATAATAGAAGAAACTTTAAAAGAGTATGAAACAGAAATTATATTTGACACAGATTATAAATGTGAAGTTCACCCAAATACTTTCGATATTTTTGCAATTAAAAATAATGAAGAAATTGCAAAATGGAGAGTTTATTCGGTAGGTGGTGGAACTTTCCAAATAGAAAATAAAAAAGAACTTGAATTTGAGAATATATATAAAGAAGAAAGTTTTGGTGAAATAGAAAAATATTGCGAAGAAAATAATTGCGATTTATATGATTATGTTTGCAAAGTTGAAGGAGATTCAATAAATGATTATTTACAAGAAGTTTGGAATTCAATGCAAAAAACTATTCAAAAAGGTTTAAAAACAGAAGGAATTATGCATGGAAAATTGCATTTAGAAAAAAGAGCAAAAAAATTATTTGAAAAACATATTGAAAATGAAGATGAAGTTACAAAACAAAATAGATTAGTAAGTGCATATGCTTATGCAACAAGTGAAGAAAATGCAAGTGGAGGAATTATAGTTACTGCTCCAACATGTGGTGCTTCTGGAGTATTACCAGCAGTACTATATTATATGAAGGAAAAATATAATTTTGAAGATAGTAAAATTATAAAAGCGTTAGCTGTGGCAGGAGTAATTGGAAATTTTGTTAAAACAAATGCTTCAATAAGTGGTGCTGAATGTGGTTGTCAAGCAGAAATAGGAACAGCATGTTCAATGGCATCAGCTGGCGCAACATATTTGCTTGGTGGAAGCATTAAAAAAATTGAAAATGCATCAGAAATTGCAATGGAACATCATTTAGGATTAACTTGTGACCCAATATATGGATATGTACAAATTCCATGTATAGAAAGAAATGCAATTGGGGCAATGAGAGCATTAGAATCAAGTAGTTTAGCAATGATGTTATCAGATGATAGAAAAGTATCTTTTGATGTTGTAGTTGAAACAATGTATGAAACTGGAAAAGACTTGCAAAGCCACTATAGAGAGACAAGTGAAGGAGGCTTAGCAAAAAAATATTGTAGGAACAAATACTATAATATAGATATGAAAGAATAATAAAATATTTTATCAAATTCGACAAAAAACTCTTATAATGCTATCTAGAGTTGAATTTTGAGAGAAATTGTGTTATAATGGAAAAACAGAGACCTAAAAATTTTACTAATTTTATAAGAAAGGATAAATATTTTATGAAAAATGTTTTAGCTGAACAAGTTATAACCAATTTTAAAAAAAGCTTAGGAGTAGATAAAGAAAAAGCTAGAGAACAGGGAATCAAGGGTGAAGATAGACATGCTTTTGTACAAAGATCTGGAAAAAGAGTTACGATTGTACCAAGAATTCATGAAGAATATATGCCAGAAATAATTATAAATGACATAGATGTTTTTGAAAGAAATTTGAAAAAATATTTAGATGCTATAAAATACACAGATATAAAATCAACTACACTTGATGATAGACATACAGATAGATATTTCTTATTTAATATATGGAAAAATGCAACTGCTTCAGATTTCCAAAATCCAGAAAAATTTATTTTAAGATATACAAATTTTATTAAAGACCAAACTTTTTCAGAATTTGACGAATTAACTCCAATTGGAAATTTTGGAGGAAGTATGGTTATGGCACAAAGATGTCAAGATGACTATGGATTTGAAACGCCATATATTATGCATTTATCACTTACAGATGGAAAACATATATATAACTTGCCATGGATTAGATATGGAATTACACAAAATAGATTTGGAGAGAAACTTGCATATATTTATGGAATTCAAAGAATGGAAACATCAAGCGATGAAGAATATGGAGCTAAAATGCAAAAAGCAATAAATGGTGTAAACACAGGAGTTAAAGAATATAGAAATGAAGTAACTCCAAGCTTTATAGCAAGTTTAGGAATCTTTATGGGAATGCTTGAAGGAGCAGGCATAAAATCAATAAAAGCACCAGACTTTTTAGTTGGAAGATATGGCAGATACAGTAATGCTAAAACAGAAGAAGAAACAGACAGAATTCAATACAATTTAACTGAGAAATTTTTTAGAAATTTTTCAAGATTAGAGAGTCAATTAGATAACTTTAAAGTAGAGCCTATTGACATAAGTGAATTTAATAGCTTTTTATGTATGAGCTTAGATAAATTTAAAGGTTGCAGAAATGAAACTTTAGCACAATTATATGAAATAGGAAGAACTGCTGTTGAAAAAAGAAAAGATGGCAAAGAAGATGACTCTAAAGATTCACGAAAAAGAAAAGGTTTTGAAGATGCTGTAAAATAAATATAAAATGAAATAGATTATTTTGAAAATGAAAAATTAAGTTAAGGTAAAAGTGGTATTTTTATAAAATATCACTTTTTATATGCTGTTTTTCAAATTTTATTTTCTTAAAATTATTATTGAACTACTTATAGAATTTGCTACAAAATAAAAGCAATTTGAGGATAATTTTAGTTGCTTAAAAAAATTTAAAAAATAACTTAAAATATTTTTTAAAAAAGTGTTGACAATTAAATTTAAGAGTGTTAAAATAATGAATGTTCACAGGAAATGTGAACCAAGAAAAAAGAGTACATTGAAAAGTAAACAATAAATATCCTTTAAGAGAAACCAAGCGGTAGTTTTAAACTACCAAAAATTTTAAAA